>CANCSY010000007.1 GCA_947380915.1 Beijerinckiaceae bacterium
CACCCCTTCCTCATAGCCGTTCTTGTCCTGGTTCTGGCGCTTGGCTATTTGATCTTTGTTTACAATGGCCTCGTCGCCCTTCGCCAGCGCTGCCGACAGGCCCTGTCGGACATCGACGTGCAGCTGAAGCAGCGGCGCGACCTCATCCCTAATCTCGTGGAAACCGTGAAGGGCTACGCCGCCCATGAGCGCGGCACGCTCGACGACGTGATCAAGGCCCGCAATGCGGCGGCCTCGGCCAGGGGGACCGCTGAACTCGCGGGCGCGGAGGCGGCGCTCTCGGGCGCCATGGGGCGGCTTTTCGCTTTGGCGGAGGCCTATCCGGACCTGAAAGCGAACCAGAACTTCCTGTCGCTTCAGGGCGAACTCGCAGCCGTCGAAGACAAGATCGCCGCCGCCCGGCGCTTCCTCAACAACACCGTCAGCGAATATAACGCCTCCATCGAGGCCTTCCCCGCCATGCTCTTTGCGGGGTCGGCGGGGTTCCGGCAGGAGGCCTTCTTTGACGTGGGCGAGGAGCGGCCCGCGCTGCAGGCTGCCCCCTCCGTCAGCTTCTGATCCCCCGATGACGCCGGTCTTCGGGCTCTATTCGCAGATCAGATCCAACCTGATCCTGTCGGGCCTGCTGCTCGCCCTTCTCGTGGCGACCAGCATTCCCGTCGGCTTCGGGCTGGCGATGATCTATACGGGGCTCGATCCCCTTGATCGAAACATATCAAGCAGCCAAAGTATCGAGGCCTTGCTGGACCAGGCCATGCTCAATGGCCATTCCTTCGCGCCATGGTTCGTCGGGGGCATGATCGTCTGGGTCTGCCTCGCCATGTTCCGGGCCCGCAACATCGTCGACGGGGCGACGGGCGCCACCGAGCTGGACGGCCCGCAACGGCCCTATGTCCATGGCCTTTTGGAGCCGCTGTGCATCTCGCGCGGGCTGAGCACGCCCGCGCTGATGCTGATCGATGATCCCGCCCCCAACGCCTTCGCCAGCGGGTTCGACAAGGAGAACGCCGCCATCACCGTCACCAGCGGGTTGCTGGAAATTCTGGATAAGGACGAACTGGAAAGCGTATTAGCCCACGAACTGACCCATATCCGCAACGCCGACATCACCTTGATGTTTACGGCGACCGTCATTGGCGGGTGGATCGAATTCTGGGGCGACGCCCTGCGGGCGAGCGCGCGAGCGCAGACGGATCGTGGCGCCATCTCCTCCACCGCAAACGCGTCTGAAGTGGCGGCGAAAAAAGGTGTCGCCGGCGTGGTCGTGATGACGCTCGGCGTCATTTTCGTGGTCCTGGCGGGCTGTCTCTCCCGATACTCCCGTCTGGCCATTTCACGCCGCCGGGAGTTTCTGGCGGACGCTGGCGCCGTCGAACTGACGAAGAACCCGGATGCGCTGATCCGGGCGTTGCTGAAGCTGGAGACAAACTCGAGGCTCGAGCGCATGCCCTCCGCCATCCAGCCCATGTGCTTCTGCAATCCCCTGGAGGGAGTTCTGGGGCTCTTCTCCACCCATCCCCCGGTGGCCGATCGGATTGACGCGCTGGTGCGATATGCGGGCGGACGCATGCCCCGCTTTGCGCTGGAGACCTCGGCTTCCGCCCCCAAAGGCCCCTGGGCCAATGGCCTGAAAAAACAGGCCTGAGGCGGCGCCTTGCCGCCGACAGGCCAGACAGGCTAAATGGCGCCGAGATAAACCTCGGGAGAAACGCCGCACATGAATCCGGACGCCAAAAAGCGCTATGACGTAGACCTTGCGACCACTCAGGCGGGCACGCCGGGCGGCATATTCATGCGCCAGTTCTGGATTGCGGTGCATGACAGCGACGATCTGCCTGCGGGCCGCGCCAAGCCGATCCGCATCATGGGCGAGGACTATGTGATCTTCCGCACGGAATCCGGTGTGGCGCAGGTGACGGCGCGGGGCTGCCCCCATCGCGGGGCTCCCATGCATCTGGGCTGGGTCGAAGGCGAGGAAATCCGCTGCGTCTATCACGGCTGGAAGTTCGATTGCTCCGGCGCCTGCACAGAACAGCCCGCCGAAGAGCCCGGCTATAACGAGAAGGTCCGCATCAAGACCTGGCCTACGGGCGAGCACATGGGCCTCGTCTTCGCCTATTTCGGCGAGGGCGAGCCGCCCCATTTCCCGCCTTTCCCCGAGCCCGAGGGCGAGGGCGTGATCGAGATCCGTCCCTCCACCGAGGCGCCCTGCAATTACCTCCAGTGCTTCGAGAACAGCATGGACGAGGTGCATGTGGCCTTCACCCATGCGCCAGGCGGCACCCATGCCAAGATCGCCCAGGACCTGCCCATCATCTCCGCCGAGGAAACGGATTGGGGCATGATGCGCTACGGCCGCCGCAAGACCGGCGAGGTGCGCCACACACTGCATTATGCGCCCAACGCGGTGCGGGTCTTCGTGCCGCCCATGTTCGGCATGGGCGGGGTCGGCGGCTGGCCGGAGCTGATCCTCATCTTCACCCCCGTGGACGATCACAACTGCCGCTGGTTCGCCACCAGCAAGGTCCATGTGAGCGGGGCGGAGGCGGAGAAATACTGGGCCAAGCGTCGCGAGATGGAGGCCGAGGCGGGCGAATTCCGCCCGGTCATGGATGTCGTCAACGATCTGTGGAGCGGCAAGCTGGTCTATGAGGATGTGCGCCATCCCCAGCTCGCCCGTGTGCAGGACATCGCCGTGCAGGCGGGACAGGGACGCATCGCGGACCGGGAAAACGAGTTCCTCGGCCGCTCGGATGCAGGCATCGTCGCTTGGCGGCGCATCCTGCTGCGCGAATTGCGCGCCATCGCCAATGGCCAGCCACAGAAAAAATGGGCGACCCCATCCGCCGACGTGAAGCCGGTGATGGGCGCCTGACAAGATCGCCGGGAGGATAGAATGTTGAAAAAAATCGGGCGCATCGGCGCCATCGCCGCCGTTCTGGGCGCCTTCGGCCTCATGGGCGCGCAGGCGCAGGCTCAAGCTCCGACCTGGCCCACGCGCCAGATCCAGATGATCCTGGGCTTTCCGCCCGGCCCGGTCGACATTGTCGGCCGTCCCGTGGCGGCTAAGCTGCAGGAGGCGCTTGGCCAGACGGTGGTCTTCGAGAACCGGCCCGGCGCAAATGGCGCCATCGCCACCGAACAGGTCATGCGCGCCGCGCCGGACGGCTACACGATCCTGCTGGCGACCTCGGGAACCCATGTGACGGCGGTGCATCTGACGAAGAACCTGCGCTACAATCCCGTGAAGGATTTCGAGCCCATCATCGCCGCCGTGGAGCCTGTGACCTGTCTGGTGGTGCATCCCTCCGTCCCAGCCAACACGGTTCAGGAGCTGGTCGAGTGGATCAAGGCCAATCCGGGCAAGGTCTCCTATGGCACTTCGGGCAATGGCTCGGTGTTCCACCTGACGGGCGAACTCTTCAAGCAGACAGCGGGCGTGCAGATGGCCCATGTGCCCTATCGCGGCCTTGATCCCGCCATGAGCGACCTCATCGCGGGCCATATCCCCGTGCTCTTCACCGCCATGTCGACAGCGGCGGCGCAGGTGGATGGGGGCAAAGCCAAGCTCATCGCCATGCTGGAACCCGAGCGCTTCGCGCGCCGCCCCAATACGCCCTCGATCACCGAGGCGATCCCCGCCTTCCGCAAGCCACCGACCTGGTTCGGCTTCTTTGCGCCCAAGGGTACACCCGAGCCGATCATCGCGAAACTCAACGCCGCGATAGCCAAGATTCTGGCGACGCCCGACATGCAGGCGCGCTTTCAGGATGCGGGCTACGCCATGCTGGGCGGGCCGCCCCAGCGGCTGCATGACATGATGGTGGATGGCATCGACCGCTTCGGCGCCATCATCAAATCAGTGGGCATCGAGCCGGAATAGGGCGCGCGGCTCAATAATGGGGGGGCGGCGGCTCCGGCCCGTCGCGCTGCGGGGCGCTGTTCTGCACCTCCTCCCGCAGATGGGCGAGCTGGCGTTCCAGCACGCTGATCTTCTGCCATTGCGCCGTGATGACCTCGTTCAACTCGGCCGTCATATGGTCCTGATGGGCGATTCGCACCTCGAGATCGTCCAGCCTTGCCAGGGCCTCCGCCAATTTGTCGCTCATTGCTGGGTTCCGCCCGCCGCCTGCTGAAAAGATCGACCATCATACAGGGATCGCCTACCATCGGGGAAGCAATCGACGAAAGGCGCCGGAAGAACCGATGGACGAAACGCATGAAAAAGGCCCGATCCTGATCATGATCGACGCCGACGCCTGCCCGGTGAAGGACGAGACCTACAAGGTGGCGGATCGCCATGATGTGAAGACCTTCGTCATCGCCAACAGCTGGATCAATGTGCCGCGCAGCCCGATGATCGAGCGCGTGGTGGTGCCAGCTGGCCCAGATGTCGCCGATGACTGGATCGCGGAGCGGGCGCGGCCGGGCGTGGTGGTGATAACAGCCGATGTGCCGCTGGCGGCGCGCTGCATGAAGGCGGGCGCCAATGTCATCGCCCCCAATGGTCGCGCCTTTACCGACCAATCCATGGGCATGGCGCTGGCGACGCGCAATCTGATGGATCAGTTGCGCTCGCAGGGGGAGACCACGCGAGGCCCCGCGCCTTTCTCGCCCAAGCAGCGCTCGGAATTCCTGTCGGCGCTGGATCTTGCGCTTGTGCGGCTCTTGCGGGCGGGATTCGCGAAGAGATAAAGCGGCGCCATGGGTCAATGGGGCTGAAGATGAAGCTCACTGAGCTTGTCTGCGAGATCCTCATAGCTGAAGGGTTTGCGCAAGCAGGGATGATCGCGGAACTCCGGCGCCGCATCAAGCACATCGCCGCCAGTGCAGAAAATAAATGGCACCCCTTGAGTGACCAGAGCCTTTGCGACGGCCTCGCTCGTTTCGCCATTCAGATTCATGTCGAGCAGGGCGGCGTCGAAGGACTGGGTGGCGAGCAGTTCCAGCGACTTCTGCACGGTGGCTGCGGAGGCTGTCACCTCGCAGCCAAGATCCGCCAGCATGTCCTCTATCATGAGAAGCACCATCATTTCGTCTTCGACGACGAGAAACCGAAGCCCCTTGGCGACTTTATCCATTCTGAGGTTCCGGCAGGGGAATATTCATGGTGCAAACCAGTCCTTCGGGTTGATAGTCCAGATGCCCGGTTCCGCCGAGTTCATGGGCGAGGCCCCGCTCGATCACGCGCGTGCCGAAGCCGCGATGAGCGGGCGCCTTGACCGCAGGCCCTCCAAGCTCCCGCCATGTGAGCACAAGGCGCCGCCCCTGCGGCGTGGGTTCGAGTTTCCAGTCAATATGCACGGAACCCCCAACCCTCGAGAGCGCCCCATATTTCAGGGCATTGGTGGCGAGTTCATTGAACACGATGCACAGATCCAGCGCAGCCTTGGGCGCAAAACGGATGGGCTCGCCAGTGATGACGAAGCGCTGCTCCTCCCCTTCATTGGATCTGAAGGGCGCGAGCGTTCCACCGATGATCTCGCGCAGGCCTGCGCCTTTCCATTTCTCCCGCGTCAACAGATCGTGGGAACGCGTCAGGGCGGAAAGGCGTGATTTGATCATGTGTCGCAAGGTTGGTCGATCCGCATCCGAACGCAAGGCTTGCCGCACGATAGCCTGAACCGTCGCCAGGGTGTTCTTGACGCGATGGTTCATCTCTTCGATCAGCATCTTCGCCTGCGCTTGCGCCTGCTTGTGTTTCGTAAGATCGAAGAAAGAGACGAAATGTTGAATGATCTGTCCTTCCTTGTCGAATACCGGGTTGACGAAGAGCGCGGCCCAGAAGACCCCGCCATCCTTGCGACGGCATTTCACTTCGCAATCAACGCCTGATCCGCGCTGAAAGCCGCGCTTGATGGCGGAAACAACGCCTTCATCGGCATCTTCCGCTATCAGCGAATAGATGCTTTCACCCAACAATTCGGCGCGATGATGGCCGGTCAGCGATAACAGGCTGTCATTGGCGAAAATGATGGGGCAGGCGGGATCGCGCGCATTGGTGAAGACAATGGGCATGCGGGTCAGTTCGCCCGCGACCACGAACGGCCCAAGGCCACGCTGGAAGACGCCAACTTCAGCTTCAGCGCTTGCTTGCGCATCGGATTTCTTGGCCATCAGCGAAGGTCCAGTCTCGCGCAGTCATCGACGACGAACGCCCTGCTGATGAAACCTCAACCGTTCACAGGCGCCAGCCCTGCAATGGAGGTAGACTTGAGCCTTGCGCGGCGCGCTTACTTCGCGCCCGTGATCAGCTTCAAGGCGTCTTCCTGCGATGGCCATGTGGCGCGCCAGGCCGCCTCGAGGCCAGGCTCCACCCCGAGCAGGCTCACATAGGTGGTTTGCGGGCGGCCCTGCACATCGAAGGGCTTGCGCGCCAGCATGCGCGATACCGGAATGCCCCCGGTTTCCGCGCGGCCGCAACCCAGCGGCACACACTGGCATGACAGGGCGAGGCGATAGAAGGCGGCAGGGGTCCATGGACGCACATGGGTCGGATCATCCCAGAAGCTGATAAAGGCGTGGTCGGCGGGATCATCCGAAGCGCGCGGAATGGCCGAGAGTTCGCTGGGCGCCTCGATCCAGATCAGCCCGCCCGGCGCCGTTACCCTGGCCAATTCCGCGAAGAACGGGATCGGTCGATCCATATGTTCGAGAACATGCGCCGCGACGGTCAGTTGGCCACTGTCGTCGGCAAGATCGATCTGCGCGTCGTTCATCACGGCGAAGCCCGCGTCCGCAGGACGGCCCGGAGGTTCGCTGCGGTCAAGGCCGATCATGCGATGGCCGTGATCCCTGCAGGCTCGCGCCAGACGCCAGCCGAAGCAGCCGATGTCGAGAACGGCGCTTTGGGCGGGAAGATCCGCGATGATCCGGATGACATCGGGCACATTGGTGATCATCGACGCTTTGTCCTCAAATGCCCGATCCGAACGCCCTGGCCCGTGAGAGGCCATGCACGATCCAGCAAAGCATGGGTGAATTATCACGGACGGAGAAAGGGGTGGATATTTTCTTTCCGCACCGGCCTATGGCCCGGCGACGAGCCCTGTTTCCTGCATGATGGCGAGCGCCGCCTCGCCGCGCAGAAAGGCGAGCAATTGACGCCCCGGCTCCGGCGATTGCGCCTGTTTGCCCGCCGCCGCGACGAAAGGCGTGCCAAGGCCCATGGCCTCGGGGATCAGGCCGGTGAACGTGACGCCATCCACCGTGATGATCTCGCTCACCAGCGTGATCACGGCGTCAGGATGGCCCTTGGCCACAGCTGCGGAGACCACCGATCCTGGCCCATCGATGAAATGGGCGCGCGATTGCAAATCAGCGCCAAAGCCAAGGCGGGTGGCGGCCGCCAGAATGTCATTGCCCAGATTGGTGCCAGCCTTGGGGTCCGACAGGCCGACCGTCGGCAGGGAGCGAATCAGGTCTGCAAAAGCCTCCACCGTGTCGATGGCGCGCGGCGCCAGGCCGACACGAAGGCCCATGCCAACGGGGCTTTTGGCCACGATGAAGCGCGTGTCTGGGGCCAGTTGCGCGGACGCCGCATCGTTGAGGCTGCCGAGCGTCACCACGGCGACGTCAAATCCGGTTCCTGCCGACACCAGTTCGCGCGTTCTGGCGGGCGCGCCAAAGGTCAGATGGACCGCCACGCCTGTTGCTTGCGTGAAAAGGGGTGCAATTTTTTCCATCGCGGCCCTGAACCCGCCAGCGCAGATGACAAGAATGGTCTTTTGGTCGGAATTCATTGTTTCCTCACGCGCGTGGCAGGTGCGTTTTGCGTCTTGAGCGGATCGCATGACGATCCTTCCAGCACAAATGATCGATCATTTCTTTTTATTTTGCAAATGAACAGGCCCTTCTTGCAGGGGGGATTGGTCTGTGGTCTGAATGCCCGAAAGGTCGCTTGTCGGTTTGCGCGAAAGCGCAGGTCAGACGCGGTTCCCGGAGGAAGAATGAAGCCCGCCCCCTTTGCCTATCACGACCCGACCTTGATCGGGGACGCCGTCGCCATTCTGGCGAAGTTCGAAAATGCGCGTCCGCTGGCGGGCGGACAGTCCCTTGTTCCCATGATGAATTTTCGCTACGCGGCGCCAGATCATCTGGTGGATCTCAACGGGATCGAGGCGCTGCGCGGCATTGAGGTGGGCGCGCGCATCGCCATCGGCGCCATGACGCGCCAGCGCGAGGTGGAGTTTTCGACGGAAGTGGCGCAGGCCTGCCCGATCCTGATCGAGGCCCTGCGCCATGTGGGCCATCGTCAGACCCGCAATCGCGGCACCATAGGCGGCTCCCTGTGCCATCTCGACCCCGCTGCGGAGACGCCGGCCATCATGCTGCTGCATGACGCCGTGCTCACCACCGAGGCCGCCTCGGGATCGCGCGACCTGCCCATGGGCGACTTCGCCCTGGGCTTCATGACCAGCGCGCTGGAGCCCGACGAATTACTCACCCGCGTCTCCTTTGACGCCTGGCCGCAAGATCACGGCTGGGGCTTCGAGGAATATGCGCGCCGCCACGGCGATTTCGCCATCGCCTCAGCAGGCGTGCTGCTGACGCTCGATGCGCGTGGCGCCATCGAGAGGTTCGCCATGGTGATCGGCGGACTGGGGCCAACACCCCAGCGGCTCCATGATTTTGAAGAGCAGGCCCCTGGCGCTACGCCGGATGATGATTTCATCAAGGCCGCCGCAAACGCCGCCGGGAGCGTGGAGGCGATGGACGACGCCCATGTAAGCGCGCGCTATCGCCAGCACCTCGCCTGCGTCCTGTCCGCCCGCGCCCTGCGCCGGGCTCTCGCCTGCGCGGCGCAGAGGAGCCTGCAAAATGCCTGACATGCGCAAAATTTCCGTCACCGTAAATGGCAGGCGCCATGAGGCGGAGGTCGAGAGCCGCCTGCTGCTGGCCGATTTCCTGCGCAACACGCTGGATCTCACGGGCACCCATGTGGGCTGCGAACACGGCGTCTGCGGCGCTTGCACCGTGATGGTGGACGATCATTCCGCGCGCTCCTGCCTCATGTTCGCCGTGCAGGCCAATGGCAAGTCGATCACGACCATTGAGGGCCTCGCGCAGGCCGATGGCTCGCTCTCGATCCTGCAGGAGGCCTTCCGCCAGAACCATGGGCTGCAATGCGGCTTCTGCACCCCAGGCATGCTGATCACGCTGACGGAGCATCTGCGCGACAATCCCGATCCCACCGAAGCGGAGTTACGCGAGGTGCTGACCGGCAATCTGTGCCGCTGCACGGGCTATCAGGCCATCGTCGAGGCTGGCCTTGACGCCGCCGCGAAGATACGCGCCAGCAAAGCGGAGCATGCGTGATGGGAATGCGTTTTTTCGGGGCCAGCGTTCTGCGCAAGGAAGACCCGGCGCTGCTCACCGGCAAGGGCCGCTATGTGGATGACGTGAAGCTGCCGGGCATGCTGCACGCCGCCTTCGTGCGCAGCACCTACGCCCATGCGCTCATCAAGAGCATCGACAAGAGCGAGGCGCTGGCCCTGCCCGGCGTCGTCGCCGTCTTGACCCATGCGGATCTGCCCGAGCCCATGCGCTCGCGCCGCCTGCCGCTCTATGTGCCCCATCCCGCCATCAAGCAGACCTTCATGCCCTGGCCGCTCGCCAAGGACGAGACCTGTTTCGCGGGCGAAGCCATCGCCATCGTCGTGGCCGAAAGCCGCTATATCGCGGAAGACGCGGCGGCGCTGGTGGAGGTCGATTACGAGGTGCTGCCCGCCTCCATCGATCCGCGCGAGGCGATCATCGCTGGCTCCCCGCTCGCCCAAAGCGGCGCCACAAGCAACATCGTCACCCAGGTGCCCGTGAAGATCGGCGACACCGACAGAGCCTTCGCCAACGCCCCGCATGTCTTCCGCGAACAATTCGCCCTGCATCGCGGCGGGCCCTTCTTTCTTGAATGTCGTGGCGTCGTGGCCGATTGGGATGCCGGAACCGAGCAACTCACCGTTCACGCCTCTTCGCAGGGCTCCCACCGCTTCAAGCGCACCTTCATCGACCTGCTGGATCTCGCTGACAATCAGGTGCGCGTCATCACCAATGATGTGGGCGGCGGCTTCGGGCCCAAGGGTTCCTTCTATGTGGAATATGCCGCGCTGGCGGCGGCCACCATGGCGGTGGGCAAGCCCGTCAAATGGATCGAGGACCGGCGCGAGAATTTCGTCGCGACCCAGCAGGAACGCGATCAATATTGGGACATGGAAGTCGCGGTCGACGAACAGGGCAAGTTGCTGGGCTTGCGCGGGCGCCTCGTCCATGATGGCGGCGCCTACGTGACCTGGGGGCTGGTGCTGCCATGGATCGCCGCGACCTCGGTCATCGGCCCCTATGTGCTGCCGAACTACCAACTCGAACTCATCGTCGCCATGACCAACAAGATCACCTGCAGCCCCGTGCGCGGCGCCGGGCGCCCGCAGGGCTGTTTCGTCATGGAACGGATGATGGACCGCATCGCGCAGGAGCTTGGCCTCGACCGGGGCGAGGTGCGCCGTCGCAACTTCATCCAGCCCGACCAGTTCCCCTACAAGGTTGGCCTCATCTTCAGGGATGGACGCCCCGTCACCTATGACAGCGGCGATTATCCCAAGAGCCAGCAGATGACGCTTGACCATATGGATTGGGAGAACTTCCGTTCGAAAAAGGAAGCGGCGCTGAAGCAGGGCCGCTACATCGGCATCGGCCTCAGCAATGCGGTGGAGGGAACCGGGCTCGGCCCCTATGAGGGCGCGACCATCCGCATCTCCACCAGCGGCAAGATCGTGGTCTTCACCGGCGCCACGCCCCAGGGCCAATCACACAAGACGACCCTCGCGCAGATCGCCGCCGACCATCTGGGCGTCGATTACAACGATGTGAGCGTGGTGACCGCCGACACCGCGACCATTCCCTTCGGCATGGGCACCTTCGCCTCGCGCACCGCCGTGAATGCAGGCTCCTCGGTTCATCTGGCGGCCATCGAGGTGCGCGAGAAGATCAAGAAAATCGCCTCCGAACTGCTGGAGGTCTCGCCGGACGATCTCGAACTAAAGGACGGCGCGGTGGAAGTGCGGGGCGTGCCGGGGCTCCGCAAGACCTTCCGCGAACTCGCCTATAACGCGGTCGGCCTCTATGGTTTCTCCATGAAGGCGGATCGCGATCCCGGTCTTGAGGCCACGAGCTATTTCAAGCCGGAGCAATCCACCTACGCCAACAGCTGCCATGTGGCTGAAGTGGAGGTCGATATCGAGACCGGCCATGTGAAGGTGACCCGCGTGCTGGTCAATCACGACTGCGGCAATGTCATCAACCCCATGATTGTAGAGGGCCAGATCGTGGGCGGCGTGGCCCATGGCATCGGCAATGCGCTGTTCGAGCGGCTGCTGTTCGATGAGACCGGCCAACCCCTCACCACCAGCTTCGCCGACTATCTCCTGCCCATGGCCACCGATGTGCCGAATGTGGAGACGCTCCATACGGAGACGCCCTCCCCGCTCAATCCCATCGGCGTGAAGGGCGCCGGCGAGGGCGGCACCATCGCGGTCATTGCGGCGATCATCAGCGCGGTGGAGGACGCCTTGCGCCCCTTCGACGTGCGGCTGACGGAGATGCCCATTTCACCCGAGCGGATCATGGATCTTGTGCTCGACGCCAAGGCCAGAGGCCTGGGCGCCTGACGGGACGACACACATGCGTTTTAGAACACAATCAGGCCTCGGGATCGCTTATCGCTCGCGCGGACAGGGCCGCACCATCGTGCTCCTGCATCCGGTGGGCCTTTGCGGCGCCTTCTGGGATACGGTCGTGGCGGAGCTGGAAAACGAGTTCCGCCTCATCACCCCCGATGCGCGCGGCCATGGCGACAGCGACGTGCCCAGCGAAGGCTTCGGACACGATGACTTGTCCGATGATATGGCCGAACTTATCCGCGCCGTGGGCCAGGCGCCGACCATTGTGGTCGGCTGCTCCATGGGCGGCATGACCGCGCAGGCCCTCAGCGTGCGCGCGCCGGACTTGCTGGCGGGCGTGGTCATCGCCAACACAGCCCATCGGCGCAATGATGAGGGCCGCGCCGTTATGGAGCAACGCGCCCAGGCCGCGCTCAAGGGCATGCCCACGGTGCTGAAGACGACCCTCTCGCGCTGGTTCGACGCCGACTTGCAACTGCTGCGGCCCGAGCTTGTGATGCAGGCGCGCGACTGGCTTCTGGCGGCGGACCCGGTGGTCCATTGCTGGTCCTGGCGCGCCATCCGCGATCTGAACTATGCGACGCAACTTGAAACCATGCGGCGTCCCGCCATGGTCATCGCTGGCTTGCGCGATCAATCCACGCCCGTGAGCGCCATGAAGGACATGGCCGCCACCATTCCTGGCGCTGATTATCGCGAGCTTGATACGGGCCATCTGGCGCCGCTCGAGCAACCCGTGCATTTCGCAGCCCTGCTGCGCAGCTTCGCGAACCGCGTCTACGCCGCCTGAGCGGCGCCAACAGGATCCAGGACATGAGCGACACCACAAGCGCAGCCCCCAATCCCCCGCGCGATCTGCACGAACATCTGGCTGCGCTGGACGCCGCAGGGCTGCTGGTGCGCATCGACAGGCCCATCAACAAAGACACGCAGTTGCAGCCGCTGGTGCGCTGGCAATTCATTGGCGGCATGCCCGAAGATGAGCGCAAGGCCTTCCTCTTCACAAATGTGGTGGACTCCAAGGGCAAGCGCTACGACATGCCGGTGTTGCTGGGCGCGCTGGCGGGCTCGCCCCGCATCTACGCCATGGGCATGGGCAGGCCCACCAGCGAGATCGGTCCCGCGTGGATGAACGCGGTCGCCAATCCCGTGCCGCCTGTCACCATCGCCACGGGCGCCTGTCAGGAGGTCGTGATATCAGGCGACGCCTTGAAGCAACCCGGCGGCGGCCTCGCCATGTTGCCAGTCCCCATTTCAACGCCGGGCTATGACGCCGCGCCCTATCTCACCGCCACCCTCTGCGTGACGCGCGATCCTGAAACCCTCGTGCAGAACACCGGCATGTATCGCGCGGCCCTAAAGGCGACGGATCGGCTGGTGGTGCGCATGGTCGCGCGGCCAGGTGGGGCTGGCGGCTGGGTGCATTGGCTGAAATATCGCGAGCGCAAGGAGCGCATGCCCATCTCCATCGCTCTGGGCGGCGCCCCTGTGGTCATCTTCACCGCGCCGCAGAAATTCAGCATCGACCTCGATGAATATGCGGTCGCTGGCGCCGTTGCAGGCGCGCCCGTGGCAATGGTGAAATGCCTCACCAATGATCTGCTGGTCCCCGCCAATTCGGAAATCGTGATCGAAGGCTATATCGAGCCGGACCTGCTCGAGCCCGAAGCGCCCTTTGGCGAGAGCAATGGCTATGTGGCGCTGGAAGCCTTCAACATGCCCATGCAGGTGACCGCCATCACCCATCGGCGCAACGCGATCTTCAGCGCCATCATCAGCCAGGTCACGCCCAGCGAATCCAGCGTCATCAAGAAAGTGGCCTATGAGCCGCTCTTCCTGCACCATCTGCGCAAGACCCTGAACATCAAGGGGCTGAAACGCTTGGTGCTGCACGAGCCCCTGACAAATCTGCGGCCGGTCATCTTCCTGCAATTCGCATATGGCGCGCCGCAAAGCGAAGTCTGGCGCGCGCTGGAGGCGGCCAGTTCCTATATCACCGCTTTCGGCAAGGTGGTGATCGCGGTCAGCGACGATATTGATCCCTCGTCAGTCGATGCGGTGTTGTGGTCCATGGCCTATCGCTGCAACCCCAAGGAGGACACGCTCGTGCTGCCCTATCGCGGCGGCGGACAGGGCGCGCAATATGGCGAGCGCAAGAGCGATTCGGCCTTGCTGATCGACGCGACCCGCAAGCGCCTGATGCCGCCGCTGGCCCTGCCCAAGAAGGAATTCATGGAGGAGGCGCTGGGCATCTGGAACGAGCTTGGCCTGCCTGCCGTAAAAGTTCCCTCGCCCTGGCATGGCTATGAACTCGGCAACTGGGGCGATGACTGGACGCAGTTCGCCAAGAACGCCGTCGAAGGCAACTGGGAGGAGAACGGGTTGCAAACGCTTGCGCGGCAACGCTCCGGCCTTGGCGCCGAAACCGCCGTTCGCTCCGTCGAAAAGAAATCATGAGGTCGTCGCCAGCATGAAAATCAGGAACGAAGTGCGAATCCAGATCCCCATCGCGGAGGTCTGGACCGTCCTCAACGATATTCCCCGTATCGCACGCTGCGCGCCTGGCGCCGAATTGCTGGAGTCGCGGCCCGACGATTCCCATGTGGGAACCATCGGCGTCAAGCTCGGACCCATCGCGCTCAAGTTCAAGGGAACGGTGAGCTTCATCGAACGCGATGCGGTGAACTATCGTGTGCTCGCCAAGGCGCAGGGCAATGAGGAGAAGGCGCGTGGCACGGCGCGAGCCGATGTGGTCTTCACCTTGAGAGAAGTCGAGGGTGGAACGAAAATTTCCGTGGACTCGGATATTCTGCTCGCGGGATCCATCGCCCAATATGCGCGCGGCACGGCGCTGATGCAGTCCACCGCGCAGGTGATCATGGATCAGTTCGCGAGAAACCTTGAGGCGAATTTGACTGCACCCGCCGATGGGTCGCAACCGCCGCCGCCCGAGACGGCAAGAGAAATAGGCATAGCCTCCGTGGTGGCCAAGGGTCTTTGGAACGCAGGCAAGGATCTTCTGAAATAGGCGAGACGCGAAAAGCGCCGCATCAAAAAAGTGAGGAAACGATGGGCAGGCATGACAGGGCGATTGTTATTGGCGCGGCGCTGCTTGTCGGGGCGGCTCTCCCCGCAAGCGCGCAGGGCGTCGATCAGTTCTATATGGGCAAGACCGTCGAATTGATTGTCGGCTATCCGCCCGGCGGCAGCAATGATGTCTATGGTCGTGCGGTGGCGCGTCATATCGGCCGACACATTCCCGGCAATCCGCAGGTGGTGTTCCGCAACATGCCGGGCGCGGGCAGCATTCTGGCGGCCAATCATATCTATAACGTGGCGCCCAAGGACGGCACGGTGCTGGGCCTTCTGGCCGCAACCAATATTCTTGATGAGCGGCTGGGCGCGCCCGGCGTGAAATTCGAGACCGCGAAGTTCACATGGATCGGCCGGGTCTCCTCGAGCGTCAATGTGACGGCCATGTGGAACACATCCAGGATCAAGACCATCGACGACGCCTTCACGATGGAGGCTGCGCTTGGCGCGACGGGCACAGGCTCCACGGTCTATGTCTATCCCAATGTGCTCAACCGTGTGCTCGGAGCCAAGTTCAAGCTCGTGATGGGCTATGGCGGCTCGAACGAGGCGATGCTCGCCATGGAGCGCGGGGAGATCGACGGACATTCCACCAGTTGGGAAGCCTACAAGTCGGCCCATCCCGACTGGATCAGGGACAAGAAGATCAATGTGGTCGTGCAATATGGGTTGAGCCGCCACCCTGATTTGCCGGATGTGCCGACCTGCGTCGAGATCGCCAGGACCGACGAGCAAAAGCAGATCCTCAGGGCCGTGGTCAACGCCACCGAGATCGGCAAGGCGATCCTTTCCTCGCCGGGCATTCCGCCTGAGCGGGTGGAGGCCCTGCGCAAGGCATTCATGGACATGACGCGCGATGGGGAGTTCATCTCCGAACTGGAGAAGATGCGCGTCGAGCTGACGCCCATGCCCGGAGCGAAACTGCAGGAACTCGTGCAGGAAGTCGGCAATCTGACCCCTGATCTCGTGCAGAAGATCAAGGCTGTTTACGGGGCCAATTGACGGGGCTGCGCCTGCGGGGGAAGCTGGGTCAATCAGAAGGGGATGGAGGACACATGAGCACCGGCGCTTTGGAGCCACGCTATGCGCTGCCTGGCACGATAGGCTTTGACGAGGCGCAAAAGCCCCGGATGATGGGCGGGGAATGCGCGCAATGCGGCGCGAAGGTCTTTCCCAAACCGAAGATTTGCTCCGCCTGCTGGTGCACGGAGCAGCGCGACCTTGCGCTGGCCACGCGTGGCAAGCTTTATTCCTGCTCGGTCGTTCACGCCGCGCGCAGGGGTTGGCCCTCGCCCTACGCCATCGCCTATGTCGACCTTGATGATGGCGTGCGCATCTGTGCGCCGCTGGAGGCGGATGTGGCGCAGCTTCCTGCGCTGGATACGACGGTGGAGCTGATTGTGGGAACACTGCGCAGCGATGGGGATGGCGCCGTGCTGTCTCACCGGTTCAAACCCGTTGCGGAGGCGAGCTGATGCGGAAAGTCGCTGTCATCGGCGCCTCCATGGGGCGCATCGGCCGGTATCCCGAACTCATGTTCCAGGATCTCGGCTGGCCTGTGGTCAAGGGCGCCATCGAGGATGCTGGCCTTGAGCGCAAACATATTCAGGCGGTCTATTGTGGCTCCGCCTATGGCGGGCGCCTTGCAGGACAAAGGGCCTTGCGCCCACTGGGCATGACGGGCGTGCCCGTGGTGAATTGCGAAAACGCCTGCTCCAGCGGCGCCACGGCTTTTCGCGAGGCCTATTACGCCATCGCCGCAGGCCGTTATGACCGTGTGCTGGTGCTGGGCATCGACAAGCTCTCCATGCTGGGCGGCGGCGTGCTGCCGGGCCAGCCGGAGGACTGGGAGGTGGATGTGGGCCTCACCATGCCCGCGCTCTACGCCATGCGGGCGCGGCGCTACATGCATGACTTTGGCCTGACACGCGAGCAACTCTCCAAGGTTTCCGTGAAGGCGCGGCGCCATGGCGCGCTCAACCCCTATGCGCAATATCAAAAACCGGTGACGCTGGAAGAGGTCATGGCGGCGCGGCCCGTGGCCGATCCCTTCGGCCTCTTGCATTGCTGCCCCACAGGCGATGGCGCAGCCGCGCTCGTGTTGTGCGCGGGCGAGCTTGCCGCGCAATCAACGACCAGACCAGTGTGGGTCGCTGGCGCGGAACTCACCTCCGGCCGTTTTGTGACGGGCTATCGCGACATCACGACTGCGGAAATCACCGAACGCGGGGCAAATGAGATCTACGAAGAGACGGGGATCAGTCCGCAGGACGTGGATGTGGCCGAAGTGCATGACGCCTTCGCCATCGCCGAGCTGATGTATTATGAGGCTCTGGGCTTCTGCGCGAAGGGCGAGGCGATCCAGTTGCTGGAAAGCGGCGCGACTTCGGTGGGTGGTCGCATACCCGTCAACATGAGCGGCGGGCTTCTGTCGAAGGGGCATCCGGTTGGCGCGACTGGCGCCGCGCAGATTGTCGAGATGATCTGGCAGTTGCGCGGGCAGGCAGGCGCCCGTCAGGCCGAAGGCGCCAAGGTGGGACTGACCCACTGCACGGGCGGCGGCATCGCGGGCCTCGACCACGGCGCCTGCGCCATCACGATCTTCAAGACCTGAGGGCGGCATGAGCGGCATGGACCCCAAAATGCTCGGCCATATTCGCGTGCTGGATCTCTCGCTGTTCCTCTCCGGCCCCTATGGCTCGCAGATCCTCGCGGACATGGGCGCCGAGGTGATCAAGGTGGAGCCCGGCGGCGGCGACATGACGCGTCAGTTGCCCCCGAATTTCATTGCGGGCGACAGCGCCTATTTTCACAGCGTCAACCGCAACAAGAAAAGCATCGTCATCAATTATAAGACGCCCGAAGGGCTGGCGCTGCTGAAGCAACTCGCCATGCAATGCGACGTTCTGCTGGAGAACCAGAAGCCCGGCGGCCTTGCGGAACATGGCGTTTCCTACGAGACGATTTCCGCATTGAACCCGCGCATCGTCTATTGCTCCATCAGCGGATTTGGACAGGATGGGCCGGAACATCAGCGCCCGGCCTATGACATGGTGATCCAGGCGGTCTCCGGCGGCATGAGCCTCACCGGCGAGCCGGAGGGAAGCTCCGTGCGCGCAGGCATTCCTCTGGCGGATCTGTCGGCGGGCATGTATGCGGCCACCGCCATCTGCGCCGCGCTGGAATCGCGCAATGTGACGGGGCGGGGACGCTATATCGACATCTCCATGCTGGATTGCCAGATCGCCATGCTCACCTATCAGGCCTCCTATTATCTGGCTTCCGGCACGGTTCCCGGCCGTCAGGGCAAGGGGCATGAGTCCATTCCCAGCTATCGCTCCTTCACCGCGCGCGATGGCCGCGATGTCGTGGTCTGCGCCAACACCGACCGCATGTGGCTGTCGCTCTGCGAGGCGGCGGGCCTGCATGATCTGGGGGCGGAGCACGATCTCGCCACGCGGCGCGGCCGCTACTACCACCGCGCCCGCATCATCGCCGCCTTCGACAAGGCGTTTCTCGAGAAAGACGCCAGCGACTGGGTCGACGCATTGCTGGCCGCTGGCGTGCCCGTCGGCACCGTGAACACCGTTGGCGAAGCCCTCGAGAACCCGCAGGTGTCATGGCGCAACATGATTCTTGAACTCACCGACGACGAGGGCCATCATTTGCGCGTGGCGGGCAATCCGATCAAGCTTCCCCATGATGGCGAACGCGCGCATATATTTCCACCACGGCTGGCCCAACATACGCGCGAAGTGCTGGGGGAGGTGTTGCATCTGGGCGATGATGAGATCGCCGCCCTTGAAAGCCGGGGCGTCGTGCGTCAGCAAACGACCAAGGCCCCGCCATGAAGGCGCGCAACATGCGCTCATATTGATCAATCAAGAGACAAGCAAAAAAGGGAGATGGACATGATCGAGAAGACCCTGCGCCTCGCCGCAACCTGCGCCGCCCTCATGGCCGGATGCCTGTCTTCGGTGAGCGCCGCTGACCTGGTGAAAGTGGGCGTCCTCAACACGTCCGGGGACATCGCGGTTCATGTCGCCAATGAGAAGGGCTATTTCAGGCAGGAGGGCATCGACATCGAATTCATCGTCTTCGACGCCTCGGCCAAGATGATTCCTTCCCTGGGCGTTGGCGATCTTGATGTTGGCGGCGGCGCCACTGCGGTCAGCCTGTTCAACGCAATCGATCGAAAGGTGGGCGTACGCATCGTCGCGGACAAGGGGCGCACGGAGCCTGGCTATATTTATCAAAGCGTCATGATCCGGAAGGAACTCGTCACCAGCGGACGGTTCAAATCCTGGTCGGATCTCAGGGGACTGAGATTCGCGCAGGGCGGGGCCGGCGTCGGTCCCCTGTCGATTCTCAATCAGGCCGCGATCAAGGGCGGCGTGAAATATGAGGAGATCGAAAAATCCTTCATGAGCTTTCCTCAACAGGTGGCCGCCTTGAAGAGCGGCGCCATTGACGGCTCCATCATGAACGAGCCCTACAAGACGCTGGTTGCGCAAGAGGGGCTCGCCGTCGAATTCGCGCCCACGGAAGAGGTCGTGAGCATGTATGAGCTTTCCCTCCTGTTCTTCGGCGACAAGTTCCGGCAGGAGCGGGCGGATGTGGCCGGTCGCTTCATGCGCGCCTTCCTGAAGGCCAATCGCGATTATCTCGACGCCCTTGAGAATGGGCGTTGGCGCAAGGATGGCGCCGCCGATGATGTCATCGGGATTTTCTCGCGCAAGCTGAACATCCCGCTGGATCTTGCCCGCAGCATCACCCCCCAAGCGACGGACCCCGACGGGAAGCCCGCGTTGGAGAGCATCCGCCGGGATCTCGCCTTTTTCCAGGAACAGGGCGAAGTGGCCAATAAAAGTCTGCGCGTGGAGGACTGCATCGACTTGTCATTCGCTGAAGCCGCAGCAAAAGAACTGGGGCCCTATGTGCGAAAAAGATAAGAGACGCTACCGACGGGCTGCGCCGGGCGGGCGTCATGATGGGCAGGGAGCAGCCTTAGTCTCGCATGTTTTTTCAATTCACGTAGAAGTTGCGTGATATCAAATTTGGAGCAGAAAAGTCCCGCTAACGCAATTCTTGTCTGGAATGTGATTTACTGCTACTTCCCCTCACTCGGTAAGACTTTCGGGTCATTTAGGGGAAACCCGTTATGATGGATGCTATTGGCGCAGGTCTCTGGGCTCTGATAGGCAATCCCCAGACAATGGGGCTTATGCTTGTAGCCGTTTTCATTGGCCTTGTTGTCGGCGCGACGCCCGGCATCGGCGGGCGTCTCTCCATCGCTCTGGCCATTCCCTTCGTCTTCGGCATGGACATGACCCAGGGCGCCGTGTTCCTGCTCACCATGCATGCGGTCAACGGAACCAGCGGCCAGATCTCCAGCATCATGTTCGGCGTTCCCGGCGATGGCGATGACGCCGCCACCACCATCGACGGCTATCCCATGGCCAAGAAGGGCGAAGCCGGGAGGGCGCTGGGCGCCAGCATCACCGCTTCCGGCGTGGGTGGCATCATTGGCGCAGGCGTTTTCGCCGTGATGATCCCTGTTCTGGAGCCCGTCGTTCTGGCCTTCAGTCCGGCTGAATTCTTCCTGCTCGCCATTCTGGGCATTACATTCATCGCCTTTCTTGCGGGCAAGGGGCAGATCTTCAAAGGCATCATCGTTGGCCTTTTCGGCATGATCCTTTCCACCGTCGGCATGGATCCGCAGACCGGGACGCCTCGCTATGCCGGCGATTACCTCTTCCTCTGGGATGGGCTGAGCGTCGTCACCTGCGTGCTGGCCGTATTTGCCGTGCCGGAGATGATCGCGCTCGCCTCGCGGGGCGGCTCCATTTCCGCTGTCTCCGCCGAAACCGCCAGTTTCTCCTATAAGCAATTGTTCCAGGGTGTGATGGAAGTCCCGCGTCACTGGAATCTTGTGCTCCGCACATCCATGATCGGCGCCCTGATCGGCATGATCCCCGGCCTTGGCGGCTCGGCGGCGGCCTGGATGTGTTACGGGCACGCCGTGCAGACCTCCAAGACGCCGGAACGCTTTGGTCATGGCGCCGTGGAAGGGGTCATCGCCCCCGAGACCGCGAGCAACGCCAAGGAAGGCGGCTCATTGCTGCCGACCCTGTTCTTCGGCATTCCCGGTTCGTCGGGCATGGCGGTCCTGATGGGCGCCTTTCTGATCCTGGGCATCCAGCCCGGCCCCGCGATGATCACCAAGCATCTGGATCTCGTCTGGACCCTGATCTGGGCCCTTGTGCTCGGCAACCTGATCGCCGTGAGCTTCCTGCTCTTCATCACCCGATGGGTTGCGCTGCTGACCTTTGTGAATGGCGCGGTGCTGGTTCCCTTCATTCTCGTGCTGGTCACCGTCGGCGCCTACGCCAATGAGGGCCAGTGGGAAAACCTCGTCATCCTGATGGGCATCAGCGTGATCGGTTGGGGGCTGATGCGCTGGGATTGGCCGCGCGCGCCCTTCGTGATCGGCCTGGTGCTCGGCAAGATCGCCGAGGAGTCCCTGCACAAGGCCCTGGGCCTCTGGGGCTTCGGCTTCTTCACTCGTCCCCTGTCGCTGGTGCTGATCGCGATGATCGTGGCCACCATCGGCTACGCCATCTACACCAACGCCAAGGGCAAGAATGTCATGCCAGCGGGAGCGGGCTCATGATCAAGGTTCGCAATCCCATGACCTATTTCATGTTCGCTGTCTTTGCGACCATGCTCTATGTGGCCTTCGGCTATCCCGAGGGTGCCCGTTTCATGCCGCTCGTCGTCGGCGTGCCAGCGATTCTCCTCTGCGTCCTGCAGATGGTTCTGGATCAGCGCGCCGCTCCGTCCGCTGCGAAGGACAATCGCAGCGAAATGGAGAAAGCCGAGGAACGCGTCTCCCAAATGACCGGCCGTCAAATGGAGTTTGAGGCCGCCCAGATCGCTCCAGGCATCGATGTGGTTGAAAACGATGATAGCGTCGCCGCCAACCGCGAGTTCGTCATCTGGGCCTATATCATCGGCTTCGTGGCGGGCATTCTGCTGCTGGGCTTCAACATAGCCGTGCCGTTGTTCCTGCTCTTCTATCTGCGTCGCGAGGCGCTTTGCTCCTGGACAAGGTCGGCCGTCTACAGCGCCATCGGCTGCGCTGTCGTTCTGGGCGGCCTGACCTGGGGCCTCAAGTTGCAGTTGCACGCCGGGTTCCTGACTGGCGCCCTGTTGGGTAGCTCGTGAGCCAGACTCAAAACGGATTCATCGAGGGGACAAAATCATGAAGCACTTTCGGACATGTCTCGCCGCCACCTTTGCGACTGTCGGACTTCTTGGCGCTTCAGCCCATGCACAGGATGGCGCCGCCTTCTATAATGGCAAGACGGTCAGTTATATCGTAGCGACGGCCCCTGGCGGCGGCTATGATTCCTATGGCCGCCTTGTCGCAGAGTTCATGCAGAAATATCTGCCTGGCTCGACCTTTGTCGTGCGCAACATGCCTGGCGCGGGTCATCTGATCGGGGCCAACGCCCTTTACGCGTCGAAGGCCGATGGTTTGACCCTCGGGACCTTCAACACCGGTCTCCTCTACAATCAGATCGTCGCCAATGAAGGGGTGAAGTTCGATCTGAATAAATATTCCTGGATCGGCAAGGCCGCCTCGGATGCGCGCGTCTTCGCCATCGCCGCCCAGTCGCCGATCAAGACCTGGCAGGACCTCGTAGCCTCGAAAGAGACGGTGAACTTCGCCACGGCAGGCGTCGGGAGCGCTTCGTTTGTGGAGACGGTGATCCTGACAAAGGCCCTGAGCCTGCCGATCAAGATGCAGACGGGTTACAATGGCTCGGATGACCAGCTCGCCATGCGGCGCGGCGAAATCACCGGCTCTATCGCCTCGCGGTCGTCCTATGATCAGTTCATCAAGAACGGATTTGGTCGGTACATCGCCCAGATTGGCGGTCACGACAGCGACACGCCGCAACTGAAGACGCTTTTGAAGGACGCCAAGGGCCTCGAGCTTCTTGCGCTGATCGAGAGCACGAGCGAGATCGCGCGTCTCACCGCAGGTCCTCCCGGGGTCCCGGCGGCCCAGCTCGCCGCTTTGCGCGACGCCTATAAGAAGGCGATGGAGGACAAGGAACTTCAGGCCCGCGCCGAGAAGCTGGAACGGCCTGTCGAACCGCTGTATGGCGATGACATCACCAAGATGATCGCCGCCGCCCTGAAACAAACGCCGGAAACAGTCGTCTTGCTGAAAGATGCGATGGGGAAGAAGTAGGGCTCCATTGCGCCCGCGCCCGCGCAGCATGGGCTGCACCCAAGCCGTTACAACCAAAAGACCGCCTCCTGGGCGGTCTTTTTTTGTGCATTTGAGGACCACTCCGTTCTCCAAGGCGCTTTCAGGCCCCGCCGGCGGAGCCATCTAGCAAAAAAGGCAGTTGCAGATAAGATCAGGACAAGAATGAGCCCGGCCAGGGCCGACATTTGGAGGGGACCTTGAAGATCACCAAGATCGAAGACTTTCATGTCGACGGGGGCTGGGACAGTTACGCCTTCCTGAAAATCAGCACGGACGCCGGCCTGGTGGGCTGGTCTGAATATGGTGAGCGACGCGGACGCAAGGGATTGACCGGTTTGATCCAGACCCTTGGCGCGGTCGTGATCGGACAGGATCCTCTCGAATTGAATCAGGTCGAGAATATCATGCTGTCTTTCGTGCGGACCACCAGTGGCGGCTTGAACGCCCAGGCGGTGGGCGCGATCATGAACGCCCTGCTTGATATCAAGGCGAAGGCGGCGGGCCTCTCCGTCGCCGACCTCCTTGGCGGCGCCGTGCGCGAGAAGATCCCGGTCTATTGGTCGCGCTGCGGCGTGGTGCGCGCCACACAGGCCCATCTGTTTGATGGCGCTTTGATCGACAAGCCAGCCATCCGCAGGGTCGAAGATCTGATTGGCGCCGGCAAGGAGGCGCGTGAGCGCGGGTTCAAGGCGATCAAATGCAATCTGCTTGTCTTTGACGACAAGGGTGGGCGCGTCCACAGCCCCGGTTCAGCGCGTGGCCTCGGCCATCCCGAATTGAATGTCGAGGAATATCTTGTGGAGGCTTTGATCGCGCAACTTTCGGCTCTTCGCGAAGGCGCGGGAAAGGAAATGCGCCTCATCTGCGATCTCAATTTCAATTACAAAACAGAGGGCTTCAAGCGTTTCGCCAAGGCCGTGGAGCCCTTCAATCTGATGTGGCTCGAGATGGACAGTTTCGACGCCAAGGGCCTGTCGCACATCAGGCAATCTTCCTCCACGCCCATTGGATCTCTCGAAGCCATATTCGGCAGAAGGGCGCTTCGTCCCTATCTTGAAGAGCGGTCCGTCGACGTCGCGATCATCGACGCCATGTACAATGGGCTGCCGGAATCCCTGCGCATGGCCAGCATGTGCGACGCATACGAAATCAATGTGGCGTCGCATGCTTTCGCCGGTCCTCTGGCGAGCGTGATGAGCGCGCATTTCTGCGCTGTCGTTCCGAACTTGCGCATCATGGAACTGGATGTCGATGAAGCGCCATGGCGGAGCAGTTTCCTCACCAATCCATTCACTCTGGAGAATGGTCATTTCATGATCCCCAAGGGAACTGGCTGGGGAACCGATGTGGATGAAGCCATGCTGGTCAAACACCGCAGTTCCTAAGCGGAAATAAGTTCATCATTACGGGCATTCCGGGAAACCATGGAGGACGCCATGAAACACCAGTTTCGCTTCATAACGCTTCTTGTTTCGTATCTATGCGCCATGGCGTCCGTCGCCAGAGCAGCAGACGCCGCTCTGATTGAAGCCGCCAAAAAAGAAGGACAGGTAACGTGGTACACGGTGCAGACGATTCCCCAGATCGTGCAGCCCCTCGTCGCCGGGTTCGAAAGGAAATATGGGGTCAAGGTCAATTACATCAGGGCCAATTCGAACGAAGTGGCGCTGCGCGTGCTGAATGAGGCGAAAGCCAGCCGCTTGCAAGCCGATGTCGTGGACGGCACGAGCATGCTGCAATTGAAGAAGGAAAATCTGCTTCTGAACTGGCGGCCCGACTTCAGCCGCAGCTGGGCGCCGGACATTTCCGATCCCCGGGATTTCTGGGTCGCGACCAATTATTATGTCAACAATATCGCGGTCAATACCGACCTTGTGCCTGCGGGCATGGAGCCGAAAAGCTGGGACGATCTTTTGGACCCCAAATGGAAAGGCAAGATGGTCTGGGGCTCTTTCGCCGCCCCGTCGAGCGCTCCCGGGTTTATCGGTTTGATGATCAAGGAACGCGGGCTTGAAAAGACCAAACTGCTTCTGCAAGGACTGGCGAAGCAAAACATAACAGGGGTCCCGGCGGCGGCCCGGCAGATTCTTGATCAGGTCATCGCCGGGGAATATGCGCTGGGGATCATGATGTTCAATCATCATTCGGTCATCAGCGCCGCCAAGGGCGCCCCTGTCAAATGGCTTCCCATGTCTCCATCGGTGATGACGGTCAATGTTGCAGCCGTGTTGAAAGACGCACCCCGTCCCAATGCCGGAAAGTTGTTCTTCGACTATATGATTTCCGACGAAGGGCAGGCGATTTTTCGCGACAATGATTACCTTCCCACCAATCCGAACGTTCCTGCGCGCGCCAGGGAACTCTTGCCTGATGGCAAGAATTTTCAGGGAATCCTGCTCTCGGGCGACGATATAGAGAATGAGATGTCTGGTTGGGCGAAACTATTTCAGGATATGTTTCGCTGATCGTCCATGACCGCTTGGAAATGGGGGGATTATGCATATTGTCTGTCCAGTTGCTTGAAGAGCTGCGAACTTTTCAATGAAAGCCCTCGCAGTGCTGAATGTGTTAAGCTAACCAACTTCATTCTCCCTGCCGGACAACATGTGATACAGGAGCGCCCGCGCATATGGCCGAAAGCTGGTCCAATCTTGGAAGGGCGCTGCGCCACAAACACTATCGGCTTTACCAGGGCGGGCGCATCGTCTCCCACACCACCAGCTGGATGTATAAACTCGCCGTTGGCTGGATTGTGTGGAAGCTCACTTACTCCACCGCCTGGCTTGGCGTGTTCGGGATGCTGGATCAGGCGCCGGCGCTGCTTGTGATGCCCTTCGCCGGCGCGATGACGGATCGCATCGATGCGCTGAAAATGCTGCGAATCACCCAGATTCTTTTGCTGGTCCAGGGTGTTTTGCTGGCTGGGTTTGACTATTTTGAAGTGATCAATATCCCTGTTTTGATCGTGTTTACGCTTATGTACGGTATATTGAACGCTTTTCAATTGCCCGCCAATCAAGCCATCCTGCCCAATCTCATGCCGCGTGAAGATCTGACCGTGGCCTATGGCCTTAATTCTGTAGCTTATAATATCGCGCGTCTCGTAGGCCCAATGCTGGCGGGGCTCACCATCAACGCCTGGGGCACGGCTCCATCAATCTGCTGCAATGCGATCGGAGCGATCATTTTCAGTATCTGCCTGTTCAGGTTGCAGACTGATTTCAAGATTCAGTCGCAGGCAAGCAAGAGGGCCTTCAACATGCTTGGCGACATCCGGGATGGGGTCGCCTATACGCTGGGGCATCGCGGGATCAAGGCGGTCATCATTACCGTCGGCTGCCTGTCCATGCTCCCCTATTCCATCGATCTCATACTCCCGTCCATCGCTGATGGCGTCTATGAAATGGGATCCAATGGGCTGGCATGGATGACGGCGATCCTTGGCGTTGGCGCCATGGTGCAGGCCAGTCTGATCGCAAGGCGGGATCGTGTCGCCGGATTGAGTTTCTACTCCATCTCAGCAATTCTCTGGCTGGGCGTAGCCTTTTGCGCGCTCGCATTCACATCCAATTTCTGGGTGGCCCTGATGTTCGTTTTTGTCATCGGGTTTTCGTCATCGGCGACGCGCGTCAGTTCCATGACCCTGTTGCAATATAGCGTGGAGCCGCACATGCGGGGGCGGGTTGCGAGCATCTATGGGATGATCACCCATTTCGGACCGGCGCTCGGCGCAGTGATCGTTGGCTTTCTGGGTGATCGGTTGGGGCTTCCGCTTGTCCTGGGTTGCCTTGGATTATTTTCGCTGGCGGTTTGGGCCTGGGCTTTCGGGCGCCGCCATGACATGGCGCAGACGCTGGAAGTTGAAGCCCATATCGGCGGCGAGAGGCGGTCGTGACCCGCCCCCGCAGTTGTCCGGTATTGCCCGCAAGAGGGACGAAGGCGCGGCTGCCTATTCGTGGGGGCCCCACGCGCGTTGGACCGCAGGGCGTTGCTCGATCGCATCGTGCCAACGGCGAAGGTGCGGGTAGTCGTCCAGACCGATATCCCTGACGCCATGCAGATGCACGTCCGCATAAACTGAAATATCCGCGACCGTATAGGCGCCAGCTAGATATTCATTGGCGGCGAGATGGGTGTTCAGCGTGGCGAGCATGTCTTTCAGCACTTCGGTGTAGTGCTTCTGCGCGGCGGGCACGATCTCCGGATTGCGCTTCACCCAATGGCCAAACTGCTGCGCCAGCGTCGTGAAGGTCGCCGACCCGTAGAACAGCCATTGATCGCATTTGAGACGGGAAACGGGTTCTGTGGGGTAAAGATCATTGCCGGATTTTTCAGCGACATATTTCAAGATGGCGCCGGACTCGCACAGCGAGATTCGCTGCCCGCCAGGGCCGTCGTGATCAATGATGGCAGGGATCTTGTGGCCTGGGCTGATCTTCAGGAAGTCAGGCGCGAATTGGTCCTTGTTGCGGATGTTGATGATGTTCAACCGATAGGGCAGGCCAGATTCCTCCATGCCCATTCGTCCCTTGTAGCCGTTGTCGGTTGTCCAGAAAAAGAAGTCGATCATGGCGCTCCCCCATTGTTTAAGGGGCATGGTAGCATAGGATACGCAGCTTGATGAGCGCCTCGGGCGCCTGCACAGCCTCATGGTTCCCCGGCCTTCAGCGTCAACAGCACAGGCTGGTGAGCCCTGCTCTATTATAGAGCCTTGCGCAGAAAAGCGGCCGGCGGCACAGCCGCCAGGAGGCGCCACGCAAAGAGATTGAATTTTTCAATTAAAAAGGCCACCGCATTGTGGCTATGCGGTGATCGCGAGCAGGTTGATCGTAGGGAATGACATCCAGCCCACACATGATTGCAAATTTGACTTTCCGGGGAGAAGTTCCTTTTATCGTGAAAAGGATTTTCGGGGAGGGAACTATGCTTTCTGCAAAAGATGTGTCTGGCTTCATGGCCATGATGCCAGCTTTCGCCACCGACAACGCCGCCGATTTCCAGGCGCGTTCGACGGTTGATGTGGGTCGGCTTCATCACGGGGTCGACCGTATGATCCGCGACGGGGTGAATGTCATCTCCACAACGGGCAGCTTTGGCGAATGCCATACCCTGCTGATGGATGAATTCAATACGCTGGCGCATGAGACGGCGGCCGCCAACAAGAAGCGTGTTCCGCTCTTCATTGGCGTGACCTCGACCCATACCCGCGAGGTGGCGGAAAAGTGCAAGCTGCTCAGCGATGCCGGGGTTGATGGCGTCCTCGTCGGTGTGCCCTACTATTTTCCGTCGACTGTTCAGAACGCGGTCCGTTTCTACAAGGATATCGGAGAGGCGTTCCCCAAGCTCAACATCATGATCTACCACAACCCAGCGCTGCATAACGTGACCCTGCCAGTGGAGGCTTTTACAGAGATCACCAGGAACCCCGCCGTCATCGCGATGAAGGACAGCCATAGGTCGCCGGAAGAGTTCCAGAGGTTGGAAAAGATCCTGGCTGGACGCATGAGCGTCATGGTGAACCAAAACCAGGTCGCGGAATATTCCCAATATGGAGCAAGCGGTTTCTGGTCCATCGACGCCTGGATGGGGCCGTGGCCGCAGCTTGCGCTGCGCAACGCCTTTCAAAGCGGCGATTATGAACTGGCCAAGGCGATCACCGCGGACATGGCCCCTCAGGGCGGCGCCCCCGCCAAGAACCTGTCATGGCGCGAGACGGCATCCAAGATCGGCATCCGCATGGCGGGTTACGTGGATCCTGGTCCGCTGCGCCCGCCCTTTGTCGAAATTCCCCAAGAGGTGATCGAGCGTCAGGCCACCCGTGTCGCCCATTGGAAAACACTCTGCGAGAAGTATCAGGGACGTCTCGCCGCCGCCGAGTAACATCTGGCTTTGGAGCATCCCGCACGATCCGGAGGCGAAAACATGAGGGTAGCATTAAGAGCCCTTGCCGTTTTTTCGGCGATGGCCACGGTTCCGGCCATCGCCAGGGCTGATGCGCTGTCGGATTTCTACAAGGGACGCAACCTCACCATCAGCGTAGGATCCGCTGCGGGCAGCGGGTTCACGCTTTACGCGCGGCTTATTTCCCGTCACATGCCGAAATACATCCCCGGCGGCCCCAACATCGTGATCGAGAACCTGCCCGGCGCAGGCGGCCTGCGCCAGATGGATCATCTGGTGACGGTGGCGCCAAAGGACGGTTCTGTGATCGGACTGCTGAACCCTGCGGTTGTTGTGGCGCCCCTGCTTACGCCGGAGATCAGTCGCCATTCCGCCGATAAGCTTGTCTGGCTTGGCAGCGCGAATTCGGAAGTCAGCACCTGCCTCGTCTGGCCTCACGCGAAGGTCAAGGATCTTTCCGACCTGAAAAAACGGGAGTTGGTGCTGGGCGGTTCCGGCGCGACGGGGAGTTCAGGCATCGGGGCCCAGGCCCTGAAGTCGATCTTCGGCTATCCGTGGAAAATCATCGGCGGCTATCAGGGCTCTGCGGACATCATGCTGGCGGGAGCCCGTGGCGAGATTGATGGCGCTTGCATTCTGTTGATGTCGGCGTTGAGGGCGCAGTATTGGGAATCGTTCCAACGGGGCGAATTCAAAGTGGTGCTTCAAATGCCGCCCGGCAACCATCCGGATCTTCCCGGCGTCGCCAATACGATTGATCTGGCCGAGAATGATGAGCAACGGCAGGCCATGGAGTTCATCTATGGCTATTGGGCCTTTGGCCGCCCCTTCGCCGTACCGGTTGGCGTTCCCGCAGATCGGCGCGACATGCTGCGCGCCGCCTTGAAATCGACGGTAGAGGATCCCGCCTTCCTGGCGGACTCCGAGAAGATGGGCGTATCCGTGGATTACATGCCCCCGGACATCCTTCAAAGGAAGGTCGAAGCGATCCTTAACACCTCGCCTGAGGTGGTATCCAAGGTTCGTGCGCTGATCCCGGCCAATGAGGGGCGCTAGAACATCGCTCGGCCCGATGAGAGCTTTTTCATCCCGGCCTGCTGACGATCTCCAGCACATGCCCGTCTGGATCTCTGATCCAGATTCGGTCGCCTTCCGGGGCGAGGGATGACACGCCCTCGGTCAAAATTCCATGCGCCCGGATCGTCTCACGGAAAGCCGCCATGTCCGGCAGATGAATGCAGATATGCCCTGAACCTGATTTGGCGTGGCCTTCAGATGGGGGCGTAACCTCTATCAATTCGATTGTGGATTGGGCTGAGCCGCCATCATAGCCGATGTGAGCGGCTTGCGGTCGGCCCTGTCGGGCATCCCGGCGTCGGATCACGACCATTCCAAACATCAGGGCGTAAAAAGCGAGCGATCGTTCAAGTTCTGCAACAGGCAGCATGACATGATCAATCCGGCCGCCAGCAAATGCAGACATGGTCTCAAGGTCCTCGGGGTCGGGTCATACAAGGGCTCGCGCCCGATCCTTCGCTCAGGCCAGATGGGCGCCCCCCGTCGGCGGCCGCAAGCCATATCAATCACATTCGACGGATTTCGCAGTGGTCTGGTTTCCGAGATAGGAAATCGCGCATATCATTCCCGCCTGAAGGGCTTCGTTCGTGACTTTGGCCCGGCTCACGGTGATGCTCGTCCTGTCCGCGATCACAATCTTCTCCTGCGCGCCATCCATGCGGCGGATGGAGAAAAAGTCTCCCGGGTCCCTGCTCACGATGCTGGCGCGAATGTTCCTGTATTCGACCTCGGCCGCACCGGTGGGGTTCTGCAAGGCCTTGGCGCGCGCCAGGATGTTCTCGGGCAGATTGTAAACCTCTTTAAGCAGGGCATCGAGGCGCTCTGCGGAAACCGGGTTGACCTCAAGTTGCGCCGTTTCCGCATCCGCCAGAAAGGCCTTGTCCACCATCGTTTCCATGAAAGCGCTCCGCAAAACCTGCGTCGCCGTCTCGGGCAGGCCCGGAGGCGCGACGAAAGCCCGTCCAAAATCATAACTCATGAATGCGGCCTTCAGAATGGATCGTTCTTCCTCAGTTTTCGCCAGATCGTAGATCAGCGGGATGGCCTCCAATTCGGCATGCTTTTGCAGGCCAAGCTGAAACAGCATATGCATCTTGCCCTGCTTCACCCAATCAAGCCGGGTTGCGCGCAGGGTGTGCCATGAGAAGTCCACGCGCCCCTGCACCTCGCCCCGTTCCATGGCGAGGTCCACGTCCGGGCTCGCGAGATATCCTGCGACAACCTTGAACTTCATGCCCAGAAGGCGATTGAAGAGATAGGGGAAAGTCACCATCGGCGTTCCTGCGCCCACGCCGCCGACGACAAGTTCCCGCTCAAAAAGATCGCGATAGGTTTTTGCAGGAGAGTTGTGCCAGGAGACTGCGACCGAAGTCGAACTGGCGATGGATCCCAGCCAGGTGAATTGACGGGGATCAAAGGAGGCGACGGTTTTTGAACTGTCGAAGAGAGGGTCCACCGCGATGAAGCTTTGGACAGCCGCGATGAACGTCCCGTCACGAGGGGCTGAACTGCTGAGATAAGTCGCGATGGTCCGGCCGCCGCCGCCCGGCATGTTCTGTATGATGATGGATGGATTGCCGGGAAGATGACGACTGAAGTGGCGACCAAGAACGCGCGCGCCAAGATCGTAGCCGCTCCCTGCTGCCGATCCCACGCCAATGATCAGGCGTTTGCCCTTGAATAGATCCGCAGGCTGATCAACCGCAAGGCCTGATTGAGCAGAAGAGATCAGTACTCCGACGCCGATCAATGATGCAAAACGGAGACGCAGGCTGGACCGAGCCATCAGGTTTCCCCCTCCCAAACGATCTTTTTATCCGACTTAAACATCGGTTGATCTACAGGTTAGTTTTTCGGGGAGTTCCGGAAAAGTGGAACATGGGGAACAACATTTGTGCGTTACGAGAATTAATCAGGGGTTGCAAAAGCTGGACACCACTAGCTGCTCGGCTATCCTTGTTCAGGGTTGGAGTCATGGACATGGTCGGGGATCTTGAGAGCATCGCCCTGTTTACAAGAGTCATCAAGGAGGGGAGCTTCTCCGCAGCCGCCCGTGACGCAGGGGTAAGCCCCTCGGCGATCAGCAAGCGGATCGCTCGGCTCGAAGCCCAGCTTGGCGTCACTCTATTGCACCGCACCACGCGCAAGATCGCGCTGACCGATGCTGGACAACATTTTTACGACTCCTGCGCGCAGGGCCTGCAGCAGATCAAGAGCGCCGAGGAATCGCTCTCAAGATTTCGGGAGACGCCGCATGGCCTGGTGCGCGTTCGGGCGCCGCAAGCCTTCGGCAGGAAATTCATCACGCCCTTCATTCCCCAATTCCTGGCTGAAAATCCTGATGTCCAACTGGACGTCATATATGGACCGCTGGTCGGCGACCATATGGACGAAAAGATCGACGTTCTCGTCGCAAGTGCGGACCCCCATGACATCAATCTCCCCATGCGTGTCCTGACGCCCCTTGAGCGCGTGACCTGCGCCAGTCGGCGTTACCTGGAGCAGTACAAAATGCCGACGCGCTTCTCCGACCTTTCCAACCACCAATGCCTTGTTTTTTCCGGATCCGATTCGCCCGAAAGAGAATGGATTCTCCATTCGGACAACGCTGTGCAACGCGTCCGAGTCAATGGCAATTTCAGAACCAACAACGCGGAGGCCATATATGCAGCCGTCCTGGCTGGGGTCGGCATCGCCCATATGCCGACATTTATCGCCGAGCCCGGGCTTTTGAGCGGGGACCTTGTAGAGATTTTCCGGGACAAGCCGGGCCGCACCGGCGCCACGATGAATGTCTATCTGCCACACGCCAAGTATCGCCTCCCGAAGGTCGAAGCCTTTGTCGATTTTCTGGTCCGCGCTTGTCGCTCCCAGCGATTATAGATCAAGCGTCACAAATGTTTTGCTGTAATGGAGATTTTGTAAGCCTTCGGGATGACGCATTCTGATCCCGGTGAAAAGCTCCGGAGCAGTCCTATGAACCTGGCCATCGAACGTCCGCGCGACACGTCTGTACCGGGCGTTGCCGAATTGCTTGATAGGGCGCGTCAACTTGCCCCGCGCTTGCGAGAGCGCGCGGGCCAAGCCGAGCAAATGCGCCGGGTGCCTGACGAAACCGTCAATGACTACAAGGCCATGGGCCTGATCAGAGCGACACAGCCAAAGCGATTTGGTGGATATGAGATTGATTGGGACACCTTATGCGAGGTTAGCCAGATTCTGGCGGCTGGCTGTGGGTCCCAGGCCTGGATCCAGCGGATCATGGCAGATCATGCGCAAATGCTTGGGACATTTCCGGTCGAGGCCCAGGACGACGTCTGGCGGTTCAATGAAGATGCGTTGATTTCGGCGTCCTTTGATCCGGTCGGCCGGGCGGAGCCCGTGCAGGGTGGATTCCTTTTTTCGGGCCGTCACGGCTTTTCCAGCGGCGTGGACCATGCGGATTGGGTGATCTGCGGAGGGTATATCCTGCGGGACGGCGCCAAAGATGGGCCGCATTTCTTTCTGGTCCCCCGATCTGACATCACGATCGTCGATGACTGGAACATGATGGGCTTATCCGGCACGGGCTCAAAGACATTCGAAGTCGCCAACGCCTTCATCCCCGAACATCGTGTGCTCGACGGCAAGCTCGCCAATCGGGGCGAGGGGCCGGGCACAAAAGTCAACAAAGCCCTCGTCTATCGGATTCCCCGCGGGTCTGGAATCACGACTGCCGGTTTCGCGGCCCTGACAGTGGGCATGGCCAAAGGGGTGCTGCAGGAGTGGCTTGATTATACCCGCGAACGCAAGTCACGGGGCGTATCCATCGCAGATCTGGCGACGACGCAGGAGATAGCCGCGCGGTCCTCGGGCGAAATAGCTGCGGCGGAAGCCCTTTATCTGTCTTCCTTGAAGCAATCCGTGCGCGGGCTCGAAATGGGTCAGCCCGTTACTCCCTTCGACAAGGCCACATCGAAGCGGAATGTTTCCCTGGCGGCCCAAATGTGCCTCAAGGCGACGACGCGGCTTTTCAATTCAGCAGGTGGGCGCGCTTTGACCTTGGACGGCCAGTTGCAACGCCAATACAGAAACCTCCTCGGCGCCGCCTCGCATCATGCTCTGGTTTGGGAAACGGCCGCCGTTGAATATGGCGCTCTCGCCTTGAAGTGTTGAAGGGACGGGGAACATGAACCATATCAGAAAGCGGTAGACAAATTATCGAGTTATGACGCCTTCCGTTTATGTCCCAAAGCTTTGTTCTCAAGGTCTTAGGTTTTCCCATGTCAAGACAAGCCGCTTGCCGACGGTCTCAAATTCGGGCAATCTTTATAAAAAGAAAACGGCGGTCGATCGACCCTAAGCATGGGGCAGGCGACCTTTAGAGAACGAACATAAACGGATCATCGCCGTGGAGGACATCGATGCCCGCATTCTGCACTTGGAAAACCGCCAAGCGACTTCCGGCGAAGGCATTTGAGCCTGTTACCGATCCGGCAGGCTGGGATCCTGATGAGTTGCGCGATGTTGACCGCTGGTCCTATTACCTGACGCCTGAGGATAATCAGGAAATTCTGGACGCTGTCGCGTTGGTGCGGCGCAATGGCGTTCCGTTGGAGCAGGTCAACAAAGCAAATTTCAAGCTCAACAAACTCGCCAATCTTCTTGAAGATGTGCGCATGGAATTGCGCAACGGTAGGGGCGTCGTGCGATTGCGCGATTTTCCGCTCGACCATATGACCAAAGAGGAAAGCTTCATCGGTTATCTCGGTCTGTGTGAGCATATCGGGGCGCTGCAACCCCAGAACAAGCATGGGCACCTTGCCGGTCACGTCAAGAATTTTCGTAATACCTCGACACGCGACGATCCCCGTGGCTACCAGTCCTACATAGGCTCCTCGTTCCATGTGGATTCAACGGATTATGTGGGTCTGCTCTGTTTGCATGAAGCCCGCAGCGGGGGTGAAAGCCGGATCGCCAGTTCTGTGACGATCTATAACCGATTGCTCGCCGAGCGCCCGGATCTCATCGAGCCTTTAATGGGTGACTTCTACAAGTCGCGCTATGGCGAGCAGGTCGAGGGTGAGAATCCCTTCTACAAATCTGCCATTTTCTCATTCGTGGATGGCTATTTCAGCGCCCTGGGCTACAGCACCGGGTTCGAAGCTGCGCAAGGCATGCCCGGCGTTCCACCCTTCACCCAGGGGCAAATCGAGGCAAAGCCTGTTTATCTTAAACTGGTGGAAGAATGTTCTCTGGATATGCCCTTTCGCAAGGGAGATATCCAATATCTGAATAATTACGTCATCATCCATGCGCGCCGCACCTTCTCGGACTGGCCTGAGATTGATCGGCGGCGCCATTTGATCCGCACTTGGCTCAACGATGATGGCTGCCGCGCCATCCCCGAAGATCGTCTGGAGCGTCGCAATCGCGGATTGCACCTCAAGCATGTTCCTCCCTGCGTGCCGCTTGAAATCAACGAAGCGGTGTAAACCAAACGCCCGACATACTGCCCTCATGCGAAAAATTCGCCGAGGTCCCAGGACGCATTGTCGCTTCGCCAAAATAAAAAGACATCTTGGGAGGGTCATATGCAGCAGACAATCAAGGCTGTCGTCTCGCGGGCGATTCTGTTTCTTGGGACCTTGTCGGTCGGGGTCTCAAGCGGCTTCGCCCAGAATTCGGTTGAAAGTTTTTATAAGGGTAAGCAAATCATTCTGCAGACAGGGTCTTCGCCTGGAGACGGATATGACCTTTATGGCCGCCTG
>CANCSY010000008.1 GCA_947380915.1 Beijerinckiaceae bacterium
CGTCCCAAATGCTACGTCCCAAATTTGTCAGGGAAAGTCAGAACCCAAGCGGAATATTCCCCGCCATGACTTGCTAAAAGCAGCTCACGACTCGGCGTGGTCCCCGATAGCTCAGTTGGTAGAGCATTCGACTGTTAATCGAATGGTCGCAGGTTCGAGTCCTGCTCGGGGAGCCAACCTTTTCAAGATCTTGGCTCAAACAGCCCCTACAGCCCAGCTTGGGCAGGTTTGCGTTTGCCATCGGCCGAAGGCCGCGCGCCATAGAAAGCCCCGGCGAAACATCCTACGAGCCTTTCAGGCGATCATCACTGGGGCAGAATCGCGCTGCGGACTTTCTCGATGATCGCTGGCGGGGTTGCGTAGATCTTGCGGATCATCGCTTCCAGTTCGACGCCGGACATGGGTGAAATGATCAACTTCTGTTTCTCCGCCTCGGCTAAAAAATCCGTGTCGGTCAACAATTGGGCAAAGGCCTTCCGCATGGCTTCCACCCGTTCTGCGGGCACGTCAGGAGCCATGAAATAGGGCCGGGTGAACAGGCCCTGGGCATAGACGATCTCGAGAATCTGTTTTTGCTCTGGCGTTTTTGCGAAGCTCAGGGCCAGGGGGACCCCGAGCCGGTTCAATTCGGGATCGCCATGGATGGATTCCTGAACGATCACCTTCACCGGCGACCCGCTCTGGAACCAGTCAGGGCGCTGCCAGGAGATGTTCGCGATCCCCTGCCCGCAGATGCCCTGCACCTCGTTCTTGTCCATGGCGAGCATGACCTCGCGCGTTCCGGGATAACCGGCGACGAGCTTCAGTTTGGCGCCCAGTACATTGACGAGCGCACGCGGCATGTCGTGGGTGGTGCCGCCACTGACGCCAATGATCACCTCCTTTTGAAAAACATCGGCGAAGGAGGCGAGGCCGGCGTCGTTGCGCAGGATGCAGGCGAAGAATTCCCCGTTGGCGCTGCCAAGATAGTTGAACTTGAGCGGCTCATGTTTCAGCGCGCTCTTCTCGACGGAGATCAAGGGATCAAGAAGCGACCCCGGCGACGATGCGCCAATCACAGTTCCGTCGCGGGGCGCGATGGAAAAAACATAGTTGGACGCCGTATTGCCCCCTGCGCCATTCATATTGGAGGGAATGACATTGGGCCTGCCGGGAATATGTTTTCCAATGTGGCGTCCCACAAGACGCGCATAGGCGTCATATCCTCCCCCGGCGCTGGAGCCGATGACCATGGTGACGGTTTTACCGCGATAGAAGGATTCAACCGATTCCTGAGCGCTCGCGCCTGCGGATATTGCAAGTCCGAGCGCGCATGACGCCAGAGCGCGCTTCAAGCCCATCATGGAGCCCCTCCCCTTTTATATTTTCAGCCAACATAACAAACGAGCGATAGCTTGCAATCGCCATCACGCTTGCGCTTGTCAAAACAGGGCGTTTCGCGCACCATTCGGGACAGGGTGAAACTCGGTCGAACAAAAACAAACCGACCACCGCTGGAGGAAGCACCGCATGTCCGTTCGTCTGCTCGACCCGGTCGGCGCCATGGAATTAGTTGATCGCATCAATCTTGACGCTGAATTCGGACTGGTCTCGCGAGACATGCGCCTGCACTTATGTCTGGAAATCGGTCCTCACAAACGCTTGATCCGTTTCGTGGATGGCAAAGCCCTGTCCATTGCGCCTCCCGTGCCCATGGCCGAACCTGTGGATGTCACCATAAGGGGCGGAACCGAATTCTGGGACACCCTCTTGTCGCCGCATCCGCCGCAGGGTTATCAGAATCTCTATGCCGGGGTGCGTTTCAAGACCTGCGAAATGTCCGGCAACAGCGAACTCTACTTCGCCTATTTCGCCGCTATCACCCGCCTGATCGAACTCATGCAGGAACAACAAAACGGCCCCGCGCCCATGCAACAAAGTGCTGCTGCGCCACGCGTCCGTTTTGAAACAACACGCGGCGGCTATGTCTATCTTGATATCGAGGGAATCGAACACCGGGTCTATTTTGAAGAAGCGGGGGAAGGCATCCCCATGGTTTGCCAGCACACCGCCGGATCAGATGGCCAGCAGTTTCGGCAGTTTCTCGTCGATCCCGACATCACCGCAAAATATCGCGTCATCGTTCCGGACCTGCCCTACCATGGCAAATCCCTGCCCCCTGAATCCGTTGAATGGTGGGCGCAGAAATATCGCCTCACCCGTTCCTTCTTTGTCGCGTTTCATCTCGCCTTCGCGCGCGCGCTGAACCTGGACAGGCCCGTCATCATCGGCAGTTCGATGGGAGGCTCCATCGCCATCGACCTGGCGCTGGACGCCCCCGATGACTACCGCGCCGCCATAGCCCTCGAGGAAGGGCTTCGAAGCGTGAAAGCCTCCCATGAAGAGAAGATGGCCAGCTTCCGCTATTATCGTCACCCCCGCGTGAATGGTGGCGAGCGAGCGGGCGCGTCCATGTATTGCCTCAGCGGCCCCAACAGCCCCAAGAAATATCGCCATGAAGTATCATGGGGCTATAGCCAGGGCGCGCCGGGCATATTCGCCGGAGATCTCTTCTATCGCCATCTCGACCATGACATGGAAGCCGCAGCCCGAAACATCGATACGTCGCGCTGCCCGGTTTACATCATGAATGGCGAATATGATCCGGGCACAGGCATTCCCGAAGGGCAGGAGCTCGCCGCCCAGATCAAGGGGTCCAGATTTATTCCCATGAAGGGGCTTGGCCACTTCCCCATGACGGAAGACTTCGCCAGCATGAAGCCATTGCTGATGCCGGTGCTGGAGGAAATTGCAGCGCGTCAGTCTTAGCCGTGGTCCCGAACAAGCATCGGATTTCCTGCTGGAGTTCAGATAAAACTTATGTACCATTATGCGAAATCAAAAATAACTTGAGGTGGCCAACAACCTCTGAAGTGATCATGCAATTCAAAAAGCGGAGGGTTCCATGGACGGGTTTCCTACATATGACAAGACCAGGCGTGAGCCTGCGGTTCCCCATCAGCCGGTCGTGGATCCGGCCGGCTGGTCGACAAGCGAGATGGAGAAACTCGACAACTGGACTTATAATCTCTCCTCGACCGACATTGGCGAGATCATGGATGGCGTGGCGAGCATGCGGCGTTCCGGCACGCCCATTGAAGCCATTGGTCCGGAGACGTTTCCCCTGCATCAACTGGCTGTCGGGCTCCATGATGTCCATATGGAGATCAGCGATGGACGCGGCGCAGTCAGGATACGGGGCCTTCCGATCGAAGAGCTCGATTATGATGGAGCGATGATCGCCTATCTCGGCATGTCCTCATATATCGGCTCACTGGAGCCACAGAACCGATATGGACATCTGGTTGGTCATGTAAAGGATTTCTCCTCCCATGGCACGGCGGCGGAGGGGCGCGGGTACAACACCAACGTGCAGTCCTCCCTGCACATTGACTCGACCGATTACGTCGGCCTCCTGTGCTACAACGAACCTAAAAGCGGCGGCAACAGCCGCATCAGCAGTTCGGTTTCGATCTACAATCGCATACTGGCCGAGCGCCCCGACCTGATCGATGTGCTGCTGGGTCCTTATTACAAGACCCGATATGGCGAACAAAAGCCCGGCGAGGATCCGTTCTACCGGTTTCCGGTCTTCGCTTTCGTGAATGGCGAATTCAGTTGCTATGGCGTCAGCAAGAGTTTCCTTGCGGCTGACAAGATTCCCGGCGTCCCCCCCTATACCGATCTTCAGAAAGAGGCGGTGGAGGTTTTCGTGAAGATCGCCGACGAATGCGCTGTCGACATGCCATTCCAACGGGGCGACATTCAATACTGCAACAACCACGTCATCCTTCATGCGCGGCGCAATTTCCTGGATGCGCCGCAGGAAGGATATCGTCGGCATATGTGGCGGCTGTGGCTCAACGAACGTCAGCGTCCGCGGCACATCCATGAGGATCGCAAGGAGCGGCGCAATCGCAGCGAATACCTCGCAGGCATCCCACGGAACGTGCCGCTCGACGTGGCGGAACCCGTGCTCTGAACCTCAGCGCAGCGGCGCCGAAAATGAGGGTTGGCGGCTCGATCCAGACAGGTCGAACCGTCAATTCTGGTTCATTCGGCGCCACCCTGCCCCAGGGCGCGCGCTGAAACCGATGCTTAAACCCCGACGCCCCCGGATGATCCGAACCGCAGGGATGGAGGATATCCATGTATCGATTGTTGGCATTCCTGCTCGCAACCTTCTGCGTTGGAAGCGCCACCGCAGAGGACGCGGATGTCGCCGAATTCTATAAAGGCAAACAACTCCAATTGCGCATCGGGTCAGCCGCCGGATCGGGCTATGACCTGACCGGGCGGCTGATCGCGGCCCATTTCGGCAAGCATATACCCGGCTCGCCCCACATCATTGTCCAGAACGTACCGGGCGCAGGCAGTCTGCAACTGGCCAATCAACTGGCGCAGAGCGCGCCAAAAGATGGGACCGTGATCGGATTGGTGTCGAACGGGATGCCGACAGCGCCGCTGCTGACCCCCGACCGCGCCAAATTCGATATGTCCAGATTCAACTGGATCGGCACCAATGCGCCAGAGGCGCAGATCGTCATGGTGCGCAATACAGCGCCAGCCCAGACGATGAACGATCTTTTCCTGAAGGAGACGATCATTGGCGCCACCGCGCCCGGCACAGCCGTTTATGATGTCCCCATCGTCATGAACGCCCTCATGGGCACTAAATTCAAGATCGTTTCTGGCTATGATGGAACCGCCCAGATTGATCTTGCGGCGGAACGTGGCGAAGTTCATGGGCTGGGCGCGCAGGGCTGGGGGAGCGCGAAAACCCGCAACCTCCAGGATATTCAAGCAGGAACGATAAAGATCATCGCGCAATATGGTTTCAAGCCCCATCCCGACCTGCCCAACGTTCCCCTTTTTGGCCTTCCACAAAACGAGATTGATCGGCAGGCGCTGATACTGATGCTATCGCGGCAGGAATTCGGGCGACCGCTTGTTCTCCCGGAAGGCGTCCCGCCAACCCGAGTGGCGTCCTTGCGCAAGGCGTTTCAGGACACCATGAAAGACAAGGACTTTCTGGCGGAAGCTGCGAAGGCGGGCATTGAAGTCAATCCCATCAGCGGCGAAGAGCTTGCCTCTCTCAACCAAACAATCATGCAAACCAATCCCCTCGCCGTCGAGCGCTTGCGGAAACTTCTGGTTCCCTGATCTGACGCCCAGGGCTCCTCTCGCGCTTTTGTTTTCAAGACGCACACAAGAGGGAAGAAGATGCATGCTCCCGGGCGCGCAAGGCGCCTTGCCACTGGAACGCATTTGAATTCTAATCCATGAGTTCATCGTCTTCGGGGTCACGAACAAAGATAAAAACGCTGCCCCGAATTTTTGAATCCACTGTTTCATGTGGAAGGCAGGGAGGTAAAATGACCGGGAGCAAAGTCGCAATCGTCACTGGCGCGGGCAGTGGAATTGGTGGCGCCATCGCGCGCAAACTCGTGTGCGAAGGCTATCGCGTGATCGGAGCGGACATCGCCTGGCGCGGTGACGCAAATGATCCACGAGACCACGGCATCCTCCGCAAGACCTGCAATGTCCGAAAGACGGATGAGATCCGCAAGCTTTTCTCGGACTGCATGGCGACGGAAGGCCGTCTGGATGTTCTGGTCAATTCCGCTGGCGTCAGTGGCCGTTGGAAGATCGCGGACATCAGCGATGAAGACTGGAACCGGGTGATGGAGATCAACCTCTTTGGAACCTTCGCCTGCATGCGTGAAGCCGCAAATATCATGATGGCCCAGAAGAACGGACGCATCATCAACATAGCCTCAAATCGCGGTTTGCATGGCTTGAAGAACGGCTCTCCTTATGCGGCGTCAAAAGGCGCCGTCCTGTCCTTGACGAAGACCGGCGCTCTCGAGCTTGGCGCTTACAACATAGGCGTCTTCGCCCTGCTGCCCGGGGCGACGGATACGCCTTTGTTGCGTGGCACACGCACCGATGCTGACGTCGCGGCCATCAAGGATCTTAATCAACCAGAGCATGTGGCGGATGCGATCGCGCCTCTGCTGCATCCTGATGCGATCACTTACAACGGCGCTTGCATCCCTGTTGCGCGGCGGGAGGTCTGACGGATTTCCCGAAATTCCAGGCCGCAATGATGATCGCCTCCAGGCTGGTTGTTCGAGCGTCGGCTCATGACGCTGCTGGAAAGGAGCAAGAAGCATGAAATCGAAACTGTTCCCCATGGCGCTGATGGCTTGTTTCTTCCTGCCGGGATCCAACCGGGCCGAGGCTCAATCACCGACGGAATTCTATAAAGGCCGCACGGTGTTTCTCCAGATCGGATCGGGCGCGGGCGGCGCATATGATTTGACCGGACGGCTCTTCGTCAGACATATGGGGCCCTTCATACCCGGTTCCCCAAAGCTTGTGCCGCAAAACATCCCCGGAGGCGGAAGCCTCAACATGGCGAACAATTACGGCAAGATAGCAGTCCGAGACGGGTCCGTGTTCGGCGTCTTCAACAGCGGGATGGCGACAACGCCATTGCTGATGCCTGACGTGGCGCAATTTGATCCACGCCAATTCCATTATCTGGGCTCCCCCAGCCGGGAAGCTCATATTCTCGTTTCATGGCATCAGTCACCTCTGCAAAAGATGCAGGATGCGTTTGACAAGGAGATCATCGTGGGAGCCACCGCTCCTGGCGGGGCGCCCTACGAGTTTCCGTTCCTGACAAACATGCTGACGGGCACGAAATTCAAGATCGTCACCGGCTACAAGAGCAATCAGGAAACCAAACTCGCGATGGAACGTGGCGAGATCCATGCAACCGCCGGTCTGGGATGGGCCACAGCGAAGGCCGAATACATGCCGGAGATCGAGAGCAAACGCATATTGGTGGTCGCGAGCTTCGCCTTCAAGGCGCATCCGGAACTCTCGCAATATCCCGTGCTGCCAAGCGGCCGTTCCGAGGAGGATCGGCAAATCTTCCAGCTCATGTATGCCCGTCAAGCCTACGGTCGCCCCTTCGCAACGCCGCCGGGCGTCCCCAAAGAACGGGTGGAAGCACTGCGCAAAGCCTTCGAAGAAACAATGAAGGACAATGCCTTTCTGGAGGAGGCGAAACGGTTGAGCATCGATATAAGCCCCGTATCGGCTGACGAACTCACCCAATTGACGGACGACCTCTACAAAACTCCGCAATCTGTTCTCGATCGCGTTCGGTCAATCCTGGGCCCCGCCACGGCGCAATGACGCAAGCGAAGGCATTGACGGCTCGCCTCGCCCCGGCAGACCGGGAGCGGGTTTGTTGGGCTTTGACAAGGATCATTCGCTATGGGTGCATCGAACTGGTAGCATTATTCCATGCCGGGTCTTCCGCCGGTCAACGCAGGAGACGGATATGGCCAAGGGCCAGATGAAGGGCAACAAGGAAACCAAGAAGCCGAAAGCGGACAAGGACAAGCCAAAGGGTGGCGGCTCCGCCTACAAGCTTGGTCAGGGCAAGGGCGAGTCTGCGGTCAGTTCGCTGGTCAAGAAGTCCTGATACCCTAAGGACGGGCTGCCTTGCGCAAACGCTCAAGGGAGCCCGCATCCGTGGCGTAGACCCTTGCGATCAGCGCCTCGATCTGCGCGCCATCCATGGGCGCGTTGATTTCCAGCGAGGATTTTTCCGCATCCGCCAGGAATTCGGGATCAACCACCATTTTTGCAAAAGCCTGACGCAGCATGGCCTGAACGGCGGGCGGCGTGCCCGGAGGCGCGGCATAGGGGCGCCCCATGCTCTGGCGCGACAGGGCGATCTCCATGATCTTTCGATCCTCCTCCCGCGCGATCAGATCGGTCGCCAGGGGAAGATCCTTCAACTCGGGATGGGGAGCCGTCGAGAACTGCAGGAGGGGCACGACCAGTTTCTGGTCGATCCAATCCCGGCGCATGCGCTTGAGATTGTCCCACGAGAAATTGAGGCGTCCTTCGATCTCGCCGCGCTCCATGGCGAGATCCTGCGCCGCCGTGCCTTGATAGCAGCAGATCATCTTGAAGCGCGTTCCAGCGAATGCGTTCAGCAGCGAACCGAAGACCGCAGCATCGCCCGCCACGCCGCCAATCGGCACCACAATGGTGCGCTCACGCAACTGGGCGGCTGATGTCACCTGAGCCGTGTGCCAGGCGATGGCCAGACTGACCTCTCCGTTGAGGCTGGCGATCCAGCTGAGGGACCTGGGGTCCAGCTTGCCGTGGGTGTCTTCACCGGTCAGCAGGGGCTCGGTGGGCAGGCCCCTGTAAAGGGCGGCGATGACCGTTCCATCCCTTGGGGCGACCTCGCTGAGATAATTGGCGGCGATCAGGCTGTCGGCCCCCGGCATCAGCTTGATATTGATGGTCGGCGCCCCCGGAAGGTGCTGGCCAAGACGACGCTGAACAAGCTGGGCATATTTCGTATAGGCGCTGCCCGTGGTGTCGCCCGCGATGACCGTGACCTGCTTGCCCCGGAAATAGTCGGGCGGCAGGGCCTGGGCGAGGGCCGCAGCGGGACACAAGGCGGCGAGCAGCCAGACCGTCTTCAAGAGCGCTTTATTCATCTTGCACAGCCTCCCAGTGCGCGCAGTCAAAGACCGCCACCTGGCCCTTTTCCGGACCTTATTCGGCGGCGATGGCGACCCGCTCGGGCTTCACCGGCAGATTGAGAATGCGCACGGCATTGTCGTAGAAGAGCTTCTGCTTCTGCTCATCGGTCAGATCAATCTGCTCCAGAAGCGCCAGACATTCGGCAGGCTCCCAGCAGGGATAGTCCGTGCCATACATGACATTGTCGATGCCGTAATATTCCATGGCGAAGCGGATGCCGGCCGCATGGGGCGACACGGTGTCCGTGAACATGTTCCGCATGTAGTGGCTGGCGGGCTTGGGCAGCTTGGCGCCCTTGGTGTTCTTGTCCATGCGGCCGGACTGATAGGGCAAGGCCCCGCCCGTATGGGACATGACGATCTTGAGATCGGGGTGTCGCTCCAGGGTTCCGGACAGGACGAGGCGCATGGCCGCGACGCTGACCTCGACCACACGGCCGAGCGAACTGTGCAGGGCGCCCCCGTAGCCGTTCAGCATGTTGTTGAACATGGCGTCCGTCGGGTGGATGAAGACCGGCAGGTTCAGCTCGGCGCAGCGCGCATAGAAGGGCTGCAACCGCTCCGCATCGATGCGCGGATCAGCGCCTATGGAGCCTGGCAGGTTGACGCCGATCAGGTTCAGGCGGCCCACCGCATCCTCCAGAACATCCATCGCCCCCTTCTCGTCCTGGAACGGAATGGCCGCGCTGGCGAAGAACCGGCCGGGATGGCGACGCTGGGCGGCGGACATTTCCTCATTCCAGAGGATCGCCAGATCGCGCCCTTCCTCCTTGGGCAGAGCGGAGAAGAACACCGAGAAGGGGCCAATGGAGCCAACCGCGTCCACCTGATGGCCAAGGGAGTCCATATACTGGAACTGGGCGTCAAGGTCGTACCATTCGGCGCCGCCGTTCAGCACGCAGTCGATGTCCGCGCGCAGGGTGGTGGTGTAGCCGCCCCGGTCGTTGGGCTTGGAGAAGGGATAATCCGTGCGCTGGCACATCTTGTTCAGGACCGAGCGCGGCCACCAATGAAAGTGGGAATCAATGATGTGCATGGCTTCACCGTCCATCTGAATTCTTGCCTGTAGCCCACAGTGTAGCGCCATTTCGCCGCTTCGCCAATGGCGTGAAAGGGCGATCCCCCCACCCCCATGCAATGGAAGCTGCTGTTGCGTGGAGAAAGGGTCCCGATGGCGGCGGGCACTGCGAAATTCGCTTGCCGCAAGCGGACGGATCGTCGAAAGATCACCCAAGGAAGGCGTCGGCTGTTCGCAAACACGACCAGCCCCGAACGATAACAATCAAGTGGGGGAAGCAAGTCTATGGGGATGAGGATCGTCTGCGCAGGATTGTGCGCGCTTCTAGGCCTTCAGCTTCCCGCCAAGGCGGACAGTCTCGAGGATTTCTATCGAGGCAAGGACCTGGCGTTCAATGTAGGCTTTGACGTTGGTGGCGGATATGACCTTTACGCCCGCGTGCTGTCGCGCCACTTCGGCCGTCATATGCCCGGCAAGCCCGGCGTCGTCGTGCAGAACATGCCGGGCGCAGGAGGCATCCGCGCCGCGAACTACATCTATAACCTCGCGCCCCGCGACGGCTCGGTGATCGGCATGATCGACCAATCGCTGCCGCTCCAGCAATTGCTGGAGCCCGAAAGCATGAAAACCGACGTCACCAAATTCAACTGGGTCGGCCGCATCGCCTCCAACAGCGCCATCCTCTACGCCTGGCATACGGCCCCCGTGCAGAAGATCGAGGACGCCTTCAGCAAAGAACTGATCGTTTCATCCTCGGGCGGCAACTCACGCATGATGTCGAATTTCGTGAAGAACCTTCTCGGCATGAAATTCATGATCGTGACGGGATACAAGGGCACCAATGAATCGCGGTTGGCGATGCAGCGCGGCGAGGTCCACGCCCTGACCCAGCCCTGGTCGGCGCTACGCGCGGAAAACGCCGAATGGCTTCAGGAGAAAAAGGTCAAGCTGCTGATGCAGGTTGGCGTTGACGCCCACCCCGATCTGCCGGGATTGCCCACGGTGGTGGATCTGGCGCGCAATGAGGATGAGCGCAAGCTGCTGTCCTTCATGGCCAGCGGTTCGCGCATCGGACGTTCCATCCTGTCGCCACCGAACCAGCCCGCCGAGCGGGTCGCCGCCCTGCGCGCCGCCTTCATGGCGACCATGCAGGACGAGGCTTTCATGGCGGAGATCACCAAGCTTGCACTCGATCTCGACCCGATATCCGGCGAAGAATTGCAGAAATCCGTCATCGAGACGGCAAGTCTGGACCCGGGCCTGATCGCCAAGGCCCGCAAACTGGCGGGCCTCGACGCCAAGAACTGAACCGCAGCCTTATTCGGCGGCGGCGGCCATGGCGGCTTTGCCATTGACATGGGGCAGGCCGAAGATGCGCCGGACGTTGCCGACAAAGAGCTTCTCCTTGTCGGCCTCGCTCAGATTGATCTCCTCGATCAGGCGCAGCGCCTCGGATGGCTCCCAGCAGGGATAGTCCGAGCCATACATGACATTGTCGATGCCGTAGTACTTGATGGCGAATTCGATCCCCGCCGAATGGGGCGAGACCGTATCGGTGAACATGCGCTTCATGTATTCGCTGGCCGGGCGCTTGATCTTCGCCGCCTTGGTGTTCTTGTCCATGCGCCCGGACTGATAGGGCAGCGCCCCGCCCGTATGGGACAGCATGATCTTGAGATCGGGGCAATGATCCATCAGGCCCGAGAGGATCAGGCGCGCCGCGCCGACGCTCACCTCGATCACGCGGCCGAGGCTGAAGTGGAGCGTGTCGTTGTAGCCCGCCAGGATATCCGCAAAGACCGCGTCGGTGGGATGCAGGAACAGCGGGATGCCCAACTCCTCGGCGCGCTTGTAGAAGGGCCAGAGCCGCTCCGCATCGATGCGCGGGTCGGCGCCCACGCTGCCGGGCAGATTGGCGCCATAAAGGCCGAGCTTCTGAATGGCGTGGTCGAGCACTTCAATGGCGATCTTTGTGTCGCGCAGGGGAACGGCGGCGGTGCCCCAGAAGCGGCCGGGATAGCGGCGCTGGGCGGCGGCCATTTCCTCGTTCCAGAGCATGGCGGCGTCGCGACCGGCCTCCGGCTCAAGTTCGGAAAAATAGACCGACAGCGGCCCGATGGTGCAGACCACGTCGATGTCGTGGCCGAGCGCGTCCATATCGGCGAGCTGCGTCTCGAGCGGCGCCCAGGCCGGGTGATCGGCCCGGATCTTCACCGAATAGCCCTCACGGAGCATCCAGATATAGCCGCCCTTGCCATCGCGCTCGGCGCGCGGATAGCCCTTGGCCTTGCAGGCCCATTCCAGCAGCGAACGGGGACGCCAGTGAAAATGCGAGTCGATGATATGCATGGCCTTCGTCTCCCCTCGCCCCCGCCAGGAGGGCTCTGCTCTCTCTTGCCCGACCAGATCAGGGCGGGAGACGCCGCCGCCCCCTGCCCCGCCCGGAATGGATGCAACCCTATGCGCCACCCTTGTAGAGCGGCGAAAGCTCCGTCTGGGTGAACTCTGACGCATTATAATCGAAGAAGGGCATGTAGGAAAATGCGATCCAGTGACATTCGCTGCCCGGAACCGAATTGAAATGCTGATGCTCGACCCCGCCCTTCTTGATGGGCAGAAGCAGAAGATCTCCGGCCTCCCAGTCGACGCGCTCGCCATCCACCACGGAATAGCCGGTCCCCTCGATCACATAGATGACGAGCCCGCCCTGATGGCGATGCCTGCCCGAATGGGAGATCAGGCTGTGGGTGAAGACGCGCCAGTCCTGCAGGCAGGTGTTCTTGTGAATTTCCGCATTGATATAATAAAGCAGCTTGCCCTGCTTGGTGTTGAAATATTCGCGGTCGTCGAGACTGACGACCACCTGCCCGGTGTTCTGGCGATCCAGAAACTCCAGGCGGCTGCGAATGAAGATGTCATAGGGCGTCATCGTGCCAGGGTCGCGTTCGCGGGTGCGGGTGCGCTCAAGATCAGCCATTGTCGTCTCCTCACGCCTGCTTCAGAAAGTCGGGGGATTGTTCCAGTTGTTCGAAACCGCAGCCCCGATCGACGCTGGTGGCGGCGTAAAGGTTGGGCTCGACCACAAGCAGGCGCGCATCGCCTTCGCCATTGTTGAAGTGCTGGACGATGATCCCCTCCTTCTTGAGGGGCAGGTTCAGCACGTCGCGGGGCTTCCACTTGTATTTGACGCCATCAATGGTCGTATATCCTGACCCCTCAACGACGAAGATGATCTGACCGCCCTGGAATTGCAGGCGCCCGGACCGGCTGTCCGGCGGAATGACCTGTTCATAAATCGCCAGCGTCGAGAGCACGATATCCTTGATGGCGGGATGCATGTACCAACGCATGATCCCCTGCGAATTCAACTCCTCCGGCAGGTCCTTGCGCCGCACCACCTGGATGCCGCTGGATTTCTCCTGGCGTTGCTCATCGCGCAGCGCCATCAGCTCATTCCAAAAATTGCGACCATCCATTTCAGGGCGTGCGCTCATGCCAGTCTCCTCTGTTGTGCGATGTCATTCATAATATTTCTTCGCCACGGCGATCTGGGCGCGCGTCGCCTTGTAGGCTTCCTCGATGGAGGCCTGCACATCCTGCCAGGCAGCGGTGCTGAGTTCGAGCTTCTGCTTGTCGGCGTCGCTGATGAAGTCCTTGTCGGCGATCAGCGCGGTGAAGGCCTTGCGCATCATCTCGAGCTTGTCGGCGCTGACGCCGGGCGGCAGCATGAGCGACTGGCCAATCTCGTCCGGGCCGAAGAAGAGCTTGAAGATCTCGCGCTGCTCGTTATTGGCGGCGATTTCGAAGATGGACGGCACACCCGGCAGGTCCGGGTTCGGCAGGCGCGTATATTGGGCGACGACGTTGATCTTCTTCTCGGCGATCCAGTCAGGCCGCGTCGCCTTCATGAAGGTCCATGGGATGATCGCCGCCTCGACTTCGCCCTGCTCCAGCGCAAGTATGGCGTCGGTGGTGCCCTTGTAGCCCGTGATGATCTTGAACTTCGCATCCGCGACGCCATTCATCATCTGCGAGGTGATCTGCGCCTGACTGAGCGGCCCGGTGCTGGCGATCATGGTCTCTCGCAGACGAAGGTCAGCGATGGTCTTGCTGGCGGAGGTGTGCCAGGTGAACAGCGTCGCCGTAGGCGACACGATGCGGCCCACCCAACCGAACTTGCGCGCGTCATAACGAATGGGGCCCACTTCCAGCACATGCGCGAGGGCGATATTGGGCACGGAAATCGCCAAGGCCGCGCCATCCTTGGGCGCGACTTCATAGAGCCAGTTGGCGGAGATCATGCCGCCTGCGCCGGGCATGTTCTGGGCGACGACATTGGGATTGCCCGGAATGAAACGGCCGATATGGCGCGCCACCAGACGGCCATAAAGATCGAATGATCCGCCAGGCGCATTGGGGATCACCACGCTGACATTGCGGCCCCGATAGAACTCCTCGAGGCTCTGCGCCTGCGCCGAAGCGCAAGCCAGAAAAATCGGCAGAACCGCGCCGCAAAGCCGCGACCAAAGCTTGTCCTTCATCGCATGTCCCTCCCCGAACCGTCAGACGGCTTCCTTGTCATTCATGCGCAAAGCCGACTGGAAATCTTCCAAAGTCGGATGCACGAGCTGCGTATAGTTGACCCGCTCGCAGGCGGCCAGCTTGGCGCGTTCGCACAGATCCCTGATCTCGGCGCCAGACAGGTCGGCGATGATCGCAGCCATGGCCTGCGTGATGGTCTCGATGTCAGGATTGGCGCCAAGCCCCGGCATGGTCAACGCAATATTGAAGACTTCGCGCCGCCCGGCCTCATCGGGCATGGGGACGTGGATCTTGCGGCCAAACCGACCGGTGCGGATGACGGACGGATCTATCAGGTCAAGGCGATTGGTGGCGCCAATGACGAGGATCGGCAAGCCGGGCTCGAGAGAATCGAGCTGCGCCAGCAACTGGCTGACCACACGCTCCGTCGTCATCGAGCCATCATGGGCGCCGCGCACGGGGGCGATGGCCTCGAGCTGATCGAAGAAGATGATCGCTGGCGAAACCTGCCGGGCCAGGCGGAACACCTCGCGAATGGCGCCCTCGGATTCGCCGAGCCATTTGGTGAAGACCTCCGGCCCGTTGACCGAGATGAAATTGACCCCGCTCTCATTGGCGAGCGCCTTGACCAGCATGGTCTTGCCCGTGCCAGAAGGCCCATGCAGCAACACCCCGGACTGGCTGTCGAGACCCGCCGCATGAAGGAAATCAGGCCGCTTGAGCATGAGATCCATGACGCTCTTCAGCCGCTTCTTCTGGGCATGCAACCCGCCAATCTGGGAGAAGGAGACGTCCGAGGCCGCCATGAAGGAATCGCGCAGGGACGAGGGCTTCACCAGCATGAGGGCAGAATCGAAATCGGTATCAGCGACCCGCAACTCCGAGGCTGAAAACTTGAAGGCCGAACGGTGATCGTCGAGCGAGACCATATGGCGACGCATGGCGCTGAGGCCCGCCTCGCGGCAAAGCTCCATCAGATCGGCGCCCAGGAAGCCATGGGTGCGCCGCGCCACCTCGCCCAAATGTTTCAGCGCCGCATCCGACAGGGGCATTTCGCGGGTGTGGATCGACAGGATCTCGCGCCGCCCCGGCGCATCGGGCGGGCCGATGAACAATTCGCGGTCGAATCGGCCGGGACGACGAAACGCCTGATCAACCGCATCGACCCGATTGGTCGTGGCGAGCACCACCACGGAATCGACGCGCTTCAACCCGTCCATCAGGGAAAGCAACTGCGTCACCGCCCGTGTGTCCGCATGGGCGCCAGTCTCGCCGCGCTTGGGGGCGATGGCGTCGAGTTCGTCGATGAAGACGATGGAGGGCGCGTGGTGGCTGGCTTCGGAAAAAATGCGCCGCAGATTGGCTTCGGTTTCGCCCGTATAGGTGCCGATCACGTCAGGCCCGTTGAGATAGTAGAAACGTGCGTCGATCTCGTTGGATACGGCGCGGGCCAGATGGGTCTTGCCCGAGCCGGGCGGCCCGTAAAGGATCACGCCACGGGGCGGCGTGATGCCCAGATGCCTGTAGACATGGGGATAGCGCAGCGGCAGTTGCACCAGTTCGCGCAGGATGCGCACCTGGGTGGAAAGGCCGCCCACATCCTCGAAGGTGATGTCGAACTGCCCTTCCGGCACATGGGAATCGAACTGGTCGATCAAGACCTGGGTCTGCGGCCCCACAATGCCCGGCGCGCCCTTGAGAGGCGCGACCTCATAGGTGGTTCCCGCCTGGGAATTGGGAAAGCGAATATAGAGCACCGCGCCGGTCGCCACGGGGGTGCGGCATTCCGCCAGAACCTCGCGAATATGGGGGGCAAGATCATGCGCCAGCGACACATCCGCGCCCGGACGCAGCACCAGCCGGTCGATCACCCGCTCCTGCGCGCGCTCGATCTTCACCTCTTCGTTCAGATGGGCCTTGATGGACTGGCGACCGAACCGATCCAGACGGATCACGCCGGAGCCATGGGCCAGTTGCCCGCAGACGATCGCCCGGCCCAGCAGGGTGCGGCCGCGGTCCGTGGTGACAAGCAACAGGTCGCCCGCCGCAGCGCCCAGCGTCTGCATCAGCGCGGGATCAAGCTCGACATTGACCAGGGGCTTGTGGATCTCGTCGCTCGCCAGATGATCTACCGTCGCATGGGCGTGCGCCTGATCATCCCTGCCATGCTTATGGCCGTCACCATGTTGCTGCGACTGTCCACTCATGATTTCCTGCCTCACGCCATTTCTTGAACCAGCGATATAGGTCGCGCGAGGCGGCAAGGGCTCGTATAACGAGGATGCGGTTTAGAACGCTCGCCCTTGCAACCTCCCCCCTTTTTTACCGGGCGTGCCGCATATAATCAGGGCGAGAGGGTCCGGTCAATGTGAACACTTGTGGAGTTCATGGGTTGCCAGGCCCCCCTGCGGTCACCTTGAAGGCGAAGTGAAACGCCGGCAGATCCTCGCCGGGATGATGCAAAAGCGGGGTTGTCTCGTCGAGCCAGCCTGTTTCTTTTTCCGGCAAACCGGTCCTATACTGACCGCAAAGCCGGGAGACGCTGGCGCCGCGAGGGGAGTGGAAATGATGTCATCAAGCGCGCAAACTGGCTCAGGCGCCCATCACCGCACAGGCGCGTTCAAGTCCGCCGTGAAAGGGGCCGCACTCAGCCTCGCCGCCTGCGCCCTCACGCTTCCGGCCATGGCCGAGCCCATCGAGGACTTCTACCGCGGCAAGACCATGCAGATGATTATCCGATCCCAGGCTGGGGGCGGCGGCTATGACTCCTACGCCAGATTGCTGGCGCGCCATATCGGCCGCAACATTCCGGGCAATCCAAAGGTAACGCCGGTCAACATGCCGGGCGGCGGGGGCATCGTGGCCGCCAATTTCGTGGCAAAGGCGGCGCCCAAGGATGGCACGGTGCTGACCATCGTCAGCCAGGGGCTGGCGGTGGATCAGTCGCTTGGGCTCAACCCCTCGTTCCAGGCTGATCTGCGAGAGTTCAACTGGATCGGCAACATGAGCGATTCCAACCAGATCCTCGCGGTCTGGCACACATCGCAGACCAAGACCTTCGAAGATGCGCGCAAACGCGTCACCACCATCGGCACGACCCAGGCGGGCTCGATCTCCCAGCAACTGACCGCCTTCTATAACAATGTGCTGGGCGCGAAGCTGAAGATCGTTTTCGGCTATCCCGACGGCCATGATGTCGACATGGCCATGCAGCGCGGCGAGGTCGAGGGACGCGGCACCAATACCTGGGCGAGCTATGTCTCCATTTCCCCCCATTTCGTGAATGACAAGCTGATCACCCCCCTGCTCCAGGTCGGATTGCAGAAAGATCCCGCCCTGCCCCATGTGCCCTTGCTGCGCGAAATGGGACGTTCCCCGGACGATCAGACCATTCTGGATTTCATGTCCAAGGCGGTCGCCGTGGGCCGCCCCATCGCGACGACGCCCGGCGTGTCGTCCGAGCGCGTGGAGGCCCTGCGCCGCGCCTTCGACGCCACCTTGAAAGACCCGATCTTCATCAAGGAAGCGGAGAAAGAGCGCGCGGAGATCAGCCCCATGACGGGCGCGCAACTGGCGCAGATCATCAAGGAACTGATCGAGGCGCCCACGGAAATCAAGGTGCGGGTCAAGGATGTCATTCAGCCGCGCAAGCAAGACATGCAAGAGGTTGCAGGCGGCGCCAAAAAAGGCGGCGAATAAGGGTTTTGCACGCGCACAAGCGCGGCATAGAGGGAGGATAAACCATGCTTTCACGTCGCCATTTCCTGCGGTCTTCGCTAGGCGCAGGCCTCGCCATTCCGCTGATCGGATCAGGCCTCGCCCAAACGCCGCCAGCGCCGAAGAAACGCTTCATCGTGGATGCGCAGATCCATCTGTGGAAAGAGAACACGCCGGATCGCCCATGGGCTCCCGGAACCCGGGCCCAATTGCCCGAGCCCATGACCATCGAACGGGTGCTGGCCCTGCTGGACGAAGGCGGCGTGGACCGTCTCGTGATCGTGCCGCCGACCCTGGAGGGCATGCGCGTCGACTATGGGCAGGAGGCCGCGCGCCGCTACCCCGGCCGCTTCGCCACCATGGGCCGCATACAGTTGAATGATCCCAACGAGGCGAAACGCCTGGCCACATGGCGCCAGCAACCCGCCGTGCTCGGCGTGCGGCTCAATATCGGCGCCACAGAGGCGCCATGGATGACCGATGGATCGGCCGACTGGTTCTGGCCCGCAGCGGAAAAGGCGGGCGTGCCGGTCATGTTCCTGACCACGGGGCAAACCGCCCTGTTCGGGAAAATCGCCGAACGGCATCCCCAATTACGACTGATCGTCGATCATATGGGCGTCTCCTCGGAGGCTGTCTCGAAAAACGAGGTTCCCGAGGCCATCGCCGCGACCGCGTCTCTGGCGAAATATCCCAATGTGTCGGTAAAGCTCTCCGCCGCGCCGCTCTTCTCGAAGGAAGCCTATCCCTTCAATGACGTGAACCCCTATATCCAGCGGCTTTTCGAGGCCTATGGGCCGCGTCGCTGCCACTGGGGCACGGATGTCACCAATTCCTTCGCCAAGGCCAGCTATCGCCAGCGCGTGACCCATTTCACCGAAGAGTTGAAATTCATGACGCAGGACGATCTGGACTGGGTGATGGGACGCTCGATCCTCGAGAAGCTCGACTGGCCCGCCTGAGCGACCCTCACGCCTTCCCGAGGAAGTCCAGGACCGTCCGGTTGAAGGTGTCCGGCTGCTCCCAGTAGATGGAGTGACCTGCCTCGGGAACCACCACCATGTCCCGATTGGGCAGATGGCGCGCGACCATGCGGCCAAGGGTGGGCGGCGCCGCAAGGTCCGCCCCGCCGTAGAGCAACAGGGTCGGCGTCTTCATCTGGCCCAACGTTGTCCAGTTGAATTCGTTCAGCAGTTTCGGCCCCTGGCGGTTGCCGGTCAGCGCCTTGTGCTCGAGTTCGACCCAGGCCTTGGCGCCCGCCGGATTGGCGGAGCGATAGGAGGGGCTCAATTCGCGGAAATCCGGAGGCAGATCATCGAAGCCCTTGATGCGCGAACCCTTGGTGGCGTTGATGAACTCGGGCTCGCTGATATTGCCAAGGGAGGCTGCGGAGATCACCACCTTGCGCACCCGCGCCGGAAAGGACATGGCGTAATCCATCGAAATGGTGCAACCAGCGGCGCAAGCGACGATGTTGAACGCACCCAGCCCCAGCGCAGTGGCGAGGTCGTCGAGATCGCGGGCGTAGGAACCGGGATTGGCCTTGTCCACGGGGTCAGAGCCGTAATGGCCCCGCCGCGACCAGGCGATGACCCGGTAGCCCGCAGCCGCCAGCGCCGGCTCCTGATAGGCCCAGATCAGCGCGCTGCCCGTGGCCGGATGCATGAGAACAATGGCGGGTCCGGAGCCCCCGCTGTCGCGCACGAAGACCTTGCCGGAGGGCAACTGGATTTGCCCTTCCTTCACCGCCGTGGAAGGCGGAACGGGAACGGGAACGAAGGGGTCGATGATGGGCGTCTGCCCCTGCGCCTGCGCGACGCTCGCACCTATGGCGACGCCCGCAGCAGCGGCGGCGCCCGCCAGCACGGCTGATCTGCGTGATGTTCCCCCTTGTTGCACTGGCGTCATGGTCATTTCCTCCCGCGTGTTCATTTTGCGCCAGACTAACGCAGTATGCGGCCACGCCACAAGATGAAGATGCAGAAGTCGCCTTGACCGTCGCCCTGATGTCGGCTTGAGTCCGTCCAGCCAGACCCGACAAGAAAGAAGCCCATGAAGCTCCCCCCTTTGGCGACCACAAGCATCGGCAGTTTCCCGCGTCCCAAGTGGCTGGCGCAAACCAATGTGAACCGCGCGTCGTTCATCGTGCCGCCCGAACATATGCAGGAGGCCTGCGATGACGCCACCATCGTCGTGCTGCGCCAGCAAGAAGAGCTTGATCTGGATATCGTCACCGATGGCGAGCAGCGGCGCGAGGGCTTCATCTTTCATATCGCGGGCCAGTGGGATGGCGTCGACACCCGACATACCGGCGTCAAGGAAACCTATCGCAACCGCCCGGCGAAACGCGTCGTGCCCCGCGTTGTCGGCAAGATCGTCCGTCGCGGCCCGGCCGCGGTGGAGGACACGCGCTTCGCCAGAGCGCATACGAACCGGCCTGTGAAGATGCAGGTTCCCGGCCCGATGACCGTTGTGGATAGTGCGCTCAACGAATTCTACAAGGATGAGGCAGATCTGGCCTTCGACGCTGCGGTGGCCATCAATCAGGAATTGCTGGAGATGCAGGCGGCGGGCTGCGACGTGATCCAGATCGATGAGCCCGCCATGACCCGCTACCATGACAAGCTGCGCGACTATGGCGCGCGCGCGCTCGACCGATGCCTTGAGGGCATACATATCCCCACCCTCGTGCATCTTTGCTATGGCTATCCCGGCACGGGGCCGCAGGCGCGCCAGCATCAGTATCAATATGAAGGCGTACTGCCCGAATTGATGAAAACCCGCATCAGCGGTTTCACGGTCGAATTCGGCCGCAGCGACTTCGACCCCGAAGTGCTCAAGATGTGCGGCGACCGCATCGTGATGTATGGCTGCGTGGATCCCGGCGACACCCCCGCCCCCACGCTCGACCAGGTCAAACGACGCGTGGCCGGGGTCTTGAATCATCTGGCGCCGCACCAGGTCTGGCTCGCGCCCGATTGCGGCCTGATGACGATTTCAAGAGAACTCGCCAGCCAGAAGCTTCAAGTGATGATCGACGCGGCGAAAAGCTTGCGCAGGGAACTCTGATAGCCCCTGCGCAAGCCTTCGTTCATGGCTTGAAGAAGGGATAGGTCCCCGCCTCGATATCCTTGGCCCATTTCGTCCAATAGGCGCCGGGATGGCGGGCGTATTCATCATAGCTGCCGGGCGCATTCACGCCGGGAAGCGCGGTCACATAGTCGCGTGTCAGAATTTGCGTGGGATTGCCATAGCGAGAGGCGAGCGCACGCACGCCCACGTCCTCCAGCGCCTTCAATCCGCCATGCTCCACCAGCGTCACCCACTGGTCGAGTTCGCGGATACGCACCTGGAAGGTGGGCAGCGTATTGTGGTTGTGCATGGAATGGCCCATGGGCAAAGCATTCTGCTCGGAGAAGGCGATGGTCTTGGGATCCCAATCGCCGGGCTTGTCCGGACCCATCGCCACTTCCGTGCCGAAGGCCCAATGCACGACGCCCGCCACATTGCGTTCGGAAAGATTGATGCCTTCGAGCACCTCCGCCGGATGTTTGAAATATTTCGGATTGGTGCCCATGCCCGCCTCATAGAGCCACCAATATCCCGGCTTGTTCGACAGCGGCCATTGCTTGTCCTGGGTGCCCGGATAGTTCTGCAGGAGGCGCAGCCCTTCGCCATAGAGGCCCCCGCCCTTGAGCTCCGAAATCCGGCCATTCTTGACGTGGATCTCGAGGCGCGGATGGGAGGCGGCATGGCTTGTGGTTGAAGCGATGATGCCGGTCACTTCAGGTTGCACAGGCTTGATGTAGCTGCCGGTCATTCTGGGATATTCGATCTTCGAATAGGGGAAGCGGCCAGTGCCCTGGGCGGGGAACATGTAAAGATGCCCCTGCTGGTAGACGCCCGCCGCCCAGCTCTTGGCCTCCTCAGCCTCCACATCATAGCCAAAGGCCGTGCCTTCGGGGTCGGTGACTTCGACGCGATCGACGAAGGCCAGCGGCTCGATGGTCTTGGTCTCCACCTGACGCCACACATCAGCCGGGAAGGCCGGGACCTGGCTCATCAGGTCATAGAGATCGAAATAGGTGTAGCTGCCCAGATATTTGTCGGCGTGCTGGTCAAGCAGGCGTCGCGTATTGCCGCGCCCGCCCGAGCGCCAGACGATCCAGTCAATGCCAGGATTCTTGTCGAGCCAGGCGACCAGCGCCTTGGGCGTGCCGGTCATGTAGCGCTGGGCCAGTTCCTTCAATTTGGGATCGTCGATGTTCGGCGTCGGCCAGGTGGCGCCATAGAGATCGGGATCATTCTTCTGGACCCATGCGCGGCCCTGCTCGGGATTGCGCATCAGGCCGGTGGTGGTGAAGAAATATTCAAGCTCGCGCTGGCCGTCGGAAATGGTGGATTCGCGCATGGCCGTGCGCACCTTCACATATTCCTCCTCCGTGACGCCCATCAGCTCCCAGGTGGTGACGATGCGGGCCTTGGCGCCAGTCTCCTCCACCGCGCGCCTGATCGCCTCCTGCACCATCATGTTGGGGCGTGGCTCGCGGATCTCGCCGACCACGATCAGCAGCGTCTTGCCGGGGAGCACCAGACCGAGCGGGGTGCGCCCGCCCGACTGACGCACCGCCGCCCGCGCCTGGGGCATCAGTTCCTCAATGGTGTTCGGCTTCTTCAGATAGGAGGGAAAGGCGGGCGCTGTCACCGGCACGGCCGGGCCGGGGCCGATGAGGCCTTGCTCCTTGCGCCTTTGCGCCATCTGGTCAGGGGACCAGGGCGCATAGACGACTTTACGTGTGTCCAGCGCAGCGCCCGCCTGCGCCATCGCCCGCTCGGGCGCAAGGGCCGATGACGCCGCCAGAACCAGCGCTGCGCCAGCCGTTGATGCGGCAAGGTTCCAAATCTTCGTCGTGAACATGTTCGCCTCCAATGATTGAACCAGACGCACTCAGTCTTTCAGCATCTTGACGAGCCAGGGGGTGACGACCTCCCTGCGAATGTCTTCGGAGCCCATCTTCAAGTCCGAACCCATATGCCGCCCTTCCGGGTTGATCCACGCCTCCTTGGGGGCGCCCGGCACGGTCTGCGCCACTAGATGAAGGTCAGCGATGGGCACCTGCGTGTCCTTGGCGCCATTGACCAGCAACAGGCGGGTCGAGGGCTTGTCGAGAACGCCGAGGGTCTTCAGGGACAGCTTCGGCCCATAGGCCAGAAAGGCCTCAAGCCCCTCGACCTGGTAGATCATGGAACGGGCGGGCAGAAGATCCATCAGATATTCCGGGGTCTTGAGCGCGGTTGTCTGCCATTCCGGTTGAAAATAGTGATGGGCCGGAAGCCCCTGCGCGACCACGGCGCGCAGCCGCGCACGCTCCACAATGGACATTTTCACCGCCCAATAGCCGCTCCAGCTGCCGCCATAAAAGGCGATCCGGCCTGCATCCACTTCAGGCCGCTTGGTCAGATAATCGAGAGCGGCGGAGAACATGCGTTCGGCGTCCACATCGACCTTGATCGGCGCCTGGCCGGTGCCGGGCATGTCGGTGACGAAGATGCCGATGCCCTTGTCCAGCAGATCCTCGTTGCGCTCCGTCCATTCCTCCTTGCGCGAATCCAGCGCCGTCGCGAAATAGACCAGCGGGACCTTGCCAGACGCCTTGGGCAGACGCAGATAGCCCACGATCTCCTTGCCCTCGAAGGGAATGCGGACGACTTCAAGCTTGGGCTCAAGATATTTGCCATAGGCGAGAAAAGCATCAAGACCGCGCTCATAGGCGCGCTGCTTTTCGGGGGAATTGTTGGTGGGGTAATGGCCGATCTTGAAAAGCCGATAGGCGGTGATGAAGGCTTCCCTCGCTTGCTCGATCTTGCCTTCCGCCTCAAGCTTGCGCCCTTCTGCGAAATGACGCTCCGCAGGCCCCATGAAGCCCCGGGCCCAATCGTCCCGGTCCATGGTCTTGATGGCAGCGACCGCCTCCTCCACATCGGAGACCTTCACCTTGTCGGCGGGGCTGCGCTGGGGCTTGCGGGCCGCCCGATCCACGATCTCCTTCTTGAGTTCCTCGAGGGAGCGGGACGTGACCTGATCCACCGCCCGGGCGCCGCTCAGGGGGCTGAAAACCGCAAGACCGAACGTCATCAAAGCGATGCAGGTCGAATGACGCAGCCACGCATGGCGCGATGCAAGAGAATGACTCATGACCCCTCCCCATATCCGGCGCCGGTCAGCCGACACCCTTGCGTGCAGCATTATGGAGCAAACGACCTTCGTCAAGCAAAACGCATTCAGCTTGCCAATCGGCGAGGCGGCAGGCACATTCGGGAAAATCCAGTCATTGCCCCGGCGATGGGAAAAAACATTGGGAGGTTGCGTGAAGCCTATGGTTGTCCTTCCGCTGCTTGCAGCGCTTTTCACCCCGCAAATCGTGCAGGCCCAGACGCCCGAAGCCCTCTATGAGGCCGCCAAAAAGGAGGGCCTCGTCACCTGGTACTCGGTCATCCTCGGCAATGAGGCGGCCCTGCCCATGGCCCGCGCCTTCGAAGCGCGCTATCCCGGAATCAAGGTCGATCATCAGCGTGGCAACACTGGCGTCAACGCGAAAAAGATCATCGACGAGGCCAAGGCGGGCAAGGCGCTTGGCGATGTCTTTGACGGCTCCACGACCGTCGTCCCCCTGCTGGAGGCGGGCCTGGTCGAACCCTTTATCGCGCCCGCAGCCGCCGACATCCCCGAGAAATACCGGGATCCCCAGGGGCGCTGGAGCGCGGTGCTGCTGGAATTCCTCACCATTGGCTATGATGTGGACGCGGTGGCGCCCGCCGACATCCCCAGAAGCCGCGCGGACCTGCTGGACCCCAAATGGCGCGGGAAAATGATATGGAGCGCTTCGCCGGGCCTTACGGGCGGCGCCGGTTTTGTCGCCAATACCCTGCTGGATATGGGAGAGGCCGCAGGCACGGACTATCTGACCCGACTCAAAGCGCAGAACATCACCGCCCACAAGGGCGATGGGCACTCGGTCATCGGGGAAATCGCGGCGAAGAAGTTTCCGCTGGGCTTGCAGATCTTCAACCATCACACCTTCATCGAACGCGGCCGGGGCCACAATATCCAGTGGGTCAAGATGGAGCCGGTTCTGAGCTTCTCCAACAATATCGGCCTGGTGCGCGGTGCGCCGCACCCCAATGCGGCGAAACTGTTCATCAATTTCGTGCTGTCGCCGGAGGGTCAGGCCATCATCCGGGATGGCCGTCATATTCCCGCCAGCGATTCCGTCGACGCGCTCGAACCCGAGCTGAAAAAGGGCTTTCGCGTGAACTATGTCAGCCCCGTCATGGCGGCTGAAAAGATGAAGGACTGGCAGGCGGCCTATTCGAAAATCTTCGACTGAGAGCGCCGTCAGACTGATTGACTCTCCACCGGCAAGGACTCATCCTTGGCTCGCGTCGCCAGACAGGCTGCCAAAAAGCCAAGGCGACAGGGGGGTCTCATGAGTCTGTCTTTGCTCCGACTGGGCGTCGCCGCCGCCATGGCCTACGCTGTACTGTCCCCCTCGGCGCAGGCCCAGCAAGCCTATCCCGAGCGGGCTGTGCGCGTGATCCTGCCCTTCGGCCCGGGCTCGGCGACGGATATGGCCGCACGGTTGATCGGAGACAAGCTTCAGGCGAAATGGGGCAAGCCCATCGTGGTTGAGCCAAAGCCGGGCGGCGATGGGCTGGTCGCCATCAACGCCTTCCTCGCGGCTAATGACGACCATACGCTGCTCTACGCCTCCACCGCCTCTTTCATCGTCCATCCCTACACATTGCAGACGAAACCGCCCTATGACGCCCAGCGCGATCTCAACCCGATCGTGCGCACGGCAGATTCGGGGCTAGCGGTCGCCGTATCGACGGAATCAGGGGTCACGACGATCCGCGAGTTCGTGGAACTGGCGCGCAAGAAACCCGGAACGCTCAACGTGGCGGGCGGCGCCGGGCTTGCGGAACTGACCGTGAAGGCCTTCGTGAAGGAACAGGGCCTCGACGTGACCATCGTGCCCTATCGCGACATCGGTCAGGCGGGGGCGGATCTCGGCGCCAATCGCATCCAGCTTGTCTCCGCATCCCTCTCCATGCCCATGCCCCATGTGCAGGCGGGAACGGCGAAACTTGCCGTCATCGCAGCCCCTAACCGCACCCCGCTGGCGCCAGACGTGCCAAGCGCCCCCGAAGCGGGCTACCCCACCCTTGGCTATGAATCCACCGTGGGGTTCTATGGCCCGGCGAAGATGAGCCAGGAGGTGAAGCGCAAGATCGCGGATGATGTGATCGAAGCGCTCAAGGATCCTGCGCTGGCCAAGCGCCTGTTCGACGCGGGCGTGGTGGTCGTGCCCGAAGGGCCGGAAGGCCTCGCGGCGGTCGTCAAGCGCCAGACGGAGGCGACGGCGCGCCTGGCCGAGGTGCTGGGAGTGAAGGCGAAGAACTAGGCCCCGCCCTCACTTGAAAAGTTGGTCATAGATCTTCGCCCACTTTGAAACCTGACTGTCGATCTCGAAAGGCGTCATATAGGTCGCCTTGAAGGCTACCCCATCTGGCCGCAGAGACGCGTCGCGCGGCGGCACATCGGGATCAACGGGCATATAGTCCGCCTCCCGGAACAGTTGCTGCCCTTCCGGCGAGGTCAGAAAGTCCAGAAACAGCTTTGCGGCGTTCTCATGGGGCGCCGGTTTGGTGATCGAAACGGCGCCGAGGGCAGCCAGCGCAGGCTCCATCTTGATCCAGTCCACATGCGCGCCTTTGGCCGCGCTGATTCCCGGATGGTAATTGAAGATCTGGAGACCTATGGCGTATTCGCCAGCGATGACCAGATCGAGCAACTGCCGGGCGGAGACGCGCACCCCCGTGATGTTCTGCGCTGCCAGCTTGTTCAGATAGGCCATGCCCTTTTCTTCGCCCATATGGGTCAGGACAGTCCCGATGAAACCCGCCGAACCCGAGGCCGAGACATTGCTGCTCCAGGCCATCTTGCCCTTCCATTTGGGATTCAGCAGATCCTCGAAGGTGCGCGGCTCCGTGCCCTTGGGCACCAGATCGGTGTTGAAGCCGGGGGTCAGTACATAGAGGTTGGTGGCGATCCAGCGCCCTTCGGGATCATAGAGATGTTTCGGGAAACGCTTGGCCGCATCGGGCGACCAGCGCAGCACCATGCCCTCCTTGTCGAGGGTCACGACCTGGGAGAAGCCGTCGAACAGGTCGGCCTGCATGCGCCCGGCCTTGCCCTCGTTGAGGATGCGCAACATGACGTCGTTATGGTCGGCGCGGACGTAATTGACCTTCACGCCATATTTCTTCTCGAAGGCGGCGGCTGCGGGACGCACGAACTGGTCGACGATGAGCGTCGTGTACCAGGTGAGCGACCCCTCTTTCCGGGCCGCGTCGATCAGCGCCTGATCAGCGGCGCGGCTGGCGGGGGCGCTCAGACCCCAGCCCAGCAATACACCGGCGAACAGCGCCGCCCTTGCCGTGAATCGCCTGCAAGCCATCGAACCCTCCCCATGTCGCGGGTCTTCACGCCCGCCATCCGTGACGCCAGCTTACCCAAAAGTTTCGCGCCGCCAAGCCCAAAGTCCGCAGGCGCGCGATGGCCTTGCGCACCCTCAATTTTTCGGAATGAGGCTGACATTCAAACCGAAACACGGCTATATTCCCAACACTAGGCCAAAAAGCGCCCCGGGGAGACGCACACATGTTCCGATTTTGCAGCGCAGCGCTGGCATTGATGTTGGCCTCTCCAGCCATGGCGCAAAACAGCGACGGCCCCTACAAGGGCAAGCAATTGCGGATCGTCATCAGCGCTGGCACGGGCGGCGGCTATGACGCCTATGGGCGCCTTCTGGCCCGCCACATGGAGCGATATATCCCCGGGCGCCCTGCCCTCATCTTGCAGAACATGCCAGGAGCCGCGGGAATGCTCGCCACCAACTGGGCCTATAATGTGGCGCCGAAAGACGGCAGCGTATTGCTCGCCACCTATAACGCCCTCTTGCCCGAACCGCTGTTTGGCAATCCCGCCGTGCAATTCGATCCCTTGAAGTTCGAATGGATCGGATCCATCGGCAAACAGCAGAACATCTGCGTCACCTGGCACACCAATCCCATCAAGACGATCGATCAAGCCATTGGTCAAAATCTGACGGTGTCCTCGACCGGCGCCACGGGTTTTTCCGCAACCATGGGCCTTGTGCTCAACGCCCTCATCCAGACGAAGATCAAGGTCGTTCTGGGCTATGCGACAAATGAGGCGCGGCTGGCGGTGGAGCGTGGCGAAACCGATGGAATCTGCGGCCTCTCCTGGTCCACGCTAAAGGCCTCCAATCCCGACTGGATCCAGAACAATCGCCTCAATGTGCTCGTGCAGACGGGATTGAAGCCACATTTCGAACTGCCCAAGGTTCCCCTGCTGGTGGACCTTGTGAAGAATGAGAACGACAAAAAGGTCGTCGAGCTGATCTCCTTCTCAGAGGACATGGGGCGGCCCTTCGTCATGCCGCCCGGCACGCCCAAGGAGTTGGTGCTTGCGGTGCGCCGGGGCTTTGACGCCACGATGAAGGACCCGGATTTCCTCGAAGACGCCCGCAAAGGCAATATGGAGGTCGATCCTCTTACGGGCGAGGACATGGAGGCTTCGCTCAAGCGCAATTACGCGGCCTCCCCCGCGCTCATCAAGCGCGCGGCGGAGTTGCTGGCGAGCAGCGAGAAGAAGTGATCAGGCCGCCGTCGGCATGAGGCCATGACGGGTGAGAAAATCCGTCATGCGCCCGTTGAACAGCGGCGGGTCTTCCACAAAGCAGCAATGGCCGGTCGCGGGCAGGATCACATGCTCCGCCTGGGCGATAAGCCCCGCCGTGCGCGTGCCGCCCGGCAGGGCGCCGTCATGTTCGCCATTCACGATGAGCGTTGGCGAGCGGTAGGCGGGAAGGCGCGATGTCAGATCCGAAAATGTCAGCGCCCCGAAGACCTGCGCGATACATTCGGCGTCAAGCGCCCCGCCGCGCTCGACAAATCCTTGCAGAAACGCGCGCCCGACCTCTGAATCCGCCCAACCCTCGGTGACCCCGTAGCGCAGATGCCCCAGATGGTAGGCGCGGAACGTGCCGTCCGCCGCATGGGCGCGATAGGCGGCGATGCGATGGTCGAACTGGTTTTGCGGCCCCGAGTTTCCTCCCACCAGAATGGCGGCGGAAAAAACATCGGGATGATCGCAGGCCAGCATCAGGGCGATCTTGGAGCCGATGCTGCACCCAAGCACCACGGCGTCCCTGGTGACCCCCAGGTCGCGCAGCACGCCCATGACGTCGTCGCCCATATCACGCAGGCTGAAGGGCTCGTGCGGCTTGGCGGAATCCCCCCAGCCCCGCAGATCCATGGTGATGCAGGTGAATCGATCCTGAAAGGCGGCGACCTGATAATCCCAGAGCCGCCGGTCGAAGGGCAGCGCGTGGATCATCACCAGCGCCGGACCGGAGCCAGTGACGGAATAATGGATATCGAGACCATTGGCGGTGCTGACGGGCATGGGACGCGCTCCAGATGTTCCAGGGTTCAGGCCTCGAACCAGCTACGCTGCCACGGAATGACCTCCGCCCGCCGCTGGCCAGCCTTGCAGAAGGGTTCCTCCAGCGCGAGCGCCTGCGCCTCGGCCAGCGTCTTCGTGCGCACGATGATGAGGCCCGCCGCATGGCGCACGCCCAACTCGTCCTTGGTGGCGCCGGAGCCGAACATGAGCTTGCGGTCCAGCAGGCCCTGCAGGAAGGCCTTGTGGCGCTCCATCATGTCCGCATCGGAGGCAGGCAATGCCGGCGGATTGTCGTTCATTCTGTATAAAAGCACATAAAGCTGATCCATGCGCCGCGCGTCCGCCATATGCGTCTCCCCCCTGTTTGATCATCGACAAGGCTAAACCTTCATCCCCGCGAGGGGAAGCGGCGCCTTGCGAACTGTTTCAGTCCCGATAGCTCGGGTCGATCTTGTCGAGCATCATCAGCAAGGCGGGCCACATGTCCGGCCGGCCGTTCTTGCCCGGCACATCGTCACGGTCATGCTGGCGGGCGGCATGTTCCTGCACGGCGGGCGACAATTGAATCAAAGTGCCGCCGCTCTGCATGGCCTCGAGCTGGATCTTGCAGCTCTTTTCCAGATTGAGCATGGCGTGATAGGCGCGTCCGATGCTGGCGCCGCAGGTCAACAATCCGTGATTGCGCAGAACCAGCGCATTCTTGTCGCCGATGTCGCGCACCAGGCGTGAACGCTCGTCCAGATCGTCCGACTTGCCCTCATAGTCGTGGTAGGCGATGCGGTTATAGAAGCGCAGCGACTTCTGGGAGAGCGGCAGCAGGCCCTCTTCAAGGCAGGCGATGGCCATGCCCGCGACCGTATGGGTGTGGATGATGCAGACCACATCCGGTCGCCCGCCATGGATGGCGGAATGGATCACGAACCCCGCCGGATTGATCCCGTATTCGGAGTCCGAGATGATATTGCCGTCCAGATCCACCTTGATGAGGTTGGAGGCCGTGACCTGGCAAAACAGCAGCCCATAGGGATTGATGAGGAAATGCTCGTCAGGCCCCGGAACCCGCGCGGATATGTGGGTGGCCAGAAGATCGTCCATGCCGTTGAGGGCGATCAACCTGTAACAGGCGGCCAGATCGATGCGCATCTTGAGTTCGGCCTCGCTCATGGACGACACAGGGCTCTTGCGGTTGATGGATACAGGCGCGACCGCCATTTCAGCCTCCCTATTCTTGCTTGAACGCCAGATTAGCGGCGACCAGCGCCAAGCGCCAGCCCCGATCAGTCACCCACTTCGCCCGAACCGACGGGCGCCGACGCCGACGCCGAGGCGACACAACGGGATTGGAAACTGGTCTGATGGGTCCAAACCGCTGGTAGATAAAGGCTTAGCAGCGTAGTTTTCGCTCGAAAATATTATTTTTAAGGGAAAATTAAATATAACCGGGTCAATACCGTTTACTTCTGTGTGGCGTAATAGCCTGAAGTCTGGCGTGTATCGCCAAGTAAAGAAATGTGCGTTTAGGAGTTTGCAATGAGTGTTACAGTTTCGCAAGCCATCGCAGCCTACAACGCGAGCCACTCAGTTGTGGCGCAGGTCATCGCAGATAGCGCTGCGAACATGGTCGCGGACATTGCAAATCTTACCACTCTTAAAAACGCTTCTAAAATAACCAGCTTGACGATCACCGGCCCAACTACAGCGACTGTGGCCGATATCACATCCATTCTTACGCTCTACCCTTCCCTGGCTAAAGCTGCCGGAGCGACACTTGCGATATCCGGCACATCCAATGTCGCAACCCTGACGCAGATCAACGCAATTGCAACCCTCTACCCAAGCGCCGCACTCGAAAGCGGGGCTACACTCGTGGCAACTGATAGTGCGGCAAACATTCTGGCCGCAGGTAACAACGCAGCGCTCGCACTGGCTACGAAAGTCACACTGACCGGAACGACGAATTCTGTAACCGCGACGCAAGCGCTTAGCCTGTCGAGCAAGCCCGGGTTTTCGGTCGCCTCCGACGCTACTCTTACGCTGACCGGCACATCGAATAGTGTGACAATAGCGGAGGCGATAATTTTAGCCGCGATTCCAAGGTTCTCCCGCGCCAGTGGCGCAACGCTGGAAGTCAAAGGCTCCGCAAGCGAACTCGCCAACCCGGCAAATGCGGCAGCCTTCAGTTTGGCCACGACCCGCACCACCATTCCCACCGCATCAATTTCGCAAGCGTTCAAGAATTTTGCAGCGGATTCAACAATCGCTGCCCAAAACATCGAAGACACAACCACAAACATTCTTGCGAATATCGAGAGCCTTAAGGTTCTGGTCGGCGCGGGAAATCTTGACAGCCTGAAAATCTCAGGCGCAGCCAACACCGCGACGCTTGCGCAAATCGCCTCGATACGCGCGGTCTTTCCAAACCTCGCCATGAGCGCCGGCGCCAAACTCGTCATCACGGACACAGCCACCAACATTCTGAATGGGGACAACAGCACCGCCCTCGGACTTGGCACGACGGTGACGCTTACTGGCGTCAACACGGGCCTGTCGGTTGCGCAGGCGAACACCCTTGCAGGCAAGTTAAACTTTTCCGTCGGCGCCGGCGCCACGCTTTCGATCAGCGACACGGCTGCAAATATTCTGAGCGGGAGCGCTGGCGTACTCAAAGGAACCGCCTTCACCCTGACCAATCCTCTCGACGGAACGTCAAATACCGTAAGCGTCGCGGACTCTCTTAAGCTCGCAGCCAAGCCCGGCTTCTCGCTAGCATCGCTAGCAGCGCTCGAAGTCACGGGAAGCGCGAGCGAAATACTGCTCGCGACAAATGCCGTTGGCGTCGCGAAGGCAACGAAAGTAACCCTCACGGGCGACAACGCCCTCAGTGTGGCGAATGCTACGCTTTTGGTCGCCAAGGCAGGATTCAACCTGGCCGCCGGCGCGACGCTTGTCGTCACCGACACCGCCGCCAATCTCCTGTCCCCCACCGCCAGAAACGTGCTGCCCAAGGCTACAACTATAACCGTGTCGGGAACGGCCAACACGATCACCGCCGCCCAGGCCGCCAATTTCGCCGACCAAAAAACCAGCGTCGACACGACAGGCGGCGCAACGCTGGTGGTGGCCGATACTGCCGAGAACATCCTTGCCGGAAACAGCGCTGGCATTGGCAAAGCTACAGCTTTGAGCGTCACGGGGACGGTGAATGTATCCAACGCAGAGGCGATTGCTGCTAAAGGCAAGCCCCTGTTGGTCGGCACTTCATTAACGATTTCAGACACTGCCGCGAATATCGTGGCTGCGGGAGACACTGCCGGTGTCTCCGATTCAGATGGTGTGGCTCTGGCCAGCGCCTTCATCGTTATAGGCGCAACCTCAGCTGCTGATGCGGCGTCTTTAGCCGCCTTGAACAACTTCGTACTGAAGGCCGGCACAACGCTGACCGTAACAGACACCGCCGAAAATCTCGTGGACCCGGATAACGCCGCTGGCGTCGGCAAGGCGAATGCGTTCAGCATCACTGGCGCGGCGACAGCCGAAGAAGCGACAAAGCTGGTCGGCAAACCCAATTACGCTTTGGCCGCCGGCAATTCACTGACCATCGTCGACACAGTCGATGATATTTTGCTCTCGGCCAACGCTACAGGCGTCGCCAAGGCTAGCAGCGTCAAGCTGGCCGCCAGCGAGACCGCCACGGCGGTCCAGGCCACGACGCTGGCTGGCCTGAAGAATTTCGCCGCCAACGCGACGAACCCTCTGGTCGTCGTCGATACACCCGCCGCAATCCTTCTGGCGGCGAACGCTGCGGGCGTCGCCAAGGCGACGTCCATCAAGGTGACCGATCCCGGCTCACCGATCAAGGCGGCTGATCTTGCGACTTTATCGGCCAAAGCGAACTTGACCCGTAACACAGGCGACGACCTGGATGTGGCGGACACCGCCGCTAACCTGCTGTCGGGCGCCAACGCAGCAGCCCTCACCAAAACAGGCTCGCTTGCGACCTCGGTCACGCTGAAAGATCCTGCCACCGGCGCCAACGCAGCCACGGCGAACACAGTAACGGCGGCCCAAGCGACCACCCTCTTTAGCATGCCTGTCTTCGCCGTAGACTCCGGCTCCCATCTGATTGTGGCCGACAGTGCGGCGAACATTCTGGGGATGAATCAGGCGAAATTGTCGACAAACGCCAGCGGCATCAAGCTGACCGGCACGGCGAATGTTGTGACGGTTGAGCAGGCAGCAATCCTTAACTCTCTTGGCGCGAATTTTTCTCTCGATAGCACCGCGACCCTCACAATCACCGATACCGCCGATAATCTGCTGAACGGCGCAGCCGGCGCCATGGCCCTTGGCACCTCCTTCAAATTGAAGGGCAATACCGTACTAACCGTTGCAAGCACAACAGGCCTTCAGCCGGGTATGATCGTCTCCGGGATTAATATAGCAACGGGGACCACCATCGCAAGCGTCGTTGACGCCACGCACATCAACTTGAGCGCTAGCCCAACTTCTATCATCACAAATGGAACGGCTACTGCCGCCAAGCAACTAAGCGGGGTTACCGGAACCTTGGGCAGCTCAGTACTGACCGTTGCCAGTTCAACTGGCCTCTCGGTGGGTATGGCCGTCACCGGGACCAACATACCCAACGGGGCGATCATCACAAACATCAATGTTGATGGCTCCCACATCACTTTGAGCGCGCCACTCACCGTCGCAATAACAAGTGGAACGGCCAGCGCCACTCTGCAAATTAGCGCGGCTAGCAACCCCAACACTGTAAACGTCGCGGATGCAGCGAAATTGAAGGCGCTAGCTGGTTTCGCAGTGAACGTCGGCGCGAGCCTGATCGTGTTGGACAATGCGGCTAATCTACTCCCCGTCCTCGGAAGTGGCACGCCTGAAGAGTTGGCGGCCAAGAAGGCGGGCATCGGCTCGGCTACGGCGGTCACGCTATCGACAAACGCCACGCTATCGGCCTTTGACGCCACCGCACTCGCGGCGAAGCCCGGTTTCTCCAAGGCAAGCGGCGTCACCATCAAGATCTCCGACGAAGCCGCAAATCTGATTTTGCCAAGCAACGCCACTGGCGTCGCCCAGGCGAACAGCTTTGAGATCACCGGGGCGGCCAACACCGTCACCACAGCCCAACTCACCGCATGGGCCAGCAAAAGCCTCACCCTCTCCAGCGATCCCACAACACGGCTCACTGTAGCCGACACAGCCACCAATCTCATATCGCTGGCGGGCAACAACACGGCGAAAAACTTCCCCACGACATGGACCCTCACCGGCACAGCCAACACCGTCTCCGCCGCAGACGCAGCCACACTGGTGGCAAAAACCGGGTTCAACGTCTCCAGCAATGCAAAGTTGACGGTGACAGGCGACAAGACAGCGCTTCTGGCGCTTAACATTGCGCCTTCGAACCTCACAGCGGTCGCCAGCGCGATCAGCAACAAACTTACTGTCGCCAGTTCAACCGGCCTCTCGGCAGGTATGAACATCACCGGGACAGGCATACCCGGCGGGGCGACCATTACCTCCGTGGTTGATAGTACGCACATCATCTTGAGCGCAGCGCCCATCGCCACGATCACGGCGGCGACGGTCAGCGCCGCCACCACTAACCTGACAGGGACTGCCGGAAGCAGCGGTTCCAAAACGCTGACCGTAGACAGTATCGTCGGCCTTCAAGTGGGTATGACCATCGCAGGAACCGACATACCTGTCGGTGCGACCATCACGAATATAAATAATGCCGCCAACCAGATCACCTTGAGCGCGGCCATCACCGGGACCATCTCTGGGGGAACGGCCACTGCCGCCAAACAAATCACCGGGGCTAGCAGTGCGATCAGCAACACGATCGCCGTAAACAGTACAACAGGCCTCCTGGCGGGGATGTCCATAAGCGGGACAAACATACCCACTGGGACCACCATTGCGTCTGTTGTGGATTCTACGCACATCACCTTGAGCGCGGCGCCCTCCGGGACAATCACGGCTGGCAATGTTCAAGCAATCGTCTCGGCAATTCAGGCGACGGCCACCTCAATCCAACTCACAGGCGATAACACCGCAACCGTCGCCAATGCAGCCACGCTCGCCGCCCTTGGAACCAACAAATTCTCCCTCGCCACTGGCGCTACGCTGATTGTGTCGGATTCGGCCGCCAATCTCCTCTCCACCGACGTGGCCAAGGTGGCGGGCATCGCCGCCGCCACCACCATCAAGCTCTACGGGCCCAACACGGTCACCGCCGCCGACGCCACCCTGCTTGCAGGCAAGCAAAATTT
>CANCSY010000009.1 GCA_947380915.1 Beijerinckiaceae bacterium
GAGATTGGTATTCACTGGCCCGACTACAAGGGCGCCTGTGAAGGTGTTTGAAGGCCGGAAGCTATATAGGCGCCTCAATTTTCAGGCGCAACCGACGCAAGAGGACCGAAAGGGCCGGAAAATCCGGGGATTTGCGGCCAGCCCCGTCCGTGTCAGGCCCGGTTGATCGTCAGCCCCAGCTTGGGGGGCTTGGCGAGGGTCTGGAAGATCACGCAATAGCGCTCGGTCAGCTTGATCAGCGAATCGATCTGCTCCTGCGTCGCCTCGGTGTCGAGATCGAAGGCGAGGCGTATCTCGCGGAAGCCCACCGGCGCATCCTTGGCGACGCCCAGGGTGCCACGGAAATCGAGATCCCCCTCGGCGCGCACCACGCCCGCCTTGAGCGGAATGCCCAGCGCGGTCGCCACCGCCTTCAGGGTCACGCCCGCGCAGGCGACCAGCGCCTCCAGCAACATGTCGCCCGAGCACAGTTCCGCGCCCGAGCCGCCCGTGGCCGGATGCAGCCCGGCGACGGCCAGCGCCCGGCCCGTCTCCACCTTGCAGGCGATCTTGGACTCGTCGATAGAGCCATGGGCCTTCAGGGTGATGATGGCGGCGTCGGGATCGGACTTGTACTTGTCCTTGTAGGGGGCCTGCATGGCGCGCAGTTCTGCGGAATCCATAAGATGCTCCTGTCTTGGTTCGACCCCGATCAGGGGGTGATGAGTTGCTTGGCGCGCTGCACCACATCCTTGGGCGCAGCGTAGAGTTTGGCGACCACTTCCTGAACCTTTTCGCCGCGCAGGGGCGAAATGTCGAGACGTCCCTGTTTGGCGTCAGCCAGAAAAGCCTCGTCCTTCATCACCGCCTCGAAGGCGTCGCGCAGCATTTTCACCTGCTCGGCCGGCACGCCCGGAGGCGCCACATAGGGCCGCCCGAAGACCTGCTGGCTGACGATCAGCTCCACAGGCGCCTTGTCGGACTCCTTCGTGATGAACTTCCAGATGGGGGGCACGCCCAGCGCGTCAAGCTCGTGCTCGGTGTCGATGCCATCCTGCACCAGGATATTGACTGTCTTCTGCTCCAGCCAGGTCGGCCGCTGGGACTTGAGGCTCGTCCAGTCGAGGCCGCAGAGGCCATCGACCTCCCCGCGCTCCATGGCGAGCAGGATGTCCGCCGTGCCCTTGTAGCCGCTGACGATGTCGAACTGGGCGCCCGCCGCATTCTTGTGGAAGGCGGCGTAATCGCGGGTCGAACCGCCCGCCGCGCTCGCGCCGATGACGGTCTTCTGCTTCTGCGCGTCCTCGAAGGTCTTCACCGTCGACATGGGGCCTGTGATGCAGACGCGGATGCCACTGTCGGCGGTGGCCAGATATTCGAACTTGTTGGGGTCGAAGAGGTTCTGTGCCCGGTCTTCCAGCAGGGGACCGACGATGACGCCGGGGAACAGCGCCCCGATCACCGTGCCGTCCTTGGGCGAAAGACGGAACAGGGAGGCCGCCGCCGTGCCGCTGCCAGCGCCCGGCATGTTGCGGGGAATCACCGTGGGGTTACCCGGCAGGAATCGGCCGAGATGCTTGCCGATGTTGCGCGCATAGATGTCATAGCCACCGCCCGCATCCGAGCCGATGACGAAATCCACCTTCTTGCCGGTATAGTATTCGGCTGCACTGACAGGCGCCGCCGCAAAAGCGGACGCGCAAAGCAGCAGACCCAAGGCCTTCAAGGCTTTCGGTGACATAGGTCCTCCATGGAATGATCGAGGACCGCCTATAGAAGAGCCCGGCGCCTCACGCAAGCCTGGTCCCTTAGATGGTCTCTTGCATGGTCCCTTGCAGGCGCCGCAGGAAGCCCGCGAGATCATCGGTGGTGAAATCCACATGGGGCGGTATGATGCGCGGCTGTTCCCAGGATTCCCGATGATCCACCTGGCCCTTTTTGGGCACCACGAGGGTCGTCACCATGCCGCGCGTATGGGGCGCCAGGAGATTGATGACGATATCCTCGAACATGGCGGCGCGCGAAGGCTCCACCTCATGCTTGTCGAAGAATCGCTGATAGGTCTCCTGCGCGGGCTTGGGCAGGAGATCGGCGGCTACAATGTCGAAGATATCCTCGAACAGATGGTCCAGCCCAAGCTTCTGCGCCGTGCGCAGGGCATGTTCGCGCGAGCCATTGGTGAGGATCAGCTTGCGCCCCGGCAGCGCCGCGATGGCGGCGGCCAGCGAATGGTCGGGCTCGAGGCTGGAGCGGTCGATGTCGTGCACGAAGTCGAGGAACTGGGCGGCGCTGATGTCATATTCCAGCATCAGGCCATTCAGGGTCGTGCCATAGCGTTGATAGTAATATTTCTGCAGGGCCCGGGACGACATGGCGTCAAGGCCGAAAAGCTCCGCCAGGAAGAGGGTGATCCGCGCATCGATCTTCGGCCAGAGGTCGCTGTCGGAAGGGTAGAGCGTGTTGTCGAGATCGAAGACCCAGGTGTCCACATGGGCGAAGCGGGCGACGATCTGCGCATCCGGCGTCGCCTCTACCGGCGCCGGCGCAGTCATGCCCCCCGTGAACGGGCCTTCGGGGACGAGGGGACCATCTTCGGTGCGGTCAACTTTCAATGGGGCTCCTGCGGATCGGGGAAAGGATAAGCTATAATCCCCCGATCCGGTTTCCAACAGTTTGAGAGCGACAGATTCACGGGGTGATCAAGGTGCCCGCCCCGCCATCCGTCAGCAGTTCGATCAGAACCGCATGGGGCGTCTTGCCATCGAGGATGACGACCCCCTCCACACCCTGCTCGATGGCGTAGATGCAGGTCTCGACCTTGGGGATCATGCCCCCGGTGATGGTGCCATCGGCGATCAGCGCGCGGATCTGGCTGACGCTGAGCTCCTTGATGAGCTGCTTGTCTTTGTCGAGCACGCCGGGCACATCTGTCAGGAAAAGCAGCCGCTTGGCCTTGACCGCGCCCGCGATGGCGCCGGCGAAGGTGTCCGCGTTGACATTATAGGTCTCTCCATCCGCGCCCTGGCAGACCGGGGCCAGCACCGGGATCAATTCACGGCCCAGCACCTGGTCGAGCACGGTGGTGTCCACCTTGCTCGGATCGCCCACGAAGCCAAGGTCGAGATCGACCTCCTGGTTGAGGGCGTGGTCGAGCACGCGGGTCACCTTGGTGGCGGTGACCATGTTGCCATCCTTGCCGCACAGGCCGATGGCCCGCCCGCCAGCGGCGTTGATGAAGCCCACGATCTGCTTGTTGATCGAGCCCGCCAGCACCATCTCGACGATCTCGACCGTGGCCTTGTCGGTGATGCGCAGGCCCGCCGCGAATTCGGACTTGATGCCGAGCTTCTTCAGCATGGCGCCGATCTGCGGCCCGCCGCCGTGGACCACGACCGGGTTCACGCCCGACTGCTCCAGCAGGACCATGTCGCGGGCGAAGCTGCGGGCGACCTCTTCATCGCCCATGGCGTGGCCGCCATATTTCACCACGATGATCGATTCGTCATAGCGCAGCATATGGGGCAGCGCCTGCATGAGGATTTCAGCCTGAAGCTGGGGGCTGGTCTGGGAAGCGTCGGTCATGGCTGTTTCCGGCGTCGAGGGATCGCGCGGTTGTAGCGGCTTGGCGGGGAAAGCTCAATGTGGGGGTGGGGGCGAAAGGCCGCCCCTCACAACCCCATCTGCGCAAGCAGCCGGACCACCCCGGCGCGCAGCTCGGGCACGCCTTCGCCGGTCTGGGAGGAGGTGAAGATCACCTCGGGGAAGGCGGCGGTCTGTTTGGCGAGGCCCGCGAGGGTCTCGGCCACGCGGGCGTCCCGGTCGGCCTTCTTCACTTCGTCGAGCTTCGTCAGGATCACCTGATAGGAGACCGCGCAGCTGTCGAGCAGCTTGAACATCTCAATGTCAACGTCCTTCAGCCCGTGGCGGCCGTCAACCAGCACATAGACCCGCTTGAGCGTGGCCCGCCCGCGCAGATAGCCGCGCATCAGCTCCGTCCAGGAGGAGATCTTGGCCTTCGACGCCGCCGCATAGCCATAGCCGGGCATGTCGATGAGGCGCATGCGCTCGTTGGGCGATTCGGCGCCCAGCGCGAAGAAGTTCAGCTGCTGGGTGCGGCCCGGCGTGTGGGAGGTGCGCGCCAGCGCCTTGCGGTTGGTGAGCGCGTTTAGCAGCGAGGACTTGCCCACATTGGAGCGGCCCGCGAAGGCTATCTCGGGCGGGCCCATGGGGGGCAAGCCGTCGATCTTGGCGGCGGCCCAGATGAAGTCGCAATAGCCCGCGAAGAGCTTGCGCCCCTCCTCGGCGAAGTCGCGGCCCTGCGGCTCGACGGGATCGACGGAATCGGGCGTCTGGTCCTGCGGCTGCTCAGGCATCAACTCTTGGCCGGCTTGTTGAAGAGCCTGGCGAGGTTATCCCAAAGCTCCACCTTCACGCCCGCCTTGCGCATGATGAAATATTGCTGGCTAACCGACAGGGTGTTGTTCCAGGTCCAGTAGATCACCAGACCCGCCGGGAAGGCGCCGAGCATGAAGGTGAAGATCACGGGCATCCAGGCGAACATCTGCTTTTGAACGGGGTCGGTGGGCTCCGGGTTCATCTTCATCTGGATGAACATGGACACGCCCATGATCAGCGGCCAGATGCCCAGCACCAGGAAATGGCCGATGAAGGGGATCTGCGTGGGATCGAAGGGAATGAGCCCGAACAGGTTGAAGAGATTGGTGGGATCAGGCGCGGACAGATCGCGGATCCAGCCGAAGAAGGGCGCCTGGCGCATTTCGATGGTGATGAAGATCACCTTGTAGAGCGCAAAAAAGACCGGGATCTGCACGGCGATGGGCAGGCAGCCCGCGACGGGGTTGATGCCCTCGCGCTTGTAGAGTTCCATGAACTCCTGCTGCTGCTTCTGCTTGTCTTCGGGGTAGCGGACCTTGATGGCCTCCATCTGCGGCTGCACCGCCTTCATCTTCGCCATTGACAGATAGCTGCGATTGGCGAGGGGGAAGAAGACGCCCTTGACGATGACGGTTACGATCAGGATCGCCACGCCGAAGTTGCCAACAATGCCGAAAATGTAATCGATGAGCCAGAACAGCGGCTTGGTGATGAAGTAGAACCAGCCCCAGTCGATCATCAGATCGAAATTCTTGATGGTGAGGGACTTCTGGTAGGCGTCGATGGTGCGCGTTTCCTTGGCGCCTGCGAAGACGCGGGTCTGCGTTTCGACGCTGGCGCCCGGCGCCACAGTGACCAGGTCCAGCAGGGCGTCGCTCTGATAGGTCTTCACCCCGTCGCCCGCGGAGGAGAATCGACCCTTGAAGTTCTTGCTCTGGTCGGGAATGACCACGGCGGCCCAATATTTGTCGGTGAAGCCGAGCCAGCCGCTCGCGCCTTCCATCGAATGGGTCGCCTTGGTCTCCTTCTCGATGGAGTCATAAGTGTATTCCTGAACGCGGGACTCGCCGACGATGCCCACGAAGCCCTCATGCAGAACCGCATAGCCATCGGTCTTCGGCTTGCCGCGACGGGCGACGATCGCATAGGGGAACAGGCTCACCTCGGCGGCGCCGACGTTGCGTACGCCGTCCGTCACCGTGAACATGTATCGGTCATCGACGGCGATCTTGCGGGTGAAGATGAGGCCCTGGCCATTGTCATAGGTGAGCGTGACCGGCTTGGCGGTGGTCAGCGCATCCGAATCAGCGGTCCAGAGCGTATCCGCCCTTGGCAGGGGAATGGCCGAGCCCTGCTGCCCGACAAAGCCCGTATCCGCATAGAAGGGCTGGGGGGCGTTGGCGGGGGAAAGCAGGACGATGTTCGGGCTGCCGGCATCCACCGTCTCGCGATAGTCCTTGAGGGCGACGTCGTCGATGCGGCCACCCTTGAGAGAGATGGAGCCCTTGAGGGCGGGGGTGTCGATCCTGATGCGCGGGCTGGCGGCGAGGGCGGCCTCGCGGGTCAGCGCCACCTCAGGCGTCGCCGCCGCCGGAGCCCCTGCAGGGGCGACCGCTGGCGCGGGGACGGCGCCCGGAGCCTGGGGCGCCGATGTCACGGGCGCCGCAGGCGGCGTTGTGACCGAGGACTGCGTCTGGGCTGCGATCTGGCGCGCCTGCTCCTGCTTGGGCCCGGCGTAAAAATACTGCCAGGTGACAATCACAAGCAGGGACAGGCCCATGGCGAGGAAGAGGTTCTTCTGGTCTTCGCGCATTGTCTCGATCAGCCTGGATTGGGGTGCGGAAAGCAGCGCGGGGCGCCGCGCGGAGGTCAGGTCGGGCGGGCCGGGCGAGAGCCCGCAGCCGCGCGTTTGGGATCGTTCAACTTCTGGAGGGCGCGCTCCAGCTCAAGGCCGAGCGCGCGAAAATCCATGGACAGAGCGTCTCGGCGCGCGATGAGCACATAATCATGGTCAGGGCGCAGGGGAAGGGTCTCACCCAGACGAACCACTTCGCGCAGACGCCGACGAATGCGATTGCGCACGACGGAATTGCCGGTCTTCTTCGTGACGGTGAACCCGATCCGCGCGCCAGCCGCATCATCGCCCTCGCGCTTGCGCGTCTGCAATGCGAAAGCGCGCGCAGTGACGCGCGCGCCTTTGGCGGCTCTCACGAAATCAGCGCGTTTGCGCAAGCGACCCTGGACCAAGCGACCCTGAACCAACACGCCGGTGAGCGGCGCAGAGGACTCATCGCCAATCTCGGACGTTGGACCGGTCATGGACGCAGCCCCTCGCTTGCAAGCGCTGCCCGGCTCAGGCGGACAGCTTCTTGCGGCCACGCGCACGGCGGGCGGCGATGACGCGGCGGCCGCCAACGGTGGCCATGCGAGAGCGGAAGCCGTGGCGGCGCTTGCGCACGAGTTTGCTGGGCTGATAAGTCCGCTTCACAGGTATGCTCCGGTTTCTGGGGACAGCGGGCGCCTGACGGCGAACCGCAGGCTGTCCCATGAGGGGCTGTCTCGATATGAGGTTGAGGCCTATCCGTCTGACTGGCGCGCCTGACGGCGACCAAACGAACGGGCGACTTCAGCGCAAGCCGAAATCTATTGCGCGCCTTATAGGGGCAAGCCGCCGGGCGAGTCAATGAGCCAGCGTGACAAGCAAAGGCCCGTGCGACGCTCAAGGCGCAGGCGAATCTCACGTTGAGGGTGTTTTTCCCAGCGGAACAGGGTAAGAGAACGGAATTGGGGAGCGCCCGCCTGATTTGTCAGGGTGCGGTCAACAGGTGGCCGGGGAGCGCCATGGGGCAGGAGCCAGTCAAAGGCGTCGCTGAAGGGCTTGCCCCCGCTGGGCAGGGGGCGGAACGCCTTGTGCGCTTCGGACTGACCAACCGACTGCTCTTCCTCTTGCTCATCTTCATCATGATGGCGGAAGTCGCCGTCTACATCCCCACGATCGCCAATTTTCGCAACGCCTGGTTGCGTGACCGGCTGGCCGCAGCCTCCACGGCCGCTCTCGTCTTTGAGGCGGCCCCCGCCGGAGGCGTGCCGGACGAACTGGAAGCCGCCCTTCTGCGCAGCGTTGGCGCCAAGACGATCGTGCTCAAGACGAAGGACTCGCGCCGCCTGCTGGCCGCCACCGATATGCCGAGCCAGATCGATGAGAACTTCGACCTGAGAGACCCATCGAATTGGGGGTCGATCGTCTCCGCCTACCACACCTTGACCGCCTCCCGGGACCGGGTGCTGAACCTGGTGGGTCAGGCGCCTCTGGGCGCAGACCAGATCGAGATCACTCTGGATGAGGCGCCCCTGCGGCAAGATATGCTGCGGCACTCCTCCAATGTGTTGCTGCTCTCCTTGTTGAGTTCCAGCTTCGTCGCTCTACTGGCGGCCCTGGCGATCAATCTGATGGTGCTGCGCCCCGTGCGCCGTTTGACCACGAGCATCACGGAATTCGGGCGCAACCCCGAGGGCGCCGGACGGGTGATAGAGCCCTCCGGACGCAGTGACGAGATCGGGGTCGCCGAGGATGCGCTGGCGATCATGCAGCGCGACCTGCTGCGCGAACTGACCCGCAAGAAGCGCCTGGCGGCCCTGGGCATGGCCGTGGCCAAGATCAACCACGACATGCGCAACATGCTGGCCTCCGCCCAACTCCTGTCCGACCGCCTCGCCGACGTGTCGGACCCTGTCGTCAGCCGCATCGCGCCCAAACTGGTGGCCACCCTGGACAGGGCCATTTCCTTCTGCCAGTCGACCCTCGTCTATGGACGCGCCGTGGAGCGGCCGCCAAAGCCCGGCAAGCTCCTCCTGCATCCGCTTGTGACGGACGTCGTGGAGACGATCGCGCCTCTGGCCCCGGGCATCCAGATCGACAACGCCGTCGCGCGCGACTTCGAAGTCCATGCGGACGCGGAGCAGATTTTCCGTGCGCTGCTCAACCTGGTGCGCAACGGCGCGGACGCCCTGACGGGGGCGGGCGCCCTGCCCGGCGCGGAGCCATTGGTGCGCATCCGTGCGCGCAAGGAAGGCGGTCAGACCCTGATCGAAGTCTGCGACAATGGTCCCGGCGTGCCCCCGCAGGCGCGCGCAACCCTGTTCCAGGCCTTCACCGGCTCCTCCCGCCCAGGCGGGACGGGCCTTGGCCTGTCGATCGCGGCGGATATCGTCCATGCCCATGGGGGCGAGATCACCCTCGTGCCGACCAGCGCCGACCGAGGCCTGGGCGGCGCCATGTTCCGCATCACCCTGCCACCGCGCCGCAAGAAAACCCCCGAGTCGCAAGAGGCCGCCTGAACCCGCCCGGGCTCCAGCGCCATGATCCCAGGCAAATGACGCCAAATGGATCAACCCCTATTGCAAAGACCATCCGAAGCCGCTACACGAACCTCGCCGGTGCAGATCGGCCCGTTCGCAAAGCGGCAATCGCCCGCACGACCGGCACGCGCCCGTAGCTCAGCTGGATAGAGCACCAGACTACGAATCTGGGGGTCAGAGGTTCGAATCCTTTCGGGCGCGCCATTTTGTCATCCACCAAATATGCATTCGGGCGCACGGGAGCGCTCCATTGTGTATTTCGGAGACGTCCGCGAGGGGGGCGGCCAGGTTACGTGCCGGCTCCATGTTCAGGCGGTCCTCGCATCGGGCTGAAAGGACAAATGCGAATTGGAAGAAAGCGATCTGGCCCATTGCGTTAGCGGCTGATTGCTTGCCTGCAACTGTCAGCCCCGGAACTGTTCCCTGCCATCATGGTCGCGTGGTCAACGCCGCAAACCCGACCTGTCTTTTGGGAAAGGTCGCCCGCCGCCCATGCTGAAGAGCGGCATCGGCGCCTTCAGGCGCAAAGCTTTCAACGCAAGCCAGACCCTAACGCCTCGGCTCGAAGGCCTCGTTCATGGAGCGCAGACGCTTGTAAAGAGCGACTGCGGTGAGGAGGCAGATCGCGCCCGCCAAAGCGTAGGCCCAGCGAAGCCCGACAAATTCGGCCAGGCTCCCAAAAAATATGGCGCCAAGAGCAGGAGCGCCTCGATAGATGAACGTATAGAACGACATGACGCGCGAACGCATGGAATCATCGACCGCCGATTGCACAATCGCCTGAATGCTGACCGACAGCGTGTTGAACGAGTAGCCAAAGATCACAGACAGAACAATTCCTGTCCATAATCGGCTCGTGGTCACCATGCCGAAGGTCGACAGACCGGCACTGGCAAGGCCGATGAAGGCCATTTTGTTCAAACCGGAAAAACTCCCCAGCAGCGCCACCCGAGTCGCGCTGAGCATGGCGCCTACCCCCATGGCGGAGGTTAACCAGGCCAGGCCCACGGCGTCAGAATCGAAGACCGACTGAGCGAAGCCCGGCAACATGTCCTGCATCGGGCGCAAGCAGATGGACGCGATGGCCAGCATGATGAAAAGCGGCTGGATCGCCCCGTGGTGGATGATGTAGTCGAGGCTTTCGCGGATATCGGAGATGAAGCTGCGCGGGCGCCTGTCCCGCTCGGGGGCCGGCATTCGCATCTGCTGCATGACCACTGAAAACACAAAACTGCCGACCATATGGGCGGCGAAGGCGCCGAATACGCCCCAGATGGGAATGACGAAGGCGGCGATGGAAGGTCCGATGAAACGGCTGGCTTGAAAGAGCGCCGAGTCAAGCGATACGGCTGTCCCCACCAGTGCTCTGGGCACTGTATTGGGAACGACCGCATGACGCGCCGGGGTCGCGAATGCGCTGACGACACCTGAAAAAACGGTCAAAGCCAACAGGATTTCTATTGAAACGAAGTTGTTGAACATGGCGATCGCCAGCGCGGCTGCATGGATGAATTGCAGCCATTGCGCGCTGAGCAGGATCTTGTGCGGCGATGAGCGATCGATGAACACCCCTGCAAAGGGCGACAAGAACAGAAATGGAATAAGATCTGCGGCGGCAATCAAACCAAGCCATGCCGGCGAATGCGTCAATTCCCACGCAAGCCACCCCACGCCGACGCGCTGCATCCACGATGAGATGGCCGCCGGTCCAAGCCCCAACATGAACAGGAGGTAATTGCGATGGGTGAAAACCTCTATCGCAGGTGGACGCGCCTTGCTCATTGCAATGGGGACTCCTTCATGCTGCAAGGCTTAACGTGGCAATCGACTGACGACAACCGCGGTGGGATCATTGATGCAATTGCATGAACCACAAACGGTCAGACCAGTCGCTCCCATACCAGCGCGACTTTATTGCCCAAGGGACGCAGCACCACCCGGTCCGGTCCCTCGAACGCGTAGGCGCGCAAATAGTCGGGCTTCTTCCGCCAACCTGGCGTGACGCTGCCAAGCCGATGATGCGTTATGATCTTATTGATTTCGTCCAAAGTGAAAGACCCAAAATATGCGGTGTAGCCATAGAGCGCCGCTTTGGCTTCCTCCCCTGTGGGTTCGGCTCCCGACATGTCGACGGGCGGACGATCTGGCTGGATCTGTGCGGCCATCCAGCCGCTCTCATGGTAGGTTATCAGCCCCAGTGGGCACGCGCCGCGCTCAGGCCTCACCTGACCATCGCTTGTCGTCTCCACGAGACGCCATGTACCGAACAGTTTCCTTGCGTCATCGCCCCAGTCTGGCCGCATTAAAGACCCCTTTCCATCAAAGGCGCCTGCGGAAGAGGATCTGACTGGCTGCATCCCCATAAGGCTCACGCCTTCAGTTCCCGGCAAGGCGACCACAGAGACATCGACATTGTTCACAAAGCGCCCCCAGGCTGTCTGCGCGCGACTGCGTTCATCGTTCTTCGCCGAGCACGGCGCGCAGTTTTTCTTTAATGGACGACGGGGCGTTTGCGATCACCTCCAGCATGCGTAACGCCTCGTCAGGCCCGACGGGACTGACCTCGACCCGCAACTTCCTCGCGTCCTCGATGAAGGCCGCGTCATTGGCGGCGTCCATGAACGCCGTTTGCAGAATCTTTGCGACGGGTTCAGGCACACCCGGCGGCCCCACGAAAGGACGGGCGAGCATGTAAGGAACCTCCGAAGCCTCCACGAGGAGGCGCGAGGCTTCGTCCTTCGCCATTTCCTGGACAGTCGGCACATCGGGGAACATGGGATGGCGGGTCACGCGCGCAAATTGCAGCATGGGCGCGACCGGCGAATCCTTTTCGAACCAGTGAGGCCAGGACGCGTTCACGGCGGATATGCCTACGAAACGTCCCTGGATCTCATTGCGCTCGATGGCGGGATTTAAAGCATTGCTGTCAGGGTAACCCGAAATCATCTTGATGCGTGCGCCAAGCGCTTCGCGCACAACGAGGATCACATCGTTGCTGGTGGAGCCTTCCGCAGAACTGCCAAGAATCAACGTGGGCCCATCCGGACGAATGATGTCCTCGATCTTCTTGGCCGGCGCATCCTTGCGAACCCAAAGAAGATTGGCGTCTTCCTTTACGCTGCTTGGCGATCCGAGCCAGGTGAACTTGCGCGCATCGAACATGACGTTCTTGTTATTGCCAAGCACGCCCAGCATAGGCATGTTGCGCGAGATGGTGGCGATGGCGGTGCCGTCGCGAGGCGCGCTGTTGTAGATATAATTAGCTGCGCGCAAGGAACCGGCGCCCGGCATGTTCTGGACCACCATGGCAGGTGCGCCGGGAATCTTGCGGCCCATGTGACGAGCCAGCAAGCGCGCATAAGCGTCATAGCCGCCGCCCGGACCATAACCTATTGTCAGCGAGATCTGTTTGCCCTTGTAATAATCCGGCGCCGCTTGGGCACGGACTTCGGCGCCGCCGACCAAAGTTGCTAAAATGATCCCTGCGGTAACGGCGCCAAATCGAATTATGCGCATGCCATCCTCACCTTTCTGTTTGTTGGAGGCATTATGTCCGCCTGTTATGCGGCGCGCAATGGTGAATTGCGGCCGGTTGGAGGAGGGTCGCGCCACCCGGGATCATGGAGCGAGGCTTTGGCCCGTCCCCGCCAAACCGTCGCCCCCTGGCCCGTTCGGGAAGGGAGGTGGAAACTTCATAGTTTTTATAAAGTACGTTCCACGTTTCCGGCAATGGTGAGGGATTAACGCCAAGGTGTTCCCTTTCCTCCCGGATTTGGCGCTCTTGATCTCGAATATCGGCATCAAAAGCTTGACTTGATCCAAAAACGTGCTCTGACGCCGCGCCGAGATCAAGGGCAAGGCCATCTGAACAAGCAGGGCGTCGCCGCCAACGACGCCACATCAAACAAGTTTGGCGGTGGCCAAACGCGAGGAGGTCATCGGCCTGCTGGCGAAGAACATGGGCGGCGCCTAGGGCGCACCGATGATTTGACGCGCTCCCTCGATAGGGTCCTTTGATGACGAAAATGTATTCGACAGTCGCCATGGATTGAGATCACCGGAAACGTCAAAATGACGAACCTTATGACGCGCTTTGCATATCAACCCACTTTTGAGACGGCGGCCCGAGACGGCCTTGCGCTCAAACGCCCATCTCCTGCGACTCCTCGAAAACAACCTTCAGCACGCCCAGTTTCGCCAGCCACGCCAGGCTGCGCAGGACGAAGGGGCGGCGCGCCACGGGCGTATCCGCAATCAGTTCGAGGGCTGTTTGGGGCCCCTTGGCGGCCTGCGTCAAAATCGATTCGACTTCCGCCTCGCTCGGCAGAACAGCCTGCGCAAACTGGATCATGGCGAGTTGACGAAAGGCGAGGGCGCGCTGCATGGCGGTTTTCGGGTCGCCATTGACCAGGGCCAGGATTGTCCGGGGGGTCAATGTGTGCGTCGGATAGCTTGCAAATGAATGGAATGGATCCATGCGCGCTGGCCAGGGATGCGGGGCCGGTTTCAGGTTCTTGGCCCCCGCCACCCGCAATTCCGTCAGCTGCGCCCATAAAGCTTCATATTGGGGAATGATGCTCGCCCAATCGTAAACCTGCTGCGCGCGGCTTTGCCCGGCTTGCCCCATCTGACGGCGCAGGTCTGGCGATGTGAACAGGTTCACAAAGGCCTTCGTCGTGGCCTCCACATCCACGGCGATCAGGCTGCAGGTAAGGCCGCAATACTGATCGTAGGTATCGATCTCCAGGGCGTGGCGAAGCGCAAGGTCGCCTGCGAGTCCCGCCTGCGGCATCAGGGTGGGGATGCGCCATCCGTCCATGCCGTCGCGCACCGTATCCCTGTAGCCATCCCAGTCCGACACGATCACCGGCAAACCCGCAGCCATGGCTTCGATGGGCGCGATGCCGAAGGTTTCCTGGATGTTATCGGACAGGGAGCAGAATATATCGGCGCCCGCCCAGGCGGTCTCCCGCTCCGCCGCCTTGCGCCCATCGAGCGTCACGGTTCTGACATGGGGGCAGGCAAGCCGCGCGGCGTCCGCATAGGCTTTCTCTATGAATGTGTTGGCGTGCCACCCGCATTCAACGAGCAGCACCGATTTGCCGGTTTGCGCCGCAGCGGCCTCGAGCGCCTGATACATGGCCAGTGGGTGGGCCTTGGCGTGAAAGGACAGGCGGCCCATGTAAAGGACGACCAATGTGTGCTCATCGACGCCAAGGGCCTTGCGCGCGGCGGCCTTCTGCAGGTCGGAAAAGGAAAAATCCCGGGTATGGATGCCCAGCGGAATCACCGGCAATTGCGGCGTCACCAGTTTGCTGACGCCGAGGCGCTCTTTCAGATAGTCGACCTGCGTCTGCATCAGGCGGTGGACATTGTTTTTGACCGTGGGGGAGGTGCAGATCAGCGCATCCCATGGCTGCACGGGCGACGTGATAAGCGCAGTGATCGAGTCCATCGCCAGAGCGCTGGAGGTGGTGTGCGTGACGCCGCACAGGCTCCAGGCGCCATCCCCAAAGGCGGTGCGATGAAAGGCCTCGGCGCCTATGCCGGGGCCCGGATAATAAACCACGCCCGCCTCTCTCAGCGCGCCAAGGTTCGTCTTGTCGGCCACCTTGACTGGTTCCTGGCGGCCGCTTGCAGCCACCGCCCGCGCAAAATGCTGCGCGTGGTCGGGGCTTTCGGCCTGTATCCAGAATTCCCTTGTCTTGCTATGCGCCAGAAAGCCCCTCAGAAAGGACTCGCCGGCTGCGTTGCGGCCCATGAGCTTGGGGCCGTCGATGCTATAGGCTTCGGGATGGTAATAGATCGCCGCCGTCATGAGCAATGAACTCCCAGTCTATTCATCGGCAATGAAGGGCTGCGTCTTGACGTTAAGTCAATACTTCCCATCAAGTCACCCAAATAAATTGACTGATTCAGAAGCAATAATCCTCTTGAAAAGAACATTGCAATGACGCGCATATTTATTCACAGGTGGCCTTAATTGTTTTTTAAGGTTTTCGTCCACATGTTTTCCCCAAGGTGAACCACTTGTGCTTGAAGTTTCTGCGTCCGATCCACACGCGGCCGGCTTGGTGTGTCAACCCATATGTATGATTAAAGCGATTGAATCTAGCGTGACTGGAGATAAAGATGCTGCCGTTGGTGAACATAATTAACTGCAAGGAAGCTAATTACCTGTTGTTCAACACAAACGACCTCATATCCAGAACGTTATATAACTCGGGACAGTGGCAAGAATATTTAATCATTATTTCCAAATTTTTCGTAAAGGGGGTTGATAAGCCGCTTATCATTGATATCGGCGCCAATCTGGGCGCCTATTCGATTCCCTTGGCTAAAAGCATTCAGGCAGTGGAGGGTACTGTCATAGGTTTTGAGCCGCAGCGAACCATATATTATCAGCTTTGCGGAAATCTCATTTTAAATCGCCTTGATAACTACATCGCGCATAATTCAGCCGTCGGCGAGAAAAACTGCACGATAGAAATACCGGTGCTCAGCTACGAAAAACACCATAATATCGGCGCTTTTTCCCTTGAGCGGGAATTCAGGGTGGCGAAGGGAATCGAGCAATACACAAGCTATGAAAAATTTACCTCCGCACCAATGATAACGCTCGATTCTCTCCAGACTCCCAAGTCCCCATCGCTGATCAAAATCGACGTCGAGGGATACGAATTAAATGTATTGAAAGGGGGCGTTAAATTTCTGGAGGAGCACTCATATCCTCCACTTTTGTTCGAAGCGTGGTCCGCAGCATGGTTCGCTGAGCATAAAAAGGAACTGTTCAATTTCATTGCCGAACTCGGTTACACAATCAGTTTGAATATCGGGGAGGAGTATGTGGCTCAGCACCCCAAGCATCCCGTCTATGTTGAATTCCAGAAGCACGACGATGGTCGCGTCAACATGGTGAGGACCAGATAGCAGAAGAGACCGAAGGGAGGCCGTATACCGGCCAGCAAGCCCGACGTCATTTCGGCCCTTCACGCGCCGCCCGCGCCTTCACGATGAGATCCTGGGGAAAGGTCGCGACCTCCGACACCATCTCTTGCAGCGCCTCGCCGCTCATGGGCTTGATTTCAAGCCCTGCCTTTGTGGCCTCTTCCAGAAACTGCGGGTCGCGAACCGTCGCGTCGAAAGCGCGGCGCAGGGTTGCGATGCGCTCCGCCGCCATGCCGGGCGGGGCGACGAGGCTGCGGCCAATGTCATCCGCCGCCGCGTAGAATTTGAGAATCCGCCGCGCCTCTTCGGTGCGCCCGAGCTCCACGATGCTGGGCACGTCTGGCAATTCGGGCTCGCGTTGCGCCGACCAGAGCACGAGCACGCGGATCTTTCCCTCGCGCATCCAGTAGGCGCGATAGCTTTTCAGGCTCTCCAGCGGCGTTCCCGACCCCTCGACTTCGCCGCGCTCCATGGCGAGGCCGATTTCATTGGTGCCATTGAAGCCGGAGATGACCTTGAACCGTGTGCCCGCCAGATTGTTCAGCAGATTGGGAATGAACACGGTGGATGACGTCGGCCCTGTGCCGCCGACGATGGTTTCGCGCGTGAAGACATCCTCGATGCGCTTGACGGGCGATGTGTGCCAGACAATGCCGGTCTCCACCGCCGAACTCGCGCGGCCGATCCATGCGAAGCGATTTGAATCATAGGCGATGCCTTCGGTCTGGAGAAATTGCTCCATGGGCATGGCTTGATTGATCACAGCCACCGCCGTGCCGTCGCGCGGCGCCTTGTTGTAGAGAAAATTCGTCAGCACCAAGGAAGAGGCGCCGGGCATGTTCTGCACGACGACGCCTGGCGCACCCGGTAGAAAGCGCCCGTAATGCCGCGCAACCTGGCGGCCATAGGTATCATAACCGCCCCCTGGTCCCGTGCCGATATAAAGCGTGATCGTCTTGCCACGAAAGGCGTCCACCTCGTCGGCGCGAGCGGCGGATCCGATCAGGAGAGCGTATGCAAGGCAGAGAAGTCGTGATGCGCTTTTCATGGAAACATGCCCCCTGCGATTATTTACGCCAAGATGAAAACCCGCGCTCAGTCTCCCTTCGCCTTCTTCACTGTCGCAAGCACAGCCGGAGGAAAGGCGAGCGTCTCCGCCACGAGCCGGTCAAGCTCCGCGCCGCTCATGGGCGGGCCTATGTCGATGTTCTTTTCCTGCGTGAAGGCGAGCAATTCGGGATCGCGCATGGTGGCGTCAAATGCCTCGCGCAAGGCGGCGAGCCGTTCGGGCGGAAGGCCGGGGGTGGTGAAGATGGAGCGTCCCATGGCGTTGCCCATGGCGAAGACCTTCAGCGCCGTGCGCGCCTCCTCCGTGCGGCCAAGCTCCATCATCAGGGGAACATCGGGCAGGTCAGGCGCGCGTTGCAGGGCATATTGCAGGAGGATATTCACCTTCTTCTCCCGCAGCCAGTCGGCGTTATCCACCTTCATCGAGGCCCATGACTTGCTGTTGCCCTCGACCTCGCCGCGCTGCATGGCCAGATTGGTTTCGCCGCCGCCGGGATAGCCGTTGACGATCTTGAACTTCGTGCCCGCCAGTTCGTTGAGCGCCAGCAGATAATAATAGGTGGGAGAGGTCGGCCCCGAGGCGCCCATGATGGTCTCGCGATTGCGGGCGTCTTCAAGCGTCTTCGTCGGCGATGTTCCCCAGGTGTAAGTCACCTCCACCACGGGCGCGACACGTCCGATGTAGCGAAACTGCGCCGCGTCATATTGAATGCCGTCGGATTTCAGGGCCTGTTCGATCGCGGCCGCCTGGGGCGCCATGGCGATGACCGATCCATCGCGCGGGGCAGCCTTGTAGAGCCAGTTGGACATGGTGAGCTGGCCGGCGCCCGGCATGTTCTTCACGACCACATTGGGATTGCCGGGAACATGCTTGCCGATATATTTCGCCACGATGCGCGCATAAAGATCGTAGCCCCCGCCCGGCGTCGTCCCCACATAGAGTTCGAGGTTGCGCCCTTTGTAGAAGGCCTCGACGGCCGGATCGGCGGCCTGGGCCGCGAAGGTCGATGTGATGAAAATGGCGCCCGCAAGACGGGCAGCTCCCCTGGCGCCGCGCATGGCTTTCTCCTCCCTTGTTTTTTGTTGAGCATAGCGTGTGGGCGCAAACCGGCAAGGGCCATTTTGCGCGTGCCCTTTTCGGCTTTACGAGGGGGCTTGCAGCCATTAGGGTCACCGACAACTCGAATGCAATCTCGAGATCCGGAGGAAACCATGACCGCATCCTTGACCAGCGCCCAAAGGCTGGCGCTCTTCGAACGCATGTTGCTCATGCGACGTTTCGAGGAGGAGGTCATCAGCGCCGCCGCAGCGCACAAGAACATCGGCCGCAATCACCTTTATATCGGCCATGAAGGCGTCGGCGGCCCGTCTCTTGTGCAGCTTGGCGAAAGGGACGTCACCCATTCCACCCATCGCAACCATGGCCATATGATCGCGCGCGGCGTCGATCCCGGCAAGGCGCTGGCGGAGATCATGGGCCGCGTCGGCGGCTTGTGCGGCGGCAGGGGTGGCACCTGGCACATGACGGACCCTTCGAAGGGCTTCGGCTCCACTTCGGCCATGGTCGGCGGCTCCATCGGCATGTCCGTTGGCGCGGGCTTTGCGCGCAAGCAGCAGGGCTCCGGCGTCAGCGTCGCGCTCTTCGGCGACGGTGTTCTGGATGAGGGCATCAGCTATGAATCGCTGAATTACTGTTCGAAATTTTCGCTACCCGTGCTCTTCCTGTGCGAAAACAATTCGCAGGAGGGCGCCCATATCACCTCCATGCTGGCCGCCAAACGTCTGACCGATGTGCCGGCCTCTCTCGACATCGAGACCCATGTCGTTGACGGCTCGGATACTGAAGCCGTGCATGACGTCGTGCGCCAGGCGCTGCTGAAAATCCGCGCTGACAGCCGTCCCATCTTCATCGAGGCGCAACTCGCGCGCTGGCCGGGCTCGCACCAGATGCGGCCGGAACATACAACCGGCGTCACCGATGTGGCGCTTGCCTGGGAGGAAGGGCGCATCGCGGGCGAGCATGCGGGCTGGGTGCGCGATCACGATCCGATCCGACTCTATGCGGGCAAGCTCCTGAGCGCGGGCGCGGCGACGAAGGAGGATCTCCTCGCCATTGACGCGCGTGTGAAGGACCAGATGGCCGGCGCCCGCGCCTATGCGGAAGCGAGCCCCTTTCCCGACGCGAGCGCCGCGCTCGATCATGTCTTCGCTTGAGGGAACATCAAAATGGCGCATAAAACCTTCGCCACGGGCATGCTCGACGCCCTTGGCTATTCACTCCAGACCGACCCCAGCGTCGCCGTCATCGGCGCCTGGAGCTTCATCATGGATCGCGGCCTCCCGCCCGAGCAGGAGAAAGCCTTCTTCGAGAAATATGGCGAGCGGCTGATTGATCCGCCGACCTCCGAAGGCGTCATCGCCGCTATGGCGACTGGCGCAGCGGTCTGCGGCATGCGGCCCTTCGTCAATTTCGGCACCTCCAGCTTCTCGTTCGAAGCCTGGAACCAGATGATCAATGAAACCGGCAATGCGCATTTCATGTCCAACGGACAGGTGAAGGCGCCGCTGGTGTTCCACATGTATTGCGGCATCCGCACCGGCGGCGGCGCGCAACATTGCCAGAGCCCGCAATCCATGTTCGCCAATGCGCCGGGGCTCGAACTCGTGCTGCCCTCCACGCCTGCGGACGCGCAGGGCTTGCTGCGCACGGCGATCAGGAGCGACAATCCCACGATCTTCCTCACCCATACCAAGCTCCTGCACTGGACGGGCGATACGCCCGATGGGGATTTCGCCATTCCCTTCGGCAAGGCGGATGTGAAACGCGCGGGCCGCGATGTGACGGTCGTGGCGACGTCGCTGATGGTGCGCGAGTCTCTGGCTGCGGCGGAGATCCTGGCGAAAGAAGGGATCGAGATCGAGGTGGTTGACCCCCGCACCATCGTGCCGCTCGACACGGCAACCATCTGCGCCTCCGTGGAGAAAACCGGACGCCTGCTTGTGGCCGAGGAGGCGGTGGCGACCTGCTCCGTCGCATCGGAGATCATCACCATCGTGGCGGAACAGGCCCTGCACGCCTTGAAAGCGCCGCCCGTGCGCGTGGCGCGCCCCTCCGCGCCGCTGGGCTATGCGCCAACGCTGGAAAAAGCTGTTACACCGGACGCTGAAAAAATCGTCGCGGCCGTGCGCCGCATGTTGAAGAGATAGACAGGTACTCCATGACCATCCTCATCACCGGCGCCGGCCTCATCGGCACAGCCTTCGCTCGTCACGCCCTCAAGCGCGGGGAGAAGATCGTGTTCTTCGATCCCGAGCCGCGCGAAAGCTTCCTGCGGTTCAAGCTCGGGGATGCGGGCTACGTTTTCGCGCGCAAGGATGTGCGCGACCTGCCCGCGCTCGTGGAGGCCATGCAGCAGCATGAGGTGACGAGTGTCGTGCATACCGCAGGCCTGATTGGCGGGCGTGTGCAGCAATCGCTCTCGGCCGCTTTCGACATCAATCTCGGCGGCACGAAGAACGTGGCCGAAGCGGTGCGGCTCACCGGCGTCAAGCGCCTGATCCATATCTCCACCTTCGGCGTCTATGACATGCGCCGCGAGGTCACCGACCCCGTCACCGAAGACTTTCCGCGCGGCGCGGGGCGCGGCTATGGCAATTACAAGGGCGCCAAGGAACTGATCCTCGAGGCCTATCAGCAGCAGTACAAATTCGAATTGCTGATGCTGCGTCCCGCCAATGTCTACGGCTTCGGCCATTTCTTCGCGGGCTCATCGGGCGGCATGAAGATGCAGGCCCTTTTGCGCACGGGGCTTGATGGCGGCAAGGCGCGCATTCCCGCCTCCGAGACCATGGCGAATGAATATATCTATGCGGACGACATGGGTCGCGCAGTCGACTGCGCCGCCACCGTCCCCATGCCCAGGCAGACCATCTTCAACATCGGCAATGGCTATGTGTCGCCATTCGCCGATGTGGTCGCGACCGTGAAAGAGATCGCGCCTGCGCTTGATTATGAGATCGAGCCCGGCGAGCCGCCCCATTCCAAGACTTTCCCGCTCGATATTTCCGGGGCGAAGACCCATCTGGGCTGGGCGCCGAAATTCTCCCTGAAGGAAGGTTTCGAGGACTTTTTCGGCGAATTGAAACGCGCCCGCGCGCAGGGTTTCATCTGAGGCGGGCGCGGGTTCCTTAACCCGTGAGGTCGGCGCTGGACCAGGCGCCCGGGTGCTTGCGATTCACACTTCGCAGCTCCGCCACCCTGGAACAGCCCAATTGTCCCATGGTGGCGCGCAGGTCCTCGGTCAGCAGGCGAATATAATGCTCGGGGCCTATCTCCCCCAGGGCGCCCAGGCTCCACAGGAAGGACTTGCCTGCAAAAGCCGCATCCGCGCCCAGCGCGATCGCCCGCGCGGCGTCGACGCCAGAGCGAACGCCTGAATCGAAGATGATCGTCGCCCGCCCCGCGACCTGTTCCGCGATGGCGGGCAGCACGTCTATGGAAGCTGGCAGGGCCTCGATCTGCCTGCCACCATGGTTGGAGACCATGATTCCGTCCACCCCCATGTCGATGGCGCGCTGGGCGTCGGCGGGATGCAGCACGCCCTTGAGCACCAGCGGCCCCTTCCAGACATCGCGATAGAGCGCGATCTCGTCCCAGGTGAAGGCGCCGCCCTGTTCCCGACGGATGAATTCGGTCGTCTCTTCAAGACTGGCGTCCGGCTTCATATAGGGCTTCAGCGAAGCGAAGCGCGGCATGCCGTGACGCAGGAGCGAGGCGGTCCAGCGTGGCGAGGAGAGCGCGTCCAGCCGCAGGCGCATGGTGATCTTGAAGGGATTGACGATGCCGCTTTTGGTTTCGCGCGGGCGCACCGTGCGAATGGGCGTATCAATGGTCAGCACCAGCACATGCACCCCCGCCGCCGCCGCCCGGCGCGTCAGGTCAAGGCCGATCTTGTGGTTGTTCAGGGAGAAGCGATAAAGCTGGAACCACAAGACGTCAGGCGCGATTTTGGCGGCCTCCTCCACATCGATGCCCGAGAGCAGCCCCAGCGTATAGGGCACGCGCATTTTCTGGGCGGCGGTGGCCATGTAGATTTCTGCGCCGGGGAAGGCCGTGCCCGGCCCGCCAATGGGGGAAATGCCGACGGGCGCCGAATAGTCCCGACCAAACAGGCTCGCCTCGCAGGAGGGCGGGCGCGCCACCTTGCCATAGCGGGGGGCGAGTTGGACATTGTCGAGCGAGGTCCAGTTGCGGCGCACTCCCAGATCGACCGGCCCTGCGCCGCCATCCATATATTCGAAGGCGAAATTCGGCATGAGGCGCCGCGCGCGGTCACGCAGGTCGAAAGAGGTGGGAAATCGCCGGGCGAGGTCGAGAAAGGTGGAGGCGTCCATGGTCTGTTTTCGCTCGCGTGGTGTAGCGTAGCGGATCATTCTGATGTGCGACGATACGGGCTGACGGTGCGCGATTCTTAGCCGATCACGGCGCGCGGTCAAACCTCGGACTGATCTGCGGCTGCGGCCAGCCTCGTCGACGCGGGCGCCATCGGTTTGCGCAGATACTGCACCTGATGGGGTGAGTTGCGCGATTAGCTATTACTTTCAGTGGCTTGTAATAAGTTTCCACGCAGATTGCGTCTCGAGGAGAGGATGCGGGCGGCCCCGCCCTTCGGCTCTTGTTCAGCTCCGGTTAAAAATTCTGGTTCTATAAGGACAGCCTGTCCTGATTGACCCGGTCGCCGGAAACTGCGTTTTTGCCGTCGGGTATGGGGATGTCGAATCAAAAGGCGCCAAGATGCTGAGAACAAATTTCATTGTCGCTTCCGTCAGCGTGGTCGCGCTGTCACTTGCGGGCTGCGCCTCGACCCGGCCCGCCGCTCCCTCCCTGGCGGTCATTCCAGGCCCCAACAAATCCCAGATCGTCTTCGAGCGCGACGCCGACACCTGCGACGCCTCGGCGCAGCGGGCGGTGGGCGGTCAGTCGCCCGGTCAGGCGTCCAATGACGCCGCCGTCTCCAGCGCGGTGATTGGCACGGCCATCGGCGCCCTTGCGGGCACGGCCATCGGGGCTGCTTCGGGCCGGGCGGGCGCAGGCGCCGCCATTGGCGCAGGCACGGGCCTTCTGGCGGGCAGCGCCATCGGCGCCAATCAGGGCGCCATGGAAGGCGGCGCGGTGCAGGCGCGGTTCGACAATGTCTACGCCCAGTGCATGCAGGCGCGCGGCCACCAGATCATCAACCCGCCCGCGCCGCGCGAGACGGTGATCGTCTATGAGCGTCCCGAGCCGGTCTATGTCTATCCCCGCCCCTATGTCCGCCCCTATTACTATCGTGACGGCTATTATCGTCGCTGGTGATCCCTATCGCTTGACGGGTGGCGGCGAAGGCATGGTGAACATGGACTCGCCGCTGACCACCGCATAATCGCGATAGCCGAGCCGGGCGATGGGCCGCATGAGATCGGTGATCACCATGCCGTCGCGGATGTAATCATCCTCGATATGGATCCCCACGACGAGGCCGAAGACCGCCGCATGGGGCTTGTCGTCGGGGCCGACGGGCGGGAACTCCACCGTCTTGAAATAACGACATTCGAGAGAAGCAGGGCTCTGCGCGACCCTTGGCGGCTTCACGAAATGGGAGGGCGCGGGGGTCAGGCCCGCGAAGGCGAATTCGCTTTCCTCCGGGCCGAGCTTGCTGGCGGTCAGGTTCATCTGTTCGCGCAGGGCGAAAGTCGCCACACAGCAAACGAACTCCCCCGTTTCCTCCGCATTGCGCCGCGTGTCCTTGGCGCCGCTGGCCGAAAACATGACATAGGCGGGCTTTTCCGAAACGGCCGCGAAGAAACTGTAGGGCGCCACATTGGCCACGCCGTTGCGCCCGAGGGTGGAGACCCAGCCAATCGGGCGCGGCGTGACCAGCGCCTTGAAAGGATCATGCCGCAGTCCGTGCTGGTTCTTGAGTGCGTCGTAAAACATGGGCTCACTGCTCGTTGTAGACCGCCTTGACCCGGGCGATGAGATCGGGGCTCAGTTTGTCCAGTTCGCCAATCATGGCCTGCACCTCTTCGCCGCGCATCGGGGCCACATCGCCCCCGATCCGGCGCGTGGCGGCGATGAAGGCGGGGTCCTTCACCATGGCGTCGAAAGCGCGCCTCAGGATCGTCACCCGCTCGGGCGGCACGCCCGGACTGCTGAAATAGGACTTGCCGACCTCCGCAGCGCCCATGATGACCTCCATCACGGCGCGGTCCTGCGGGTTTTTCGCCAGTTCCACTGACGTAGGGACATCGGGCAGGTCTGCATGGCGATAGAGGCCATGCTGCACGAGCACACGCGCCTTGCCCTCTTTCACCCAATCGGGATTCACCGCTTTCACCGCCTCCCAGGTGGTGGAATGGCCCTCCACCTCGCCGCGCGACATGGCCAGCATGGCCTCGGGGGAGCCCTTGTAGCCAAGGATGATCTTGAACCTTGTCTTCAGGATCTCGTTCATCACGCTGGGGTAGAGGGCGACGGTGGAGCCCGCCCCGGTCGCGCCGAGGGTGATCTCCTGCCGCAAGGCGTCCTCGAAGCTGCGCGCGGTGGAGGTCTGCCAGACCATCGTGACATTGGACGAGGCTGCGGTGCGGCCGATCCAGTTGAATTTCACCGGATCGAAACGGGCCTGGGGATGGCCAAGCTTCGCCTGCAAGGGAATTCCCTGCGACACGGCGGCCAGCACGGTCCCGTCCTTGGGCGCCACATTGTAGATATGGTTCGCCGCCAGCAGGCTGCCGCCGCCCGGCATGTTCTGCACCAGCGTGCGCGGCCGACCCGGGATATGTTCGGCGATGAATTGCGCCACCAGGCGCGCATAGAGGTCATTGCTGCCGCCGGGGGCATAGCCCACAATCATTTCAAGGGTCTTGCCCGCATAGAAGTCCTGCGCCCGCGCGGGCCCGTTGGCGGGCGGGCATAACAGCCAGGCCAGGGCCAGGGCGCAGGAGCCCGTTCTTGCAGAATTCATGATCCACTCCCCTACCTGTCCGGCTGGTTTTCCCTCAGTCTATGCCGATCCCGGCTCGGGGGCCAATGGCGGGGCTGCCAGGAAAAATCCATCCAACCCGTCTTACGCCCGCTGCGAATCCGCAGGTTTCATGCGATACTTGCCACTGGCTCAATTTGCAGCCGATGGAGGATTTCGATGAAACAATTTTTCTGCGCAGCCGCCCTCACCCTGGCAGGGCTCACCGGCCTTGGCTCGCCGGCGCAGGCGACGCCGGTTGATCCCTTGAAGGGTCTGGTCACCGCGCCGATCGAGGATATCCAGTATTACGCCTATGGCGGGCGGCGCTATTGCTTCTATCCCGATGGATGGCGGGGGCCTGGCTATTACTGGTGCGGCTACGCCTGGCGGCAGGGTTATGGCTGGGGCGGTCCGCTGGGCTGGCGCGGCTGGGGTCCGCGGGTGCGCGGGCCGCGGGTCTATGATCGGCCTCGCGCCTACCGGCCTGCGCCGCGCGCCCGGGGCGGAGGCCATGGCCACGGCCACGGCCCCCGGCGCTGAAGCTCTCCCTTGCCCTCGCCCGCCCCGCCCGCTAGACCGGGCCGGTTCATCACTTGCGGGGCCGCATGACCATTCGTTTGCACAAGGGCGACCTGCCGGATCTGGCGCGCTACACCACGAGCGTCGCCATAGACACCGAAACCCTCGGTCTGAATCTCAGGCGCGACAGGCTCTGCGTCGTGCAACTGTCCCCCGGCGACGGCACGGCGGATGTGGTGCAGATCGCCCGGGGCCAGACCAGCGCGCCCAACCTGGAGCGCCTCCTGAGCGATCCCCAGGTGACCAAGATCTTCCATTTCGGCCGGTTCGACATAGCCCAGCTCTCCAACGCCTTTGGCGTGGAGATTGGCCCGGTCTATTGCACCAAGATCGCATCCAAGCTCTGCCGCACCTATACGGACCGCCATGGATTGAAGGATCTGGTGCGCGAACTGCTGGGGGTGGACCTGTCCAAACAGCAGCAATCCTCCGACTGGGCCGCGCAGACCCTCAGCGACGCCCAGCTCGCCTATGCGGCCTCCGATGTGCTCTATCTGCACGGCCTGCGCGAAAGGCTCGACATGATGCTGGCCCGTGAGGGACGCATGCAGATCGCCGAGGCCTGTTTCCGTTTCCTGCCCCAGCGCGCCGCCCTCGACTTGCTGGGCTGGAACGATCAGGACATATTCTCCCACGAATGACGAGAGCGTCACCGTAGCCACGACTTCGCCACGGCGATCCCTCATCAAGGGAGATTGCGGCCATGATGGCCGTCGAGGGTGACATGGTTGATTCACGCGAAGCCGCCACCGACAGGCGCCAGGCCCTCACGGGCCGGGACCGGGCGGCCGCCTTCCGTGCGGCGCAGGCCCATTCCTCGAGGGTGCGGCTGCTGCGGGTCGTCATCATCGCGGGTTGCGCGCTGGCGATTGTCGGCCTTGTGGCGCGGGCCTTCTATGATCCTTTCGCCAAGGCGCCCGGCAACATGGCCCTCGCCGGAGCCACGCTCAACGGCACGCGGGTGACCATGGAGCGGCCCAAGCTCAGCGGCTATCGCCAGGATGGGCGGCCCTATGATGTGCGCGCAACCACCGGCGTTCAGGACATCCGCACCCCCAATATCATCGAGCTGAACCAGCTGGAGGCGAAATTCGAAACGACCTCCCGCGCTCTTGTGCGCGTGGTGGCCTTGCGCGGGGTCTATGACAGCGGCAAGGATTTTCTTCATATGATGGATGATATCCATATCGCCAGCGACTCCGGTCTTGATATCCGCATGACCGTCGCCGACGCCGACTTCAAGTCCGGCGCCATCGCCTCGCGCGAGCCGGTCTTCGTCGTGATGTCGGGCGGCACGATCAACGCCAACGCCCTCACCGTGACCGGCAGTGGCGAGAGCATCCTCTTCGATGGGGATGTCCGCAGTCTTTTCCACCCTTCGAAAAGCGGCGATTCCGCCGTGGAGACAAAGCCTTGAGATCCTTCCCCTCGTTTTCCGCCCTCGTCCTGATCGCCCTTTGCGCGGCCCCCGCGCTGGCGCAAAAGGTCATCTCGCCGGTCCTGCCGGGCGGCGACTCCAAGGCGCCTGTCAGCATCGACGCCGCCAAGCTCGAGTATTTCGACAAGGAGCAGAAGCTTGTCTATTCGGGCGGGGTGGTCGCCAAGCAGGGCGATGCGGTGCTGAAATCAACCACTCTGGTGATTTTCCTCAACAGCGGCCCCATGCAGGGTGGCGGCGCCGCGCCTGGCGAGAACCAGATCAAGCGCATGGAGGCCAGCGGGCCCGTGACCATCATCTCCAGGGATCAGGTGGGCATGGGCGACCGCGCCACCTATGACAAGGAAGGCAACAAGGTCCTGCTCATCGGCAATGTGAGCCTGTCCCAGGGCGGCAATATCATCAAGGGCAAGGCGGACTCCAGGCTCATCTATGACCTGACCACGAGCCAGGCGGTGATCGAGGGCGCCGGGGGCATCAACTCCCTCATGGTCCCGGGCAGCGGCGAGGATCCCGCGCAGAAAAACAGATCCGCCGGGGCGCCGCCCGCGCGCCAGCCCAGAGCGCCTTGATTATATCAACTGAAAACATCACCGTCACAGCTGTTGCATCGGCGCCAAGCGCGCGCTAGCGATAGGCGTCCCAGCCCGTCAGGATCGACCCAGTGACCAGCAATTCCGCCACTCCCCTCGGCGCTCGCCTCAAAGGCTGGCTGGGCGGAGCCGACGTCAACGACCCCCCGCAGGAAGGGATTGAAGGCGATCCGGCCCAGGGGCTGGAGGGCACGCTGGGCGTTCACAATCTCGGCAAGAGCTATGGCGGACGGCAGGTCGTGAAGGATGTGAGCCTGCTCGTGCAAAGGGGCGAGGCGGTTGGCCTTCTGGGTCCCAATGGCGCGGGCAAGACCACGGTCTTCTACATGATCACCGGCCTCGTCCGCCCCGACAAGGGCGGCATCGAGCTTGACGGGAATGACGTGACCACCCTGCCCATGTACCGCCGGGCGCGTCTGGGCATCGGTTATCTGCCGCAGGAGGCCTCGATCTTTCGCGGACTCAGCGTCGAGGACAATATCCGGGCTGTGCTGGAGGTGAGCGAGCCCGACCGCGAGCGGCGCGAATGGGAGCTTGAATCCCTGCTGGACGAATTCGACATCAAGCGCCCGCGCAAGGCGCCCTCCATCGCCCTGTCGGGGGGCGAACGGCGGCGCTGCGAGATCGCCCGCGCGCTGGCGGGCCACCCGTCCTTCATGCTGCTCGACGAGCCCTTTGCGGGCATCGACCCCATCGCCGTGGGGGACATTCAGGACCTCGTGCGTCATCTCAAGCAGCGCGGCATCGGCGTTCTCATCACCGATCATAATGTGCGCGAGACCCTCGGACTGATCGACCGGGCCTATATCATCCATTCCGGCCATGTTCTGACCGAGGGCCTGCCGGAGGAGATCGTGGAGAATGCGGACGTGCGCCGCTACTATCTGGGCGAGAGCTTCCGCATGTAATTGTGGGGCTCTATCCCCAGCCCATTCAGGATTCAGGGGAATTCCGGGCTTTTCCGGGTAGCCTTTCGCCTGCGGCTGCGCTATGCAAGAAGCGAGCCGCTACTGGCTGCGCTACAGGCGGCGCTGGGTGAAAGCATAATGGCGATTTCGACACGGCTGGTGATGCGCCAGGGACAGTCCCTGGTCATGACACCGCAACTACTTCAGGCGATCAAGCTTCTCCAGCTGTCGAATCTGGAGCTCTCGTCCTTTGTGGAGGAGGAGCTGGAGCGCAACCCGCTGCTGGAGCGCGCCGAAGAGCAGCCCGATCATCTCGAACATACGGCCACCCGTGAAACGGATGGGGATTTCGGCGCCGATGGCGACGGAGACTTCGGCGGCGAGGGTGACTTCAGCGGCTCTGGCGAAGCCAGCGTGGGCGGTGAAAATTTCGAGACCCGCGACGGCGACTGGGCGAGTGAAGAATTCGCCACAAATGCCGACGCGCTGGCCTCCAGCCTTGGCACCGAAATCGAGAACACTTTCGATGGCGACCGCTCGGCGCCTGCCTCCGACAATGGCGCGGACGCGAATTTCTCCACCGACGGGCTTTCGGCCACCTCCTGGAGCGGCTCGCCGGGCTCGGGCGGCGGCGGCGAGGATGGCGAGGGAAGCAATCTCGAATCCTATGTGGCGGCGCGGCTCAGCCTGCGCGACCATCTGGCCGAGCAGCTGGCTCTGGCCATCACCGACCCCATGGACCGCCTGATCGGTCACGCCATCATCGATTCCGTCGAGGACAGCGGCTATCTGGGCGCTGAACTCGAAGAGATCGCCGAACGGTTGGGAACCTCCCTGGCCCGCGCCGAAGGCGTGCTGCGCATCGTGCAGACCTTCGACCCCAGCGGCGTGGCGGGGCGCGATCTGGCCGAATGTCTGGCGATCCAGCTCCGCGAGCAGGACCGTTTCGATCCCGCCATGCAGGCCCTGGTCGCCAATCTGCCCCTGCTCGCGAAACGGGAATTTCCCACCCTGCGCAAGATCTGCGGCGTGGACGAGGAGGATCTGGCCGACATGGTGGCCGAGATCCGCCGGCTCGACCCCAAGCCCGGCCGCTCCTTCGGCGGCGCCGCCATCCAGCCTGTGGTGCCTGATGTGACCGTGCGCAAGGGCAGCGATGGGTCCTGGCTGGTGGAGCTGAATGCCGAAGGCCTGCCGCGTGTGCTGGTCAACCATACCTATGCCGCGCGGGTGGTGTCGGGCGCCTCCAACGCCGCCGACAAGACCTTCATCACCGGCTGCCTGCAAAACGCCAACTGGCTGACCAAGAGCCTGGAGCAGCGCGCCCGCACCATCCTGAAAGTGGCGAGCGAGATCGTGCGCCAGCAGGACGCCTTTTTCGCCAAGGGCGTCGAGCATCTGCGCCCTCTCAATCTGAAGACCATCGCCGACGCCATCGCCATGCATGAATCGACCGTGTCGCGCGTCACCTCCAACAAATACATGGCGACGCCGCGCGGGCTCTTCGAGCTCAAGTATTTCTTCACCGCCTCGATCCCGTCGGGCGCTGGCGGCGAGGCCCATTCCGCCGAGGCCGTGCGTTTCCGCATCAAGCAGTTGATAGATGCGGAGGCGCCGGAATCCGTGCTCTCCGATGACGCGATCGTGTTGCGCCTCAAGGAGGCCAATGTGGATATCGCGCGGCGCACGGTGGCCAAATATCGTGAAAGCCTGCGCATCCCCTCCTCGGTCGAGCGGCGGCGCGAAAAGCTTGCGATGCAGCAACGGTGAATGTGCGCTGCGGTGCAATTTTTCGTGCATTCAAGGTCTGTTGACATACCCCATGCGCCACCCTAACCCTTGAGTATCGAAGCAGTCGCAGGCGGCCCCGGCCAGACGCACTGAGCCAGATGGACCGAGCTGCGCATAACTGGACGAGGTGGCTGCATGCTGCGCGTATCCGGCAAGAACTTCAGCATCGGGACGGCCATGCGCGAGCACGTTCTCGCGCGCATCGAAGCGGCGGCGCAACGCTATTTCGGCGGCGCCCTCAATGGCCATGTGATCATCGACCATGAGGGTTCGGGCTATCGCGCCGATTGCACCCTGCACCTGTCGTCGGGGGTGAGCCTGCATGCCGAAGGGCGCGGGCAGGAGGCCTACGCCAGCTTCGATCAGGCGGCCGACCGGCTGGAGCGGCGCCTGAGCCGCCACAAGCAGCGGGTGCGCCAGAACCATTCCAGCGCCTCCGCGCCCGCCGAGCCACGCGAGACCGTGCGGGATGTGATTCTCGAGGCGCCGGACCATGAGGAGGTCGATGAGGGCGCCTTCAACCCGGTCATCATCGCCGAGCAGACCCTTGGCCTGAAGCAGATGCCGGTATCCGAGGCCGTGATGGAGCTTGACTTCACCGGGGCCCCGGTCTTCGTCTTCCAGCATGCAGCCAGCGGCCGCACCAACATTCTCTACCGCCGGGCCGACGGCAATATCGGCTGGCTTGACCCGACTGCCCCACGCGCCTAAAGCGCTGGGGCTTCGCCCGAAACGCCATAACCCGATCCGGGGAATTCCTTCGCGCCACAGCTTCAGGTTCGGCACGCTCTTTGCCATGCGAGTCGCGTCACAGGAACAGATCAGCATGCCCTTGTCAGATTTGATCACGCCGGAGGCCGTCATCCCGACGCTGCGGGCGGGCTCCAAAAAGCAGGCTCTACAGGAACTGGCTGAGCGGGCGAGCGCCATCTGCGGCCTGCCCGCGCGCGAGATTTTCGACGTGGTGCTGCAACGCGAGCGGCTGGGCTCCACAGGGGTCGGAAACGGCATCGCCATTCCCCATGGCAAGATCGCCCGGGTGAAGCAGATCTTCGGGGTTTTCGCGCGGCTGGAACGACCCATCGACTTCGAGGCGCAGGACAGCGTCCCGGTGGACCTGATCTTCCTGCTGATCGCCCCGGAATCGGCGGGCGCGGACCATCTGAAGGCCCTCTCGCGCACCGCCCGCGCCCTGCGCGATCCCGCCTTCACCGCAAGGCTGCGCGCCAGCAAGGATCCTGCGGCGCTTTATCTGATGCTGACGCAGGCGCCTGCGTCCTACGCAGCCTGACCTATCGCCAGCGCCGCGCCTCAATATCAATAGCGTAGGCTTGCGGATGGGCGGCGATGTCGGCCATCCCCGCCAGCACGGTGTCGCGCGCCACCAGCACCCGCACAGGAATGCGGCGAACCAGCCATTCGTAAGGCGCCTTGCGCTCGAAAGAGGCGCGGAAATCATCCACGTCCAGCAGCGGGACGATTCGAGGCAGGATGCCGCCCGCCAACGTGATCCCGCCCGTTGACAGAAAAGTGATCGCCATATCCCCCGCAAAGCGCGCCACCAGCCGCCAGAAGGCGTGGATGGTTGCGGCCTCCTCCCCGGTGGGGTCGGCGAGGGCCCGATCGACGATCTCGACCCCGTCGAGTTCCGGCCGCCCGAGGCCCAGGGCCGCCAGCCGCGCCCGGTGCAGGCGCCGCAGGCCGGGCCCCGAGATCAGCGCCTCCGGGGTGATGCGCCCCAGCACCGGCTCCACATGGGGCCAGAAGCCTCGCTCCTCGTCAGTGACCGGGGCGAAATCCAGATGGCCGGATTCGCTGGCGATGGCCCGCCACTTTCCCTCGGCCTTGATGAGCGCCGCCGTGCCCAGCCCCGTGCCGGGACCATTCACCAGCAGCGGCCCGCCATCCCCCTCGCGCGGCGCACCGATGGGAAGGGTCCATTCCTCCCGCAGGCTTGGCAGGGAGAGCGCCTGCGCCTCGAAATCATTGAACATGAGCCCCTGTTCGAGCCCCAGGGCGGCGGCCACCTGCGGTCCCTCGATCAGCCAGGCCGCATTGGTGAGCTGGATCCGGCGCCCCTCGTTCGGCCCTGCCGCGCAAACGAGCAGGGAGCGCGGGCGTGGCGCCGATCCCGCCAGCGCCGCCTCCACCGCCTGCGCCAGACCGGCGTGCTCGGCGGTCTTTTGCGCGGGAAGGGCGAGCGGAGGGGCGCCCGGCGTCTTGACCAGCGACAGCCGGACATTGGTGCCGCCCACATCGCAAACCAGCAGGGGAAACGGAAATTCCACGCATATCTCCATGGATTGAGGCAACCCGGCAGCCCGCCACAGGTTCGCATGAACCGGGCGCTCATTGATATAAAGAATTCCTTATATGCCGTTGCGGGCGGCTGCGACCCCTGTTATAGAGCCTCACCTTTCAAAGGATGGACCTCCCATGACCGCCAACGCCCATGATTACGCCGTCGCCGATATGAATCTTGCTGGCTGGGGCCGCAAGGAGCTGGACATCGCCGAAACCGAAATGCCCGGCCTGATGGCGACCCGCGCCGAATTCGGCGCCTCGCAGCCCCTGAAGGGCGCCCGCATCGCCGGTTCGCTCCACATGACCATTCAGACCGGCGTGCTCATCGAGACGCTGACGGCTCTGGGCGCCGACGTGCGCTGGGCCTCCTGCAACATCTATTCGACCCAGGACCACGCCGCCGCCGCCATCGCGGCCGCCGGCACCCCGGTCTTCGCCATCAAGGGCGAGAGCCTGGTGGACTACTGGGACTATACCCACCGCATCTTCGAATGGGCTGACGGCGGCACGCCGAACATGATCCTCGACGACGGCGGCGACGCCACCATGCTCATCCATCTTGGCATGCGCGCCGAGAAGGGCGACGTCGCCTTCCTCGAAAAGGCCGGTAACGAAGAAGAGGAAGTGCTCTTCGCCGCCATCAAGAGCCGCCTGAAGACCCACCCGGGCTGGTACACGCGCAATGGCAAGGCCATCAAGGGCGTGTCCGAAGAGACCACCACCGGCGTGCATCGTCTCTACAACATGGAGAAGGACGGCACCCTCCTGTGGCCCGCCATCAACGTCAACGACTCCGTCACTAAGTCGAAGTTCGACAACCTCTACGGCTGCAAGGAATCCCTCGTCGACGGCATCCGTCGCGGCACGGACGTCATGATGGCCGGCAAGGTCGCCATGGTCGCGGGCTTCGGCGATGTGGGCAAGGGCTCGGCCGCTTCCCTGCGCAACGCGGGCTGCCGCGTGCTGGTGTCGGAAATCGACCCGATCTGCGCCCTGCAGGCGGCGATGGAAGGCTATGAAGTCGTGACCATGGACGACGCCGCCCCGCGCGCCGACATCTTCGTCACCGCGACCGGCAATGTGGACGTCATCACCGTCGACCACATGCGCGCCATGAAGGACCGCGCCATCGTCTGCAACATCGGCCACTTCGACTCGGAGATCCAGGTCGCGGGCCTGCGCAACTTCAAATGGTCGAACATCAAGCCGCAGGTGGACGAGATCGAGTTCCCCAATGGCAAGCGCATGATCCTTCTGTCCGAAGGCCGCCTGGTGAACCTTGGCAACGGCACCGGCCATCCCTCCTTCGTGATGTCCGCCTCCTTCACCAACCAGACCCTCGCGCAGATCGAGCTCTGGACGAAGCAGGGCCACTACCAGAAGAAGGTCTACACCCTGCCCAAGCACCTCGACGAGAAGGTCGCCATGCTGCATCTGGAGAAGATCGGCGTGAAGCTGACCAAGCTCTCCGACGAGCAGGCCACCTATCTGGGTCTGCCCCAGCAGGGCCCCTTCAAGCCCGACACCTATCGCTATTGATCGG
>CANCSY010000010.1 GCA_947380915.1 Beijerinckiaceae bacterium
CGGCCTACCGGAGGTTGTCTCTCGGGCGATCAGTTGCAAAAGGTGTGGTTCACAGGGCTGGCCGCCCGTGGACGATCCCCGGCGTCAAAACCGGAGGTCCGCACCCAGTCACCCGTCCGTCCGGCACTACGACCGGTCTGAGCCGATGAGGCTCACAAACCCAGGATGTGGAGAAGCGGCGGCCCAGACGGGTCCCTTCGAAGCGTCAAGGCCCACCGTTTCCACTCAGCCAGAGCGGGAACGATCAGGGCTGGGGCCAAGAGCGGGAGCCTTGATCGAGAAATCCGCGCAGGGGGCGCCGCGAGGCGATCATCCCAACACCACCATTGCGCCAAAACGGCGCCCCCCGCCCCTCAGGGGGCCATTGACGATCCACCAGCCCGGCGCGGTTTCGCGTGCGGGATGAACGGCTTTCCGCCGCCGTCTCCATCACGCCTGAAGGCTGTTCGGTGGGGCTAATGGAGCTCTTCTAGGAAGCGGCGGCCAGCAGGCCGAAACGGCGCGCGAGGACCCAGTAAAGAACAATGATCGGCGTCATCGCCACAAGCATCAGAAGCGCCAGCGCCGACGCCTGCCCAAGGCCGCCGCCAAGCCACAAGCTCCAGATGACGACGGGCAATGTCGTATTGCCGCTGGAGGACAGAATGACCGCCAGCGTCAATTCGCGGAAGGTGAGCAGGGCGATCCAGAGCCATGCATAAAGCAAGGTGGGCGAGAGCAGCGGCAGGAGGATGCGGCGGAAGATCCGCACCAGCGAAGCGCCGCTCATTTGCGCAGACTCTTCCAATTCCTTGTGGATCTGAATGAAGCCGCTATTGGTCATGCGCGTTGCGTAACTGATGCGCGAAATCGTGAAGACGAGCAGCAAAAGCCAGATGGTCCCGTAAATCGGGATGGCCTGTTGCAGCACATAGAGCGTCAACAAAAGCGCGCCGACGCCAAAGATCATGTTGGGCACCGCATGGGGCAGGAAGGCGACGAAGTCGAAAAACTCCTTGCCCGGCGCCTTGGAACGCAGAACCGCCCAGGAAAAGGCGAGGCTGATCGCAAGCGTGATGGTCGGCGTCAGCACCATCAGGATCGCGGTGTTGCGCACGCCCGTGAAAACCAGATCCCAGGGCTGGGACGCATAATGGCCGAACGAGACCATGGAAAGCGCATAGGCGGAAGGCATCTGGAAGAAGGGCAGCAGCGAACTCCAGCCAAGCAGGGAGATCGGCAACAATTTGCTCAGGGTGAAATAGAGCCCAAGGAAAGCCCAGACCGGATAAACCATCCACCCGAGCTTGAGAATGCGCGGCCGATAGGCTTTTCCGGTCACCACGGCGTACTGGCGCGACCGCTTCTGCATGAGGCCGTACCACCAGCTCAGGGCCGCCGCCAGCGCCATGACAATGGTGCTGAGCGCGGCGGCCACGCCATAGCGCGGCAGGACATCCTGCGGGCTGATGAGCAGATAGAGAAAGGTGCTGAAGGTGAAAACCCGGTTGCTCCAGCCAATGATGGCGGGCACGTCGAAGGCGGCGAAGCCGATGGTGAAAATATAGATCGAGGCCGCCATGATGCCCGGCCAGGCGAGCGGCAGGGTCACGCGCCACATGGTGCGCAGCCAGTTGGCGCGGCTGGTCTGCGCCGCCTCTTCCAGGGCTGGATCCATGGCGCGGAAGACCGCCGCCGTCATGATGAAGGCCAGGGGCGCGAGATTGAGCCCTTGCACCCAGCCCATGCCCATGACCGAGGCGATGTCGAAGGGAGAGTTGTCGAGCTCGAACAGCTGTTTCGCCCAGACATTCAGCAGCCCGATGCGCGGATGCATGAGGAAAAGCCAGCCCATGGCCGCAGCGAAGCCCGGGATCAGCATGCCGATGGTCATCAGCGTATAGAGCAGGGTCTTGCCGCGCAGGTCCGTTCGCTCGACGAGCCATGCTGCGGGAAGGCCGAACACCAGCGCAACCAGAAGGCTCACCACCGAAAAGCCGATTGTATTGATGAGCACATCCACCGTGCGCCCGTCCGTGAAGACCTCCTGATAATTCTTCCAGCTGTAGCTGTGGACCTCCGCCCCGGGCGAACCTTCGATGACGCTGAGCCAGAGAATGACCGCCAGATGCGCCAGAATGATGAAGCACACGGAGCCGACGCACAGGAGCATGGCGACCGACAGCGGCTCCAGGCGACCAAAAAGCTTCTGGCCCTGGATTGGTTGCGCCGTGGTCGCGCTCATGGCGCCTGCTCCCGATGCCGCTCATTCATTTTGTCGTCACGATCTTGATGAGCTCGCGCTTGTGCTCGTCGATTTCGGGATGCTTGACCCACCACTGGATCGTCACTTCCTTGAACTTCACGTTCTGAGCATAATATGCCTGCATCTGCTTGCCGATCTGCGAGCCCGGGAAGGTATGAAGATCCGCCTTCCATGTGTCCCAGGCGATCTTCTGCCCTTCTTCGGTCATCATGAAGACGGAGAAAAGCTTCGCGGCGTTGGGGTATTTCGCATTCTTGGGAACGCCCAGATAATAATAGCGCTGCTGCGCGGCATCCAGCGGCACCATCTGGTCCAGCGGTGCGCCGCGTTCCTTCCAGATCAGCGCATCCTGCCCGGTGCAATCCATGACCAGGGAGATGAATTCTCCGGTGGCGATGCGTTCGGCGTCGCCGCAGCGGATGAGCCCCGCCAGTTGCTTGTTCAGCTTGGTGACATAGTCGAAGGTCTTGTCCTTGCCCCAGACATCGTCGGCCACCAGAACGTCGAAACTTGCGGCATAGGGGGTCGAGGCGACCTTGCCCTTCCACTCCGGCTTCAGGAAATCGGCCACGGTTGTCGGCTTCGATGGCGCCAGTTTCGAATTATAGGTGACGCCGGACAGGCCCGTGACGACGCGGACGAACTGATTGTCGATTTCGAGATACTCGGGACTGATGCGCTCGGGCAGAAACTTCTTCCAGTCAGGCGCTTCGAACATGTTGAAGGTGACCAGCGGCGCGATCTGCGCAGCCGAGCCCAGATAGACATCGACGCTGGCCTGCTGCTTGGCCTGATATTCGGTCGCCAGTTGGTTGGCGATGCGGGCCATCTCGGCGCCCGGCGCGAAATTGATCTTCACATTCGAGCCGAACAATTTGTTCATGCCCGCTTCGATCCGCGTGGCGCCCTGGCTTCCGCCGAGGGAGGACTGGCTCCAGCTGAGATTGAGGCGTCCCTCCTTCGTGGCGGCCGCTACAAGGGCTTTCAACTCATCCGTCATCTCGGCGGCGTTGGCGCCTGCGCCCAGCAGGGCCATGGCGGCGCAAGTCACGGCGACTTTTGAGAAACGTTTCATCATGGCGCTCTCCCTCCCGAATTCAGCCTCTATGGGCCATTTCACCTCATGCCCGGCGCGTCGCGCGTCCGTTCGCGTCGATCACCACATTATAAATGCTTTCGGCGGCTGCGCGCGTAATATAGCCTTCGTTCAGGTCACGCTGCAGCAGGGCGAGATCACGCTCTTCGACCGGGCCGTAACCGCCGCCTCCGCCCGTTGAGAGAATGACAAGCTCGCCTGCTTTCAGTTCTTCGCCGCGCGCCTTGCACATGGATGTGGCCTCGCCCGTCTTCTCGTTGATGACCGTCACGCTCCCCGACAGCGCATCCTTGCCGCCCAGGACGCCCCATGCAGGGTGATTCGTGCGGTCAAGATTTGTTTGCAGCAGGCAGTTCTCGAGGATCCGGTATTTCTTTTCGAAGCCCAGGCCACCGCGGAATTTTCCCGCGCCGCCGGAGTCCGCGCGCAGCGCAAAGGACTCGATACGGAAAGGAAGAAGGCGCTCCTGCAGTTCCAGCGGGATGAGCCGCGTGTCGCCATGAGCCATGGTGCGATAGGGGCCCGAACCATCGTGGGTTGCGCAGGCGCCCCAGCCGCCATGGCCGCTGTCATGTCCATTGAAGGTGCGGCCATTGGCGCGTCGACCAAAGAGGCGAAAGCCCGAGTGGGTGCCGAAATGGCCGCCTGTGACACGATCGGGCAAGGCCTTTTCCAGCGCCTTGATGACAGCGTCGATGACCGTGGGAAACGGCATGGGATAATTGGCCATGGGCGCCGTGGGATCGGCGCTGAGGATCTTGCCCATGGGCAGAATGAGCTTCAGCGGACGAAAGAGCCCTTCATTGGCTGGTTCATCCGGCGCCACGAGATAGCGGAAGGCGACGCGCGCGGTGGTCAACCCGCCGCCATGATAGCCTGAATTGATCGATCCCTTGGCCTGATCGGCGATGCCTGTGTAGTCGACCGTGATCTCGTCGCCCGCGATGGTCACCTTCACCTTGATGGGAATGGGTTGATCGCCCTCGCCATCATTGTCGAGCCAGGTCTCGTGGGTATATTCCCCATCGGGGAGGGCGCGAATATGGGCGCGCGCCGCCGCCTCCGCCTGATCAAGGATGATATCGATGGCGGTGCGGAACGTGTCGACGCCATATTTCTCGATCAGGTTCGAAACGAGGCTGCGGCCGAGGAAACAACCCGCCAGTTGCGCCTGGATGTCCCCCATCAATTCGGTTGGCAGACGGGTGTTGTTTTCGATGATCCGATAGACTTCCTCGATCGGCTCGCCTTTTGACCACATTTTCACGGTTCGCAGTTGCAGCCCCTCCATGAAGATGTCGTTGGAATGGGTCATGGTGCCGCCAATGTCGATCCAGTGCACATTGATGGCGAAAAAGCCGATGAGGTTGCCCGTCCCATCCGCATGTTCGGCAATGGGCGTATACATGACGGTATTGTTGAGATGCTGGCCTTGCACGGCGGCATGATTGCAAACGATCACATCGCCATAATGCAGGCGGTCGAGACCATAGATCTGCAGCCCGTCGCGTACGGCCGTGCCGACAGAATCCGCGACGAAGGGCGGCATGCCGCCCGTGCATTGCGCCACAAGCCGCCCGTCGATATCGGTCAGGCCCACGGCGAAGTCGTTATATTCATAGATATAGGGGCTGAAGGCAGTCCGCTTGATATTCGCGTCGATCTGGTTGCAGGTCGAGATGAGGCCATAACGGATCACTTCAAGGGTGATCGGATCAATGGTCGCTTTAGAGGGTACAGGCTGCGTCATGCGCTCTCTCCCTTGCCCCGTCACAATGGATGCGGATTTCGCGCAGCGGCCCGATTTCGAACCGGTCGTCGGGGCCGACGAGGGTGGTCGAGCCATATTCCTCGATCACTGCGGGTCCATCCGCCTTGAAGCCGCAGGCCAACGCCTCACGCTGATAGACGGCGGCCTGTACGAAGCCACCCTTTTCCTTGAAGTAGATTGGACGTGATCCCGGCGCGGTGGTGACCTGCGCGTCGATGATCAGATTCTTGAGATCCGGCCTTTGCTGACGGGCGAAGGCTGACAGGTGCAAGGCCTGCAATTCTGCGGGATTCGTCGGATCCGCATGTCCATAGCGACGCTTGTAGTCACGCTCGAAGGCGGCGCGAATGGCCGCCAGATCGCCTATCTGATCGACAGGCACCTTGATGTTGTGGCGTTGCCCGAGATAGCGCATCTCGGCGTGACGCTCGAAGAAGATATCCTGCGCGCCGAATTCCTTGACGAGCGAGGCTGCGGCCTCGCGCTCCATATCGGCAAAGGCGTCCTGCACTTCGGGGATGACCTCTGCTGACAGCAGGCCCGTGAAAGTCTCCGACAGGTCGATGCGCGCATCCGCCAGCAACATGCCGATGGCCGAGAAGTTGCCGGGGGCAGGCGGGATCACCAGCATGGGGATGGAGAGTTCGCGGGCCAGAGCCGCGCCATGCAAGGGGCCGCCCCCGCCATAGCTGAAGAGCACGAAGTCGCGCGGATCAAGGCCATGCTCGACGGACACCTGACGGATGGCGCCTGCCATGGTGACAGTCGCCAGCGCCAGAATCCCATCGGCGGTGCGCAGGACGCCCTCTTCGCCTTCAAATCCGAGAGGCTCGGCGAGCCTGCGAATGGCGTTTCTCGCGCCCTGGGTATCGAGGGTCAATTGACCGCCAAGAAAGCTATCGGGGTTCAATCGCCCCAGAACGAGATTCGCGTCGGTCACAGTCGCCTCCACGCCTCCCCGTCGATAGCAGACGGGGCCTGGCGTCGAACCCGCGCTGCGCGGGCCCACATGCAGGCGATTTTGCCCGTCGATCCAGGCGACAGATCCACCCCCGGAGCCCACCTCGACGATATCGATGACTGGCGACTTGATGGGAAAGCCCTGGACATAGCCATTGGCGTAATAAATGGACTCGACATTGAACCGCCCATTTTCAACCAGGGCGCATTTGGCGGTAGTGCCGCCCATATCGAAGGCCACCACATTCTTGAAGTCGAGTTCTTCGGCGTAAGCGCCGGCCCCGATGCAGCCCCCGATCGGACCGGATTCAACAAGGCTCACGGGCTGGCGACAGGTGCGCTCGACAGACAGCAAACCACCATTCGAGCCCATCATGAAAAGCGGGCCTTCAAAGCCGCGCTGCTTCATATCCTCCTCGAGCCTGCGGATATAAGTGTTTACCTGCGGGCCTACATAGGCGTTGGCGGCTACCGTGGAGGTGCGCTCATATTCATACCATTCGCGCGTGAGATCTGTGCTGTGGGTGATATAGACGCCTGGCAGTCGCTCGCGCAGCCGCGCGGCCGCAACCTCCTCATGCTCTGGGTTTGCGTAGGAGTTCATGAAGAAGATGGCGACGGACTCCACACCCGCCGCACGCAATTCATCGGCCAGCGTGTCGAGAGCCGCAAGATCGAGAGGTTCGATAACCTTCCCGAAGGTGTCGATACGCTCGGGCGTTTCAAAGCGCAGCGAACGGGGAATGAGCGGTTCGTCTCGCCTGTAATGGAGATCGAAAGGATCCGGCCTGTTGCCGCGCGCGATTTCCAGAATGTCGCGAAAACCCTTTGTCGTCACAAGGGCAGCCCTGGCTCCACGCCGCTGGATATAGGCGTTGATGACCAGAGTGGTGCCGTGGTTGATGTGATGCGCCTGGTCAGGCGTGAGGCCGGCCTTCTCGAAGCAATCGAGAATGCCCTCGACGAAGTTCCCATAGGTCGTCGCGCTCTTCGTATAAACGACGCGGCGGGTATCATGATCATAGCCTACAAGATCGGTGAAAGTCCCGCCAATATCGACGGCGACGGCATATGACATTCGAGCGTCTCCAGATCCCGTGACGCGCCCCCGTTTTCGGGGCGTCGTTCTCTTCGATGCGATCGAAACTCCGTTGCCCGACAGTGAATCGAGCGGGAGGTAAGCATGATTCAAATTTTCCCAAATTGCGGAAAAATGTTTATTGTTTTGGATTTTAGGCAGTCGCTGCTGGGCTTGTCAATGCGGTCGAGATCAATGCTGAAGCTGCCGGACACCGGTGATTTCAAGGCGCCTCCGCCAAGGCGGGGAAGGCCTGCACGCCTGTCTCCCGTCAAGGCGGGCCATACGACTGTCCTGATCGGTCTTGATCTGCTCAAGCACATTGCAGTTGCACGCAGGCCTTTGGCGCTGAGTGGGATCGAAGTCCGACGATGTCGTGGATTGCTTGTCGCCACGCAAGACAAACATCAGGCGAGTGTTCATTGAAGAAGTTGGCCAGAAGCAGACTTTGTAGGTTGGTCCCGATCACGGTGGATCCATCGTGAAAGTCGAGCCACTTGCTTGAGATGAATGACGCATGTTACCTTTTTAGAATGGCGGGTCGAGCAGGCTCGCCCCCTTCAGAATAATCCAAAAAATTCGTGGGAGGTATTGGGATGATGACGTTTCTTTTTGTCATGCACGGCCTTCTCGCGATTTTGCTTCTTGGCGCAATCACCCATCAGGCTATTGCGCTCTGGATACCCTCCAGATTACCCGACCCCAATTTCGTTGGACGGGTTCGGGCGGTGAAGGCTGCCAGTTACACCAACGCCATCATCATTCTTTTTCTGCTGACTTTTGCGCTTGGCGCCGTGGGCTACCCAACCTATCGCATTGGCGCCCGAGTCTTTATGGAGAACCTTCGTATGGGGGCTGCAGTCGGATCCTTCGAGGTCAAGGAGCATCTCGTCAGTTTTGCCTTGGGGCTTTTGCCGGCCTACTGGTATTTCTGGCGCCAGCCTCTTGATCCCGGACATGGGTGGACGCGAAAGCTCATCGTCTTGTTGATGACAGTCTTTATCTGGGCCGGCTTCCTTGTGGGGCACGTTCTAAACAATATCAGAGGAGTGTGAGATGAGCCTGTCACGCGCTTGTCCGGCCTTTTCGGTTGCGTTCATGATCATCTATCTCGCATCCATGTATCTGCATCCGAACCTCACTTTGTTCACTTACGCGCCAAGGTCAGGCGATTGGTACATGGGAATTCCCGACCTCGGGCGAGGTGGCCCGGGATTGTATTGGTTCAGTTGGTTGACCACGGCTTTCGTGGCGGGAACCGGGGCAGGCGTCTTTGCGCTTTTCGTTCCGCAGAGGCTTGATAAGCGCGTTTGGTCTGGCTGGGTTTGGGTTGTTCCTGTTCTGCTCACTCTCTTCCTTCTCTATATCGAACGCACATGGTTTGGCTTCAAATGAGATCGGTCAAAAACTGTTCGAGGAAGATCGATATGCGCCTTTTGCTGCTTCGGACGATGTTTTGGATTGGTCTGGCGACCGGCTTGATTGCTGTGCACAGCTTTCAGGCGATCGCTGGCGGAGGGTCTTTTGACGAGACCGATGACCATGATGATGATTCGGGGCCTCCATTCATTGGCGATGTGAAAGACAAGAATGGAGGGCCAATCGCAGATGCGAAAGTGTCAGTCACAATGGCGGCCTATAACTCAAGCGTCTTCATGCGCGCCGATGATCAGGGGCATTTCAATATCAAGGGGTTCGATAAGAGCATCGATCCCAACGAGATCGAAATCGCATGCAGCATGGAAGGGTACAAGCCCTATGCAATCAGTCGTCAGCCAACAGGTCCAGATCCGCGATCTCCGATCGAGGTGATCTGCCTCCTTGAAAAAACACGTTAGGCTATTCCATGGCTGTATTTGTTCATCGGACCCTGTTCACGAGCGCTCTTCTTTGGTGCTTTGTTTTTGGAAATCCTGGTCATGCGCAAGATGTCTTGCCGTTGCGATATGCGCAGACCGCCTCGACCTGGCGCAGCATATTCTCGCTTCCAATGCGCATTGCTGACAAAGAAGGTTTCTATAAAGCAAATGGTTTGGACTTGACGATGATTCCGATTGTGGGAGGCGCCGAGTCGAGCATCATCGCGCTTGAAGAAGACTTGGCGGATGTTGCCCATGTGGCGACGTCATTCCTGATTACTGCCGCCGTTCGCGGCGCCGATACGGTCGCCATCATGGCTGAGTTCAACAATCCGATTTACAGTCTGGTGGCCAAACCCTGGTACAAGAGCATATCAGATCTGAAGGGGCGTCGTGTTGGCATGGCGGATATGAACGGAGCTGTGTCTCTCGCCACCATGGCCTTGTTCGAAAAGCATGGCGTTAAACAAAGCGATCTCGATATCAATGTCATCGAGGGAACGCCCGGACGCTTCCAATGCCTGATGCGCGGCGACTGCGATGCAGTCCCGTTGGGACAACCGCAGGACTTTCATGCCTTGAGGCAGGGGTTTATCTTGCTCGGCTCATCCAATGAAGCCGTTCCTGATTTTGTCTATACAGTCACGGCGGCGCGGAAATCGTGGGCTGCGGGCAACAAGGAAGTGCTGGAGCGCTACCTCCGCGCGATGGGAGATTCCTTTGCGTTTATTCGCGATCCGAAAAACCGCGGCCGTATAGCTGTCTTGATGAAAGACTGGTGGGGTTCCTCCGAAGACACTTCACTTTCAACCCTTGATCTCTTTTTCAACCCTGAAAAGAACGTGTTGCCGTTCAGGGGTGAGATTAACCTCAAAGGGGTGGAGCAAGTGATCCGGTTCCTGAAGGATGGTGGCGTGGTCAAGGACCCGATTCCGCCTGCGGAGACCTTTGTGGATTTGCAATATCTGGAGGCCGCTTTCGCGCGTAAAACGAATTGAAAATCATCATGGGAAGAGATGGATGTGTTGACATGATCGTCGTGAGGTGCCCCGTCAACAAAGTAACTCGCCAACTCGCGCTTACGTTAGATAGGGATCACAAGCGCATCAAAAGCTTGCCGTCGCGTCATTTCTTGTTCGCCCTTCGCATCATCGCTTCTTGAATATGTCGTCGTAGATTTTCTGCGTCGAGCGGGACTCTTCGCCGTTGAGCAGGACGGGTATGACGGTCTTCGAGCGCAGGCGCACAAAGGCGTCCTTGGGGGTAGGCTCGACATCGTCACGCGTCGGCAGTCGCCCGGTTGTCGCGGCGAATTGCTGGGCCTCGCGGCTGATCATGAAATTGGCGGCTAGCAAGGCTGTATTGGGATGGGGCGCCTTCGGATTAAGGCCCACTTGTGAAATGAACATGGAGACGGGGTCGAGCGGGAAGAATTCCAGCGGAGCGCCCGACAGTTGCATGTTGCTCGTCAGCATCGTGTAGTTGGACAGCGTCACCATATATTCGCCCGCCGCCATGGCGCGCGCCAAAGCGAGATGGCCGTCAACAACGACAGGATTGAGCACACGCACCAGGTCATCCAGAAGCTTCCGCCCCTTTTGCTCGCCAAAGTGGCGGAAAATACCGACCATCCATTCCCGATCGCTGGTATCCATGGCGACCCTGCCCGACCATTGTGTCTTTGTCAGAAATTCCTCGTAGGTTTTAGGCAGGTCCTCCGGTTTCACCAGTGCGGTATTATAGGCGGGCGCATTGTAAGCGGCGTAGACCCCATACCACCGCCGGTCAGGGTCGCGCGCTTCAGGGCGCAGATTCCGGGCCTCCGGTGGATCGTATTGTTTCGTCAGAGCCGGCGGCAGGCGGCTTACCACGGTCGAGGTCACGATGTCCCAGGAGGATTGGCCTGCCCGGGTTTCGGTCATAATGCGGGAGGTGAGCGCCCCCTCGGCGCCACGGATGAAATTGATTTTCACTCCTGTCACATCCTGAAACATTTTCAGAAGCGGGAGCGCCTCCTGTTCATTGGTCGAGGAATAGATGGTGAGCTCGCCCTCCGCCCTCGCCGCAGCGAGAATTTCAGGCATGACCCAGGAAGGCAGGGGCGTTTGCTGGGCGCTCACTGGCGTTGCGGCCGCGCATAGCAGAACAGCGGCGCTCAGGAATCGGCGTAGAGCGGACATCATAGTCTCCCTTTCGCGCGGTCTTTGCGCCGCGTGAACAGATGTTGGCGCCATGGGCGGCGCCCTGTCAAATGCAGCCAGGGATCTATGCAAGCGATATTCAGTTTGTTCGCAATTGTTGCCGTTTGAGCCTTGCGCTTTGGATTGTCGCCCGGTTGCTTTGCGCAACTGGGCGACAATGATAGCGATCATGGCGTCATCATGCGCTCAAGGCACGAGATGGCTGTGGATTTGAAAACAGGCTTGCGGGGTCAGGCAGACATATATTTCGCCATCTTGGGCTCAATCCCGGCCTTTTCCATCTCCTCCAGCCAGAGTGCGTGGATGCGCGGATCCTGATCCTCGAATTCGATTTGGTGGCCGCCTTCCTTCATGCTCATGGAAGATCGTTGTTTTTTGCCCTTTTCGCCAATCATCGTCTGGCGCTTTTGTGTCGTGAAGGGGTAGCGCACATTGCCGATGCCCATGGCCAGGTAACGCGCTGGCTCTTGGCTCGTATTGAAATGTTGATGGATCTGGCTCTGGCAGGGGGGAAACACAACGCCGTGGCGCCATTCGATGCGAGTGAAATCCTTGTCGCCTTCATACCAAAGGAGAGAATATCCATGGCCGGTGACGCAGATCACATGCGTTCCCGGACCATGCCTATGCGCCTTTTTATAGGTTCCAGCGGGCATTTCCGACATGTGGCCGGACATGATTCCATCGGCGAGAACGAACTTTATATTGCTTGAGCCGCCGCCGCGGTCTCCATATTCGTGCAACTTGATATTGGCCATGTCGGGCACAAAATTCGTCTCCCAGAGATGATTGCCCGCACGAATGGGGATGAAGTCGCCCTCACCGGTGTAATAGCTTTCCTTCCCCGCGCGGTCCTGAAAATTGAACGGATTGTTGAAAATGAAGGCCTCGTTATGGAAGGTGTTCATTATGAGGGGCATATTGGTCGTGCTGACAATGAGCACGCGGTCCCTGCCGCCGGCATTGAAATGTCGGTGGGGCATGTTCATGGGAATTGAAAACATCGATTTAGGCGACCATTCAAAGGTGCGCTTGCTTCCGTCCGGCATTTCGATCTGGGTGCTGCCGTGACCCTCCAGGACGTAATAAATGTCCTCATAGAGATGCCGCATGGGCGCTGTGGAGCGACCGGGCGCTATATCGAACAGGAACATGTTGCAAAAATCGCCCCGGCCTTTCAGATGGACGGCGGCGCCGTTGCATCCGACACGCGCCCAGTGTCCGGTCTCCACCTCAAAGAGGTCAATGGCGTAATCTCCGTCCACCACAGGCATGCCTTCAGCATGCACCCAATCGAGGTAGGGATCGATTCCGTAACGCGGATCGCCCGATTCGTTGCTCATTTGTTATCCCTTCTGGCGGCTTTCTTGCTGGCGTCAGGCCATAACATCCATAAATGGGTGACAAGAAGCAAACTCTGTGGCTTAAATTTGTATCAGCATGTGCCCCACGCGAACAAGTCGCAAAGCAGAGGGCGATCGAACCTGGAGGACGAGGTGAAAAAGTTCAACGCCTTGGTGATTGCACTGTCTCTAGCCATGCCCTTCGCTTTCGGACCTTCGAAGGCGACGGCCGGTGATGATCCCCTCACCTATGGGGGGGCTGATCGCCAGGAGGTTCTGGTGAATGGCGCCCGTGCGGAGGGCGAGGTGGTTTTCTACTCGGCCATGATCGTTAATCAGGCGCTGCGTCCTGTCTCCGAAGCCTTCATGAAGAAATACCCATTCATCAAGCTGACCTATTGGCGAGCGGAGTCTGCTGGTATCTTCACAAAGTTGTCTGCTGAGGCACGGGCGGGCAAGGTCGTAGCGGATGTTGTTGAGGGTACCGGCGTCGGGGAGTCGATCGTTCAGGCAGGCCTTGGGCAACCCTATGTGACGCCAGCCATTGAAGGCATTCCGGTCGCCTACCATGATCCGAACAAAATCTGGACGGCGACCCGCCGCAGTTTCTTTGGGACGGCTTACAACACGAAGCTGACCTCCGGCGCTGATGTGCCCAAGACATACCAGGATCTCCTGGATCCTCGCTGGAAGGGTCGTTTGGCCTGGCATGCGGGCAGCACCACCGGGGCGGATCTTTTTGTAACCAATTTACGGATGTCGTGGGGAGAGGATCGCACCCGGGATTATCTGCGCCAGCTTGGTGATCAGAAGGTGGCCTCGCTCAGCGGATCGAGCGCTCGCAGCCTTGTTGATCGCGTGATATCCGGCGAGGTCTCCTTCGGACTGAATATCTTTGCCCATCATCCGCTCATCAGCCAGGCCAAGGGCGCCCCGGCAGGTTCGATCCTGATGGATCCCGTAGCATCTACGGTTGGAACCATGATTGTGCCAAAGGGTATCAAGCATCCGCATGCTGCAATGCTGCTCGTCGATTTTATCCTGTCTCGCGAAGGCCAGACGATTCTGGCCGAAGCGGGTTATTTCCCAACCCACAAGGATGTTGCCACCAGAGCTGACATGGCGCCCATTACCGATGCGCTTGCCAAGCTCCATGAGAATTTCGTGTCCCCGGAAAACCTGGTTAAATTCACACGGTCGTCCGAGGACATGATTGCTGAATTTATCAGTAAATGAACATCCCACGTCTGGTTTTTATCGAGTGTATCCAGAATGTCGTTGGTGGAGCTTTTCGCACGCAAGAATTTGGTGATCCTCACCATATTCTTGCGGATCCAGATTGCCGATTGAATTCGCTCGCCCTTTATCGTCAATCGGAGTTGGCAATTGAGCTTCGGCAATCAGGGTGACCGCTCCCGATCGGGTGATTACTTGGCTTTGCGCAGAATGAAGCCAAGCGAATCGAATAGATTGAGCGGGACAATCCTATGGCGCAGTAGCTTGTTTTTTATTACGAATTCAGGGACAGGCAAATATGCTTTCAGTCTTTGCAGGATGTAACTGAGCGTAAAAAACCACTTGGGCCTGAATTCGCCAACAATTTCCAGGCCACTTCGTTGGCAAGCCAGTCGCAAGGTCTTCGCATCGAAATAACCGATATGGGCGACGCGGTAGTGCCACCATGAAAACCCCATGACGCGTGCCAGGACAGAGCCGCGATCGGGCGTCACCACCATCAAGTATCCTTTATCAGCAAGCAGATCTCGGGCATTTTCAAGCAATGACACGGGATCCTGCACATGTTCGATGACATCGATTATCGTAATGAGATCAAATTTTTCCGTGTAACTGTTCCTATCCAAAATTCCCTGATCTATATTCAGCCCTCGTTCTCTTGCTTGTTCAATCAGCCAATGCGAGGGTTCAATTCCGCGAACTTTCAAGCCCACTTGCTTGGCCGCCTCAAGCAAAATACCGCTTCCCGCTCCAATATCGAGCAGCGATCCCTTGGCGGATGCGGTATCTGGAAATTCAGCAAGAAGCCTATCGGCCTGCCGCAAGCGAGGTTCTCTTGTGTCCTCGTATTCTTTGTCTTCCAAGCCTTCATAAATAGTCGCCATCTCAAGAGTTTCTGGGCAAAATTGAAATTTGCAAGCGGAGCACTCATAAATGTCGAGGGTTCTCCCGTAGTCAGCGTCCGTAATTTTCAACTCGTCCGCAGTAACCACCTGGGATATTCCCCTGCGCAGCAGTTTTGTCTCGATGCTTTCGCAAATCCAGCAAGTATGGAAATCTGACACAGATATTATTCCTCTGGCGTTCCGCTGCGGAGTTCCATATTTGATTGCGTTTGTGTTACGACACATTTACGCTGGTGCGCCCAGCGAAAGAATTCCTGATATTTTTAACACTTTGATGAGATCAGTTGCAAGTCCCTGTTACGCTGGCGCGGTTCGCTGCAGTTTTTGGCAAGGCGGAGCTTGCGCAATCCCGCGCCAGGCATTGATAGTCGCCGTGTTGATTGTGCGCCTGAAGCGCCTTTCGCTCCCAGTGGCTCCGCACCCCGCGGTTTTTTCTCGCAGGTGTTTTCCCTTTGGTTCCTCGCAAGGCGCCTTGCGATTCCAAGGATCCCGGATCGTGGTGAGATCTTTGGTTGATTGGATTGAAAAGGCTTGCAGTGAAGATCATGTAAAATTTTGCACTATTTGAGGTGTATGCTAAAAAAATCCTGAGTGGTTCACAATGTTTCGGCCTTATGCGCATCACGAAGCGAGGCCCTTTCGGGAAGTGAGCCCTCTGATTGTTCTCTCGTCACCTAACCAGGATTGTTGAATTGAGGATGATGGCGTCTTTGACTTTGAACAATTGGGCGCTCTGATGCGTTTTGCCGCAAGTGATATTTCCGCGATCGTGGTGTCCTATGACAGCGCTGCTGTTCTTCACAAATGCTTAGCCTCGCTTGCTGCTGAAGGCGTCTCCACAATCCTTGTCGATAATGCCTCTTGCGATGATTCGATCGCCATTGGCAAAGTGCATCGCACGTGCGTGCTGCCGAACCCCCGCAATGAGGGCTTCGGGCGTGCCATGAATAAAGGAATGCGAGCCGCTAAAAGCGCGTTTGCATTGCTCGTCAATCCGGACATAACGCTCGACCCTGGCGCCATTGAGCGCCTCCTGGAGGCGGCGGAGCTTTATCCGGATGCGGCGATTCTGGCGCCGCGGATCGTGGAGCCCGATGGTCGTGTGTTCTTCGCCAATCGGTCATTGCTTTCACCTTATCTGAAGAATGAGACAGGGGTTAAATGTGCGCCTTCAGGCGATTGTTGCGCACCCTTTCTTTCGGGCGCCTGCCTGCTTGTTCGCCGCGAGGTGATCCTCGAAATCGGCGGCTTTGATCCTGAAATTTTTCTTTTCTATGAGGATGACGATCTGTGTCGGCGGGTCATCGAGGCAGGGCATTCTCTCGTTCATGTGCATGGCGCCGTTGCGCGCCATGAGCGAGGCGCTTCCAGCGCGCCTGGGCCTGGGCGCATTTACAAGGCCCGCTTCCATCTGGCGTGGTCGAGACTTTATGTCGCCCAAAAGTGGCGGCTGGCGGATAACCCGTGGCCGGCCGTGCTGCGTTCTGGTTTCAAGTGGTTGTTTGCTGCGGCTTTATTCAATCGCAAGCGCAAGGAACGGTATGCAGGTACTGTGGCGGGATTTCTGGCCCATCGTAATGGTTTGCGTGCTATTGTGAAGGAAGGGCTGGAATGAAGTGGTCCCAGCCCGTCGTCTTTGGCTGATGGCTCAAGAGGATCTCGCATCGCGATATCGACAGTTATCCGTTTCGGGTGACGTGTGCCCCCGCGGCGCCGATGCGCTGTTTCTGAAAATTTCCCAAGCGGAAACAGACAATGCGCGCCACTTTCGACGGCGCCGCCCAATATCTGCGGGAGGGCAGGCTTCAAACATGTCGCCCTGCCGTTTTTACCAACCGCTCGGTTCGCAGCTTTTTGAGCTTCTTGCGTAGCCTGCCAAGTCGTGCCAGCGCCAACCGCCAGGGTGAAGCGGTGATCGTGGGGGCCAGACAGGTGGTCTTGATCATTCCTGGCTTTAGAACACGGGCATATTTGTCTTCGAGTGCTTCAAGGCAAAGGTAATAATCCCGCCCAATGGTGCCTCGCCCCAGATGGCGCAGATGATAATCAATGACATAGGCGCTATGCCCCCGCATGCGTGCCTGCAGGCATAGGTCTGTTCCATAGAGGTGAAATCCGGCAAGATCCGCAGAAGGCGCGATCATGGCGCCGCGTTTGATCACGAGAAAATTCTCATCAAGGGACAGTGTGCGCTGGGGAAGGTCGCCGCTGTGCTGATCTTCGCCATGCGGATCGCTGATCCGCTTTGCTATGCCTTGACCTGTGCCGCCGGCATTCCCGACAATGGCCCAGAGTGGGTCCAGGAGATCCAGTTCCTCTAGGCGGCCCAGAAGCTCGCGGCGCCCATCCGTGATCAGTCGAATATCTTGGTGGCAGACGATCACGTGGCGGCCCAGCGCGTGCTCCAGAATCATGCGAATGCCGGCATAGGCCTCGAAGCGGTTCCTGACCCGGTTATCAAGCGCTAGATATTCGCAGCCCTCAATAAAGCCACCATTTTGAAAAGAGCGAAGCATCTCTTCATATTGTGCTCCATCGCTGACAAGTGTGGCGATGGTGAATTGGACATCGTCGCCGCGCCGCCCTTCGGCACTGGGGGCGGCCGTATCAGAGATCCAAGTCAGTGGACCGTTCAATTCAACACCCCTGCACAAAACGCCTACAAAAAGAAGGGATCATGAATGAAGCCTGCCCGCCCAACCAAAGCTGGCTGCGTCATTCATGCTCTTACTCAATACAAACGATAGCGCGATTTACAGATCTCGGACAGAGGGGAGACCATATGAAAATTCATACGGTGCTTTATAGCCATTCAGTCCGTCTTCCTGAACGGTATCTGCGCTCAAGCTCACCCCATTGTGGTTTGGCGACAGAGCGCTGGCGCGGCCGTCATCGAAACCTGAAATAGCGGCTTGAATATGGATTTTGTTCTTGTTATGTTCGTAAACGGCTCAGGTCCAGTATTGGTCTCCAAACGCAGGTCTTTCATGGCGGATCAAATCGTCATCACCGAAAAAACCAGCCAGGCGAAGGACGTCAGGGCCGCTGTCGGGGCCAGATATGGCGACATACTGCCCGCCGAAGGCCATTTGCTGGATCTGGAGGAACCTGAGGACGCGGTCCCCGAGTGGAAGCGCTGGTCGCCGATCTTGCTGCGTCCGGATGGGCTCTACGCCACGAAACCTGCGGATGGCGGGAATAAGGCGGCCAAGCTTCGGGCGATCCGCGAAGCTCTGCGGACAGCGAAAGTCGTTTGGCTGGCCACGGATTGCGACCGGGAGGGGCAGCTCATCGGCCAGGAGATACTGGAACATTACAGGTATGGTGGCGAGGTCAGGCGGGTCTTGTTCACCGCGCAGGATCCTCAAACCATTCGTGAAGCCTTCGTGTGTGCGAAGCCGAATTCGGATTATTCCCATCTTTATGCCGCAGCAGTTGCGCGTCGACAGGCGGATCAGATTTACAACCTGTCCCTTACTCGCTCTGCGACCGTGATCCTTGGGCAGGGCGCTCGCGGCGTCATCGGGGTCGGCCGCGTCAAGACGCCCACACTGGCGATTGTGTGCAAGCGCGAGTTGGAAATTCGCGACTTCGTCCCGGTGTCCTATTTCGAGGTGGTCGCCACCGCAAAGGTTGAGGCCGGTGAATTCAAGATGCGCTACGCCCCGCAGGAACGGATCTTCAAGCGCGAGGAGGCCGATTTCATCGCCAAGGCCGCTGAGGGGTTCAGGGGCGCCCTGAGCATACGAGTCGACGACAAGAAGCAGGGGCCGCCCAAGCTGCATGATCTCCCCTCCCTGCAGAAGCTCTGCTCCACCAGGTTTGGTTGGTCGGCGGCGAAGACGCTTGAGGTCGCTCAGGAACTTTATGACGGACAGGGCAAGAAGATCATCACCTACCCTCGCGCCGAGGTGCGCTATCTTCCCGAAAACCTGATTCCGGATGCGCCCAGGATCATCGCGGGCCTTCAGGTGGGGCAATCCTTCAAGGAGATACCCGTGCCCACGCCGCCCGTGATTCGCAGGGGCGCCCATGGGGCGTTCCATGACAAGGGCCTGGAGGGCGCCAGCCATCACGCCGTCATTCCCAACGTGAACATGATCGACCGCTTGCGCGAGGTCTGGCCAAGGCTTTCGCTTGACGAAAAGAAACTGTTCGATGTGATCGCCAGAGCCTATCTCGCGTCGGTCATGCCGGATTTTCGTTATCGGCAGACGACAGCGACGCTGGACGTCGCCGGGTTTGTGTTCAAGGCTTCGGGTCGGCAACCCATTGATCTTGGTTGGCGCGCGGCATTCCCTGAATGGACCCCAGCCGATGAAAAGGGCGATGATGCGCAACTTCTGCCGGGGATGCGGCATGGGGAAAGCGCCGACCTGCAAAATCCTATGGTCGAAGCCAAGGAGACGCGCCCGCCGCCGCGTTACAATGAAGGCGGCCTGATTGAGGCGATGCAGAACGCCTGGCGCTTTGTGGAGGAAGAGGCCCTGCGCGACCGTCTGAAGGAGGCCAAAGGGATAGGCACGCCTGCGACCCGGGCGGAAATCATCGCCGGTCTGAAGCGACAGGGTTTTTTGGTGGCGCAGGGCAAGAATATCGTCCCCACGGAGGTCGGGCTGAAATTGTTCGCCATCCTTCAGGAAGCCGACCCGGCGCTGGTCGATCCTGGGGTCACAGCGCAGCTTGAATGTCTCCTCGATGACGTTGTGGTTGGCAAGCAGGCGATGATGAGCGCCGTTGACGCCGTTTGTGATGTGGCGGAGCGCATCATCGGAAAGCTCAGGAACGCGCCCCATGGCAAGGGCTCCGGCTTGCTTGGGCCGTCTTCGGGAGGCGCAGGTGGGGTGCGCCCGCCAACGCCTGCCATGAAGCGCTATGCGGTCAGCATCTCCCGGCAGAAGCGCGTCAGCCTGCCGAAGAATTATGCGACGTCGGCTCCTATATGTCGGGCGTTTCTCGAGCAGCACGCACCACGAAAATCAGCAGACTCCGCTGTTGGGGCGCAGGCGCCATCCGAAAGCTCGTCCGAGGGAATGGAGCACGGTCCGCGTGCACGGACAGCCAAAGCTCGCGCCAAGGCCGGCGGCAAATCGCTGAAACCGGGTGTTGAAAGTTCCGCGAATCTGACCAGGCGAAAGCGTAAGCTGACGGCGGCTGAGGCTCCGATTTTAACGGCTCCATCAAATGATGAACCCGGATCAACGACGGCTAATACTCCACTCCGCATTCCCTATGGCAATAAGGAGGTCGCAAAGAGGCTGGGGGCTCGCTACGCCGCTACCGGATGGTATGCGCCGCCGGGCGTTGATCTCGCCGCATTCACCGCTCAGGGCTGGCTGTAAATCCGTTGAAATTGGAATTGGGGCGAGCCCGATCAATATGTCACAATTGATGACTGAGAAAACTGGCGCCTGCATGAAAATTGCCCATTAATCTCCTTAGGGATCGATTTGGCGTCGAACGAATAAGATCAGCTTTTTTAAAAGGCTGATCTTTCGCAAGCAATCCCCTAAGTGGAGCCCTGATGCTATTGTTGCTTATCAGTTCCCAGTATCATCAGCGCCACTGTAACTTTGTGATAGAAAATTATACTCCAAGTCTGATGAGATGTCTTATTAAGTGTGCGTGTGCGGAAAGCCAAAAACAAGCCCGGCTGGGTTTTGGATTCCAGAGAAAAGTGAACGGGCAAGCACTAAACGCACCTTCCGTTTCGGTAAACTGAATGGTTCAAAATTTCTTTCACGGGTAATTGATCCGGAAGCTTAAGGAGTACCGAGCGCCACCGTCATCGCGTGATTTTTGCTAGAATCCCATTTGAAAAAAGTAGAGATGCAATCGCTAAAATCTTCAACGGATAGAAAGAAGGGATGAGGATCCCCAAGGGATCCCCCCTTTGCTTCCCCTACTTCCCCGCCCCGGCGCCTGTCGCCTTTTTCACCCGATCCACCACATCTGCAGGGGTCGCCATCAGTTTGTCGACGGTCGATTGCAGCGTCGCACCGTCCATCGGGTTGACAATTTCCATCTTCATTCTAGCGGCGTCTTCCAGAAATTCCCGGTCGACGAGCATGGCCGAAAAGGCCTTGCGCATGGCGTCCACCCGGTCTTTCGGGGTTTCGGGCGCCATCAGGAACGGTCGGCCGAAATCGGCGAGGGAGTAGACGAATTCCATCACCTGCCTTTGCTCGGGCGTTTTGGCGAAGGAAAGCGTGAGGGGCGCGCCGAGTTTAACGATGTCAGGATGGGCGGCCAGATTTTCCTGGGCGATGACGCGCACCACATCGTCCCGCAGCCAGTTGGGCCGCCCTGTGGTCAGCGTCGCCCAACTGGATCCGCAGGTACCGTCGATCTCACGCTTTTCGATGGCGAGCCCGATTTCATTGATGCCGGGATACCCTGCGACAACTTTGATTTTCGCGCCCAGAAGGTTGTTGTACATGGCCGTGTATTCGCTCGACGGCGCTCCCGCGCCAGAGGCGCCGAGCACCACTTCGCGCGCGAACACGTCGGCGAAAGCGTTCACGCCCGATTTGGTCGAGACATAGCAGACGAAGACTTCCGCATTGGCGCTGCCGATATAGGCGAAGCGCTTTGAATCATAGCGCACGTTGCCCCGATCACCGGTCAGCGGCTCCAGGATCGCGTTGGGATAGACAAGGCCAAGCACGCTGCCGTCTTTGGCGCCCGCCGCATAGACATATTGCGCGGCGACGACGCCCGCAGCTCCCGCCATATTGGACGCGACCACATTGGGATTGCCAGGCAGATGCTTTCCGATGTGGCGCGCGACGAGCCGCCCGTAAAGATCATAGCCGCCACCGACCGAAGACGGGATTATCACCGTCAGTTGTCGCCCCTTGTAGAAATTGGACACCGCGTCCTGCGCATGCGCCGACGAGGCTGCGGTCAGGGCGAGGGTGATAGTGACAAGCGCGCGCGTCAACATGGATCGATCCTTTGGGCGCAGAGGCGCTGTTTTGGTGGCAATGCGAACATTATCAGAGATTTGGATGCAAGACGAGAAGCTCTTTTCGACGACGCATGTAGTTTACTCGGCTTTCTGTTGTTGCCGCAAGCGAAGGGTTTCGATGGTTGCGCGCTTGATAGTTCCCAACTCCGCCAAGGCGCTGCGTAAGCTCGGCGACAAGACAATCCTGAAGTGGAAAGGCAAGGTGGAAGGTGGGGCCGTGGCAACCACGTTGCCCCGCGTCCAGATGCGCAAATGGCGAAGGTCATGGGGCGTGCGACCCGGCGGAGTGGAAGATGCTCCCGTCGTTTGGACTTGCAACCGCGGCGTCACCGGCTTAAAAAATGAGTGAACTCATGCGTCTTAATGAGCTCTAAACGGCGCAACAGTCCGTAATGGGCCATGATTGAACGTCAGACCGCTAAAGCGGCAGACTATTCGGAGCGCTCGCAGCCAAGCGATTGGCCACGTGGCGCCTCGATCCTGGGGAGGTTGGTGGCATGCTGGACAGATCTCGTATCGTTGTGGCGGCGCTCGCGGGCGCTATTTGCCTTACCACCACAGCCATCGCGCAGAACGGGCCCGCTGCCGAGAGATCTTTTACTCCGGCGCTGCGCCTGGTGATCGAAGGTGCGAGGAAGGAAGGGGCGTTGACCCTATCTTATGGCAGTGCGCTAGATGGGGCGAAGGGCGCCGTGCGCCTGCAGAACATGATCAACCAAAAATATGGATTAAGTCTGAAATTCACCTTCGCGCCGGGGCCATCCGGCCCCGAAATGGCGGCGCGCATCGCCCAGGAGGCTGCGGCGGGCAGACCATCATCCACTGACATTTTCTTTACCTCCATGACAAACGATAATGCCCAATTGTTTGAAGAGGTCGACTGGCGCGATTATCTGCCGGATCTCCCGGCGGAGGCCATGAAATTCGGGAAAAGAGGCGTAGCCTTCACCACACTCCTGATCGGGATGACCTACAACACGGCGATGATAGCGCCTGACAAGGCGCCCAAAAGCCTCAAGGATCTTCTAAAGCCTGAATGGAAGGGCAAGATTGGCGCGCGGGTGTCCACCACGTTTATGGCCTATCTTGCGTTACCCGAGGCGCTTGGACCAGAGGGGGCGGTTGAGTTTTTTCGTCAGTTCGGCGCACAAGCGGACGGGCAGATCCGCTGCGGTTCGTCCGAGCGCATCAGTTCCGGGGAGTTCCTGGTTTTCTTTCCGGACTGCGGAGACTACGAAGCGCGCAAGGGTCAACGAGCTGGTGCGCCGCTCGGGCACGTCATTCCGCAGGAGGCGGGAGGCGTTGCGGTCTGGCCGCTTGGCATTCCCAAGAATTCGGCGCATCCCAATGCAGCGAGATTGTTCGTCACCTTCATGCTGACCAGGGAGGGACAGGACTTCGTCTGGGAGACAGATGGCACCGACTATTGGCGGCTCCCAGGTTCGAAAATTGCCCCGGAAATGGAAAAATACCGGGCGCGCGGGGTCAAGTTCATTGACCAGACCCAGTTGGAAGCCGATCAGCCGGAGATGCTGAAACTGCAGGGGCAGATGTTTCAGGCGATGCAGCAGGGCTTGAAGAAATAAGTTCAAGCCTACAGGGCGCGGCTGCGCGCAGCGAGCCGAAAGTAGACAATAAGCAGTGGCGCGAAAAGGACCATGGTCACAATGACGATGGCGGCCGCCTGATTGATCTGCCCACCGTTCCAAAGGCTCCAGGTGATGACAGGTAAAGTCGTGTTGCCAGCCGATGACAAAATGATGGCGCGCGTCAGTTCGCGCAGGGCCAACAGGGCCAGCCAGACCCAGGCGCTCGCAAGCGCGGGCCACATCAGCGGCAGAAGCACCATGCGCAGGACCGTCAACCGTCCTGCGCCGCTCACAAGCGCCGCCTCCTCAAGTTCGGAGTGAATTTGCATCAGGGAACTGTTGACGACCCGCGTACCGAAGGCCACCCAGCCAATGGCGCAAACAATGATGATGATGGTGAGGGAGCCATAGAGCGGCGCCCAGTCTGGCATGACGAAGAGTGCCACAAGCACGGCGCCTAGGGCGAAGACGAGGCCTGGAACCGCATGGGGAAGGAAGGCGATCAGATCCAGCGCGAGCCGCCCGCGCATGCGCGAGCGTAGAACGATCCAGGAAAATCCGATACTGACTGCGAGCGCCAGCGTCGGCGCCATGACCGCAAGGATGAGGGAGTTTCTAAGCCCATGGAGCACCAGTTCCCATGGTACGCGCGTAAAGGCTGCGAAGGAGATGGACGATAGGGCCCGCAGAGAAGGTGGTTGGTAGAATGGGAGCAGAGAGGCCCAAACGACCAGGAGAAGCGGCAACACAAAAGCACAGAGCACATAGAACGCAGCGAAACCCCATGCCAGCCAGGCGATGGGGCCGAGCGCAGCAAGCCTTGGCCGATAGGCCTTTCCGGTGACGATCTGGTAGCGATGAGCCTGCTTCAGGACATTCATGTAAATGAGACTAACCAGCCCGGAAAAAACGAGCATGCAGGCGCCGAAGGCGGCGGGCGCGCCATAATCGGGCAGGCCTTCGATGGCGCTTGTCTTGACATAGAGATAGGTGCTGAAGGTCAGGATACGACCCGAAAGTCCTATGGTCCCAGGCACGTCGAAGGCGCCGAGCGCTGTGGTGAAGACGAAAATGCAGGCCGCCAGCGTCGCGGGGAAAAGCAGGGGCGCAAGAATTCGTCGCACCACCTGTAGCGACGAGGCGCCTGCCATCCGCGCGGCTTCCTCCAGCGCCGGGTCCATTGACCTGAAACTTCCGCTCGTCATCAGGAAGAACAGCGGCGCCAGTGTCAGTCCCTCGACCCAAGCCATTCCCGTCACTGTATTGATCGGAAGCGGCGCTGCTGAAAGTCCAAGCCACCCCATGATGATCTGGTTGAACAAACCTATGCGGGGATGCAACAAAAGCACCCATCCCATGGCTGTGAAGAAGCCTGGAACGAGCAAACCGACGATGAGCAAGGCGGACAAGATCGCCTTGCCACGCAGATCCGTGCGCTCGACCAGCCAGGCCAGAGGCAGGCCGAAGCCGGCCGCGATCAGTGTGGTCAAGGCCGCGAAGGCCAGCGTATTGCGCGCCGCATATCCGGCCAGTGGATCGTCAAACAGGTTGATGTAATTAACAAGGGTCAGGGACTCAACGACGAGCCCATTTTCCATGCGCCCGAAACTGATGCAGACGACGAAGGCCAGAAGACCTAAAATCGCCGCCGAAGCCAGTGCGACCGGCGCCGCCAGAATCCAGTTCGCGTCACTTCTGGGTGTCATGCAAAAACCTGTCGGACTGGTGGCGCGTCTGTCGCCCATAGGCTAAACTGCAAAAAAAGCTTGGCTCTGTCCCCAAAGAGGAAACCTCATCATGCTTAATCTGGTCGAACATTTTGATCATTTCGTGGTTCCTGTCGATGACATTGTGAAGGCCGAAGACTTTTATATCAACATCCTTGGCGCCCAACAGGCCTACAATGCGCGCGGCCCCATGCGCTATGGCCTGAATGTGCATCAGACCATTCATGGCATGCGTCCGCATACCTTCTTTGTCGCGGCGGGAAAGCGTATTGGCGTCTATCTTCAAACCGAGCACAGGCCGGACGCGCCCTACAAGCGCGGCGCCCCGACCTATTCCTTCGAGACGACCGCTGAGGGTCTTGCCGCGCTTGCGGCCCGCATCAAAGCTGCCGGGATGATCTGCGATGGCCCGATAGAAGGTGCGTCACCCTTCGCCCTGTCATCGCTCTTCTTCTGCGACCCCTCCGGCAACAACCTGGCTGTCTATGTGCCGGTCAAGCCTAACGCCACGGCCGCCCATCCTCGCGCCCCAGACGATCAATTGACGGCAATCGGCTATCTTCAATTGGAGGCGCCAGATCTTGAGGCCTCAGTACGTTTCTACTGCGACACCTTCAGCCTGCCGACCCCTGAATATGGTGTTGACCCGCAATCGGGCGCAACCGAGGCTCGCATCTTGATGCCCAGCGGGCAGGCACTGGTTTTGACCCAGATTCCCTTCGGCCCGAAGGGTATGAAGCTCTCGCGTTTCGAAGCGGGTCCGCATCTCGCCTTTTTCCTGCCTGCGACACGCTGGGACGCCATGATGGCCCAGTTGGAAAAGTGCGGTATCCAGCATGGGGATCGCGCCGCCATCGCCAAGGGGCGAACGTCTGTCGAGCTGGATACCTACTTCGAGGATCCTGCAGGATATGTGATCCAACTGATCAGCGCGCTGGAAACCTGATTCGAGGCGGATGTGCGCAGATCTGACAGCGCCATTAAGGGGAGGTTTTTCATGACCAGAGTTCTTCTTGCTTTGATGATGCTCATCCCGTGCAATCTGGCGCAGGCAAATGAAAAGGTGGCCGCTTTTTATGCCGGAAAGAGCTTGCGGCTGACAGTTGGCTCATCCGCCGGTGGCGGAACCGATATTGTCGCTCGTCTTCTGGCTCGTCACATCGGCAGGTTTGTTCCCGGGAATCCCGCAGTTGTCGTCGTTAATCAACCGGGCGGTGGTGGGCTGGTCGGCGCCAACAGAATAGCGAACACCGCAGCCCGCGACGGGACGGAATTCGCTACAATGGAACGCGCTATTCCCCAATTCGCCATCATGGGCGATCCCAATGTCCATTTTGATCCATTGACGTTGACGTGGCTTGGGTCGCTTTCATCCTATCAAAATGATGCTTTCATGCTGCTGATCAATTCTGATCATTCCGCGCGCACTGCCGAAGATTTGCGTTCAGGAAAAATGATGGCGCGCCTGGGCGCCAGCCAGCAAGGCTCCACCAATCTCACGTTCGCGATCATAGCAAAGGATGTTCTTGGCCTCAATGTCGAAGCTATTTCCGGTTATGCGGGCACCGCCAAGATTTCTCTGGCGATGGCCTCGCGTGAAATTGATGGGCAACTCATGGGCATTGTGTCCGTGCAGGCCAGTCAGCGGAATTTATGGGAAACCAAAGCGGTTCGGCCCTTGGTGCAGTTTGCACGCAACACCCGGCATCCGGTGCTGCCAGATGTGCCGACTGGTCAGGAACTGGTTAAGGACAAGGAGGGGCTGGCGCTGCTGGAATTTGCTGAAATGCCGTTCTTCATGGCGCAATCCTTTGTGGCTCCTCCTGCGATACCTTCGGAACGCGCTCAGGCGCTTCGCACAGCTTTCATGCAAATGACTGGCGATGAGGAGTATCGCACCGATGCGCGAAAGCTGGATATTGACGATAGTCCGATCGGATATGAAGCCATCGAGGACCTGCTTCGGAAGGGAAATGCCACGCCGAAACCAGTGATCGATGCTTTTCGTAACTTGATCGCGCGAAAGTAGATCCTTTTTTAAAGTCCTCGCGTCGCCTGCCCATTATCAATGGTCGCCATGCTTTCCATGGGCCATAAAATGAATTTATTGCGCAGTGTTGATCGCGTTGATCTTGTCAACAAGATCCTTTGGCGCAGCGTAAGCTTCAAGAACGATCCTGCGCAAGTCCTCGCCAGAGGTGGGGCTGTCGCATTCCAGATTCTGCTTTTCACATTCAGAAAGATATTCAGGGTCGGCAAATGTTCTCCACATGGCTGATCGCAATATGTCGGCGCGTTCCACGGGAATGTCAGGTGGCGCGAAAACGGGACGACCAACGGCAAGCGGCGCAACGCCGAGTTCCATAAGGACTGCTTTTGCCGGATTGCTCTTCAGCACCGAAGCGGCGAAAGGAACATTGGCGAAAGCTGCATTTTCCGCACCGCCGAAATAAACCAGCGGCTTTACCTTGTTCTCCTGAAGCCACTGCGGGCGTGATGACTTGAGAGAAGAAAGGGATACCGACGGAAATCCTTGCACCTCGCCGCGCTCCATGGCGAGGAACGCTTCGTTTTGACCGGGATAGCCCGCGACGAGTTTCACTTTCAAATCAAATATATTGGCGAGAAGGCGGCCAAAGAACGCCGGTGTCGAATTGAGCCCGCCTGACACCGCCAGAGTCAATCCGACCCGTCGGGCGTCTTCGAGCGTCTCGACCGGGACTTCATGCCACACGAGCAGTGTCGCGACATCTTTCGTGGGGCTGCCTAGCCAGTTTAATCTAGCTGGATCAAATTTGGCTTCTTTGTTTCCGTAGAGTGGTTCGAAAGGAGCGCTGCTGAGAACGATTCCAATGGAAAGCCCGTCTTTAGCAACGATATTTGTGAGGTGGTTGGCCATGATCAAACCACCGCCGCCAGGTAAATTGCGCGGCGTGACAGTTGGATTGCCGGGAATGTTCCGTCCCAGATGGCGGGCGATATGGCGACCGGTGACGTCATAGCCGCCGCCAGTGGTGGATGAAATGTAGAAGTCGATGCGCTTTCCAGCATAAAAATCCATCGTGGAATTTGTCTGCGCAATGGCGGAAAAGCCCGTCAAGCTGGTTGAGAGGGCTGCGGCAGCTATCATTTTCTTTATCATCGAACCTCCCTGCGTTTTTTTTTGTGGCTTACTGTGGCGCTTGAAATTTCGAAGGGCGCAAATCTGCGCCGTAATACCCCAGTTTGAGTGATGCTTTTTGCAATCCCACCCTATTCGTTGCGCAAGCCACCTGGAAAGGTGGATCCGTTAGCTGGAAAATAATCGGCCTGCGCCCCCGGAAGGTCAAGCCATTGTTCAGCGAACACTGCCTTTTGAAGGATTGCGCGTTGCGTCGCTAATGCCCGCTTTGAACCAGAGTATATTTTGAAAAGATGCCCTTTAGAGCCTTGCACGAGCGGGTGATGGCTCGGTGACGTGATAGCGCATGTCCAGCATGCTCGTCATCTTCCTCGGCCTGCGTGACTTGGCGCAGGGGAAATGATGAACGGGATTTCGCGAAATGCCATCTTTTCCGGTCTTTTGGATGAACGTCTGACTTACCCAATCTTTTGTCACCCGGACGCGGCCCCGCTTTTGGCGATGACGAAGACGATTTGTTGGTCGGTTTGATGCTGGCTCACGATTCGATCGCCCGTTTCCCTGATGAGGTTGGGGATATCGATGGCGGCGAGCGGGTCTGTGCAGCGCACCTCCAACAGCTCGCCTGGCGCCAGTCCCTTGAGCGACTTGCGGGTTTTCAGAGCTGGGAGTGGGCATTTGAACCCGGAGAGATCAAGCAAGGTGACGGTCATTTGCAAAACATGGCCAAGGAGTAGGTGCGGGTCAATAGACTTTGATGTTGGCGTGCTGGCGTCGGCGCCTTTTAGCGCCTAGATGACACGGTGATGGAGTCCACCTTGCGCGCCTTGTCTTTCGCCACCCTTTTCGCCTTCACCCTACTTTGCGCGCCTGTATCTGCTCAGCCGCAGGGGGAATTGCGCGGTCACGGCGGGCCTGTGCGCGCATTGTCGATTGCCGCCGACGGGCGCGTAGTCATCAGCGGGAGTTTCGATTCATCAGCCATCGTCTGGTCGCTTGACAGCGGAGCGGCCCTTGCTGTGCTGGGCGCCCATGCTGGGTCCGTCAACGCCGTGCTGGCCCTTCCGGATGGGCGCATCGCCACCGGGGGGGAGGACGGGCGCCTCGCCCTGTGGCGTGACGACGATCTCGCGCGCCCGCAGAGTTTCGACCCCGTCCATACGGCGCCTCTGGTGGCGCTCGCCGTCTCTCCTGATGGCGCCATGATCGCCAGCGCCTCCTGGGATTCGAGCGTAGCGATCACCTCGCTCAAAGGCGCTTCCTTGCGCCGGTTTGCAGGACATCAAGGCAATGTGAACAGCGTCGCCTTTTCGCGCGACGGTCGCATACTGGTCAGCGCAGGCTATGACGCCACCCTGCGTCTGACGCCCCTCGATGGCGCCGCGCCGCGTGTTGTCAAACTTGCCTCCCCGCTGAACGCGCTGGCCATAAGCGCGTCCGGCGATATGGCGGCGGGCGGCGCGGATGGATCAGTGTTCCTGCTGGCGCCGGATGGCGGCTTGCGCTTGCAGATAGAGGCGGCCGAAGCGCCCGTCATCGCCCTGGCCTTTTCGCCGGATGGGGCGCGTCTGGCTGTGGCGAGTCCGCGCGGAGGCATCGGGGTCTTCGAGGTGGCGAGCGGCAAGCCCGTCTTCACTCTGAACGGGCCGGGGCTTCCGGTCTGGTCCCTCGGTTTCACGCCCGATGGGCGACAGATTCTCACCGGGGGGTCGGACAGGCTCTTGCGCCGCTGGGATGCGCGCACGGGCGATCATCTGGGCCCTGCGGCGCTGGAGCGTCCCGCTGATCCTATGGTGGGCCTTGAGGGCGGTAGGGGCGCGGAGGTCTTTCGCGCCTGCGTGGCCTGCCACAGCCTGAGCGCCGATGGCGGCAACCGAGCGGGGCCGAGCCTGCATGGGGTGCTCGGGCGGCGTATCGGCGGCCTGCCCGGCTATGCCTATTCGCCCGGCTTCGCGGACCACGACATCATCTGGAGCAAGCAGACCATCGGGCGCCTCTTCGAGCTTGGTCCGGCTGCTTACACGCCGGGCACGAAAATGCCGGAACAGCGGGTCGCTTCATCAGAAGACCGCGAGGCCCTTGTTGACTTTATCGAGGCGGCGAGTCGCCCTTGATTTGTGCGGTAGCTTTCGCCATACCCATGAGGCTCCTGCGATGGGGCGACGAAGGAGAGATCAATGAAGGCGTTTCTGTCTGCCGTGATTGTCGCGGTCATTCTCTCGGCGGGCGCAGCCTATGTGCTCAACACGAAGCAGCAATCGTCAGCGCAGGCCTTCTCTACCTCCGGCGCCCGCGTGGGTGATCCCGGCCACAATCTGGTGGGTGTGAATTAAGCCTCAAACGAGGATCTGATAGGCGAGAAATTTTACATTCTCGCCGGGGCTCACCCGTTCCACATCCTCGCCCAGCTCGATGATTCCATCGGTATCGGCCAGCGAGGACAAAAGCCCGGCGCCCTCGCGCGGAAACTTCACAGCTTCAAGGCTTCCATCGTCGGCGTAGCGCAGGCTGGCGCGCACATATTCGCGGCGGCCGGTCTTTTTCTTGTATGCGAAAGCCGCGCGCACGGGCAGGCCGATCAAAGGCTCCGGCGTGGCTCCTGACAGGGCCAGAATGGTCGGGCGCACCACATGGGCGAAGGTGACGAAACTGGCCACCGGATTTCCCGGCAGACCGATGAAGGGCGTGCCCGCAATCACGCCCATGGCGACGGGGCGGCCGGGCTTGATCGCCAGAGACCACAGAACCAGCGAGCCCACGCTTTCAATCGCGGCGCGCACATGGTCTTCCTCGCCGGTCGATACGCCGCCCGACGTCAGCACGAGATCATGGGTCCCGGCGGCGTCCTTCAAGGCCGCCGTCAGCGCGGCACGGTCGTCGCGCAGGATGCCGAGATCGTGAACCTCGCAATGGAGGCGCCGCAACAGGGCGCCCAGCATGAAACGATTGGAGTCGAAGAGCTGCGCTGGGCCGCGCGGCCCGCCGGGCTCCAACACCTCATTGCCCGTCGAGAAGATGGCGACGCGGATGCGGCGGCGCAGGGTCAGGTGGGTCAGCCCCAGGGCCGCCGCCAGCGCCACATGCTGGGGGCGCAGGCGCCTGCCGCCGGGGATGGCCACGGCGCCCTGCACAATGTCCTCGCCCGCCGGGCGCATATTGGCGCCGGGCTTGAGGCCAGCGGGGAGCGTGACGCTTCCATCAGCCTCGAGCCGCACATCCTCCTGCATGAAGACCGTATCGGCGCCCTGAGGCATGGGCGCGCCGGTGAAAATACGCACGGCGGTCCCGGGCGCAATGGGGTCCGCCGCCGCGCCAGCCTGCACGCGCGCGGACACGGGAAAGCTGCGCGGCCCATCCTGCGGCAGATCGGCGCCGCGCAGTGCGTAGCCATCGACGGCGGAATTTGCGAAGAGCGGCAGGGGAACCGGCGCGCGCAACGGCGAAACCAGAATACGATTGTCGCAGTCGAACAGTGGCAGGCGCTCCTCCCCAGCGACGGGCTGCACGCGGGTCGCGATCAGCGCCAGGGCCTCGTCGATGGTCATGAGCTTGCCGCCGAAAGCGAAGCAGTCGTTCGACAGTTGCACCATGTCAGACCTCGCCAGTCAGGCGCGCAAGCACATCGGCGAGCGGCGTCGCCAGGGCGCGCATCATAGCCGCGACGGCGGGGATGTCATCAAGGTGGGCGCCGGGCAGGTGGGCGGGGCGGGGGCCGTCCGTCACGAGGCCAAGGATGTGCGGGTCCTGCACATGCAGGAAGGGCTTGTCGTTGGCCTGCCGACAAACCTCGATTTTCGGATGGGCCTCGAACTTGAAGCCCTCGACGATCAGCAGATCCACCGGCGTGAGTCGCGTCAGCAAATAGCTAAGCTTCGGCTCTTCTTCGTCGCGCAGTTCATGCAGGAGGGCGAAGCGTTTGCTGGAGGCGACCAGCACCTCGCTGGCCCCCGCCTCGCGGTGACGCCAGGAGTCCTTGCCGGGGGTGTCGAGATCAAAGGCGTGATGGGCGTGCTTGATGGTCGAGACCTTCAGGCCTTCGGCGACCAGCTGCGGAATGACGCGCGTCAGCAGTGTCGTTTTTCCCGCCCCGCTCCAGCCTGCCAGACCAATGACCTTCATCGCAACCCTCGCGCGCTCGCTCAGCAATAGCACAAAGAAAAAGGACTGCCGATGGTTATCGGCAGTCCCTTGTTTTATGAGCCGAAATCTTATTCTGCAGGCTGCGCGCCCGGCGGGATGGCGGGGGCGCGGCCCTTGGCCTGCTCCTCTTCCACCCAAAGCGAGTGATGCTCTTTGGCCCAGTTGAGATCGACCTCGCCGTTGCCCATGGCGTCGAAGGCGCCCTCCATGCCGACCGAGCCGATATAGGCATGGGCGAACATGGCGGCCACGAAGAGCACCGCCAGCAGGGCGTGGATGGTGGTCCATAACTGCAGGTCGGACACGCCGCCCTCCGCCAGATAGGGGAAGAGCAGGAACCAGCCCGACACGGACATGACGACACCGCCGCCCATGACGATCCAGAACACGACCTTCTGGCCCGCGTTGAAGCGCTTGGCCGGGGGATGCTTGCCCTTGGAGAAGAGCCCGCCGCCCTGCTTGATCCACTCGAGATCCAGCTTGTTGGGGATGTTGTCGCGCACCCAGATCACGAACATCAGGGCGATGCCGAACATGAAGGGGAAGGACAGGTAATTATGCGAGACCTTGCCCCAGGCCGTCAGCGTGGCGAAAGTCTCCGCCCCGAAGAAGGGCAGGATCAGCATGCGGCCAAAGGACAGATTGAGGCCCGAGAGCGCCAGCACGATGAAGCAGCCCGCCGTTAACCAGTGGGTGAAGCGATCAAGGCTGGCGAAGCGGGTGATGGTGACGCCGGAGAAGCCGCCGTCAATGCGGATGCGCCCGCGCACCAGATAGAAAAGAGCCAGCAGCGCCAGAATGCCGAGAATGGCCACGCCGCCGATGACCGGCAGTGTCTGCTGGTGGAAGGTGCGCCAGGTCTGTCCGGCGGGCTGGATCAGGCTCGCCGCCTTCTCGTCGGGAATGGAGATGCGGCCTGTCAGCCGCTCACCGCTTTTCAGCGAATTCAGCAGCTGCTCTTCCTTCACCGATTCCTTGGTTGGGTTGAAGTTGTTGTAATTCTGGGCGACGACCGGGGTGCTGGCCACGAATGCCAGCGCCAACAGCGCCACGAGAGATTTCAGCCAGGTGTTCATGGAAGGACCCTTGCGATGATGACGGGAGCAATCAGACACTGATCGTTTCCTTGTAGGCGGTCTTCCAGCCCCAGGCGCCCGAACCATAGCCGCGCTTCATCACGCGCTCCTTGTAGATGGAGGCGATGATGTCGC
>CANCSY010000011.1 GCA_947380915.1 Beijerinckiaceae bacterium
TCGAAAGCGCGGCCCGAGCCAGCGACATCGGGACCCAGCCAGCCGCCGGCGCGCGCGATTTCGATGGCGCGCTGCATCGTGCGGAAGGCGTGTGGATATTCGGAGCGGATATAAACGAAACCCTTGGTGGCGCCGGTCGCCAGACCCGCGATGATCATGCCCTCGATGAGGGTGAAGGGGTCGCCCTCCATCAGCATGCGATCAGCGAAGGTGCCGCTGTCGCCCTCGTCCGCATTGCAGACGATATATTTGCGGTCAGCCTGCGCCGCCGCCACCGTGCGCCACTTGATCCCCGTGGGAAAGCCCGCGCCGCCGCGCCCGCGCAGGCCGGAGGCGACGACCTCCTCGACCACATCAGGGGGCGTCATGGCGATGGCGCGCGTCAAGCCCGCAAAGCCCCCGTGGGCGCGATAATCGCTGATCGACAGGGGATCGATGACGCCGCAGCGGGCGAAGGTCAGGCGCTGCTGGCGGCGCATCCAGTCGAGGTCTTCCACCTTGCCCACGCGGGCGGCGTGCTCGCCCCCTTGCAGGAAGCCAACCTCGAAGAGCCCGGCGACATCGCGCGCGCTCACCCGGCCATAGCCGATGCGGCCCTCCGTCGTCTCCACCTCCACGAGGGGCTCCAGCCAGACCAAGCCGCGCGAGCCGTTGCGGATGATTCGCACATCAAGTCCACGGGCGTGAGCCTCCCTGGCGATGGCCTGCGCCACGGCCTCGGCGCCCACGGCGAGGGCCGAGGAGTCGATGGGGACGAAGATGCGCGTGGTCATGCCCGCGCTCCCATCATGTCCAGCACCAGCCCATCCAGCCGCGCTTCATCCAGTCGGCCGATGGGCTCACCATCGAGCAGCGCAGCGGGGGAGAGGGCGCAATGGCCGAGGCAATAGACATTTTCGACGGTCAGGGCGCCATTGGCGCTGGTCTGGCAGGGCTCCAGCAGGTGGGCCACGCGCAGGCGCTGCACAAGCGCCTCGCAGCCCATGGCCTGACAGGATTCCGCCCGGCAGATCTGCAGCACATGGCGCCCGGCGGGGGCGTCGCGGAAATCGTGGTAGAAGCTGATGACGCCATGGACCTCGGCGCGCGATACATTCAGCGCCTGCGCCACCAGGGGAACCACGCGCTGGTCGAGATAGCCGAAGGCGTCCTGCAGGGCGTGCATGATGGGCAGCATGGCGCCGTCCAGATGCGCCAGTCCTGCTATGATCTCAAGCGCCCGCCCCTCATCGAAGGATGCGGACACTCCCATTCCCTGACCCATAGGCTCGACCCTGACCGGTTCCGCGACCAAATTGATAGACTAGTCCGGATACTAGCCTTGATCGCGCCGTCACGAAACTCACATCCGCCGCCAAAAGGCGACCAGGAAGCCGTTTTCCTGGCGGGCGTTAACGCCGGCGATGGTGCGAAAGGTCCCCATCTGCAAGGACCAGGGTCGACCGGGATTCAGCACAAGGCTGATCTGGGCCTTGTGGGATTGGCTTGGCGGGGCGAGAGGTTTTCCGGGCGTGAGGACGCTGCTCCCCTGCCCAACCACCTGCAACCGGTCGAAAATGGACAGCCCGGCCGCCAGTTCCATGCGCCATTCATCGGGCAGTGGCGCGCCGCGCTTGCGCAGGCCAGCCTCCGCCGACCAGAAACCCGGCGCATCCATCAGCTCGAAGGAACCGCCCACCATCAGGCGCCCATCGGTTTCAGCCTGCGTCAGGCCCGCCGCCGCAGGATTGTCCGTGCGGGCTCCGGGCAGGCGCACAATACCCTGAGCGGAAAAGACGAGATCCCCCTCCCACGCCCGGCCTAACTCGACCCTTGCGCCAAGCTCCGACATGCCCAGCCCGCGATACAGGGCGCGGGGCGGGCCTTGCGTATAGACCCCCACCGTCTCGAACCGGCCCAGAAATGTGAGCCAATCCAGCGCGCCATATTCGAACAGCGTGTCCAGGGTATATTTACGATAGAGACGCGCCGGAATCATGCGACCCCTGAGGTCGAAGGCCTGCAAGGCCGTCGAGACGCTGGTTTCCTGAATGACCAGCAGCATGCCCTGGCGCTGCGCGAAGGCCCCGCCCTGGGCGGGCCTCGCCACAAGGCAAAGCGCGATCACGAACAGTAAACGAAGCGACATCACACTCAACGCGGTTACGCTCGGGGACACCGGGCTATTGTGAGCAGTGCGACCGCGGTCCGCAATAGCAAAGCTCATGCATGAAATTTGCAAACCGGAGCGCTCTGGTCCAATGTCGCAGCGCTTCGCCACTGGCAGTCCCGGCCCGAGGCCGAAATACGCAAGACAGGCCCATGACCTACCTCGATTTCGACGCGCTCGCTGGAACCCCGCTGGCGCGCGACCCCTACGACCATCTCGTGATCGAGAATTTCATCCTGCCGGAAGCCTTCAAGAAGGTGTCGGCGGATTTTCCGACCGTGCCCGGCCCCGGCTCTCACCCGCCCTCCGAGCTGGAGATACGCGGTGATTTCAAAGGGTTGATGGATGAGCTGAATGGCGAGCGCTTCCGCAAGGCGATGGAAGAGAAATTCGACGTCGACCTCACCGATCGCCCCACCATGTATACGGTGCGCGGCTTCGTGCGGGAGAAGGACGGCGAAATCCACACGGATTCAAAGACCAAGATCCTGACGGTCCTGCTCTACATGAACGAGGGCTGGGAATCGGACGGGGGGCGCCTGCGCATCCTCCGGTCAGGGACCGATCTCGAGCAGTTCTCCTCGGAGGTTCCGCCCTATGGGGGCACCCTTCTGGTGTTCCGGCGCTCGGAGACCTCCTGGCACGGCCACAAACCCCATTCCGGTCCACGCCGCGCCATCCAGTTGAACTGGGTCACCACCCAGGATGTGGTGGATCGGGAGCAACAGCGCCATCGCTTCTCGACCCGGGTGAAAAAGCTCACCAGCGCGCTTTTCGGCTGACGTTAGCGCGCCTGTGGGCGCATGCCCCGGCGGCCTGGGGCGGAAGCCCAGCTATGGACAAAGTCGGTCAGCGAGGCGATTGTCCCTGCCCATCGGGCGCGAGCGCCTTGCCAACAGGTCCTGGAGGTCCCCCTTGAACGAAGCCGAAAATAGCTCACTCGACGCAGAATATGTGCTGCGCATGAAGGTCGCCGCCTGCACCCTGATGCTGGTGAACGAGAAGTGCATGAACTATTCCGGCCATGTGAGCGGCCGCCTGCCCGGCGGCGACACATTCCTGATCCAGCCCATCGATGTGCCGCGCTCCGGCCTTCGGCCCGACGATCTGCTCGTATGCGATCTTGATGGACAAGTGGTGCGCGGCAGGCCCGGCTCCAAGGCCCCGGCGGAAGTGGCGCTTCATGCGGAAATCCTGCGGGCGCGGCCGGATGTGAACTCCATCGCCCATTTCCATCACGACCTCACCAATTCCTTCACCCTGGTCGAGGACATGCCCCTGCGCATCGTCAAGAACCACGCCATCCGCTGGCGCAGCGGCATGCCTGTCCATGCCGATCCCGCCCATGTGGCGACCCCTGAACTGGGCCGCGCCGTGGCCCATACGCTGGGCCCCCACCACGCCCTCCAGATCCGCGCCCATGGCCAGGTCGTGACAGCCGAATCGGTGGAGGCGGTGCTCACCGATTCCATCCATTTCGTGGAAAACGCCCAGGCCATGCACAACGCCTGCGTGCTGGGGCGACTTGTCCCCCTGAGCGAGGAGGACATGGAATCCTTCGCCAAATACTTCAAGCGCGACCGTCATGTGGACAAGCTGTGGCGCTATTATATCGAAAGCTGGCAGACAGCGGGCGTGGTCCCGACCGATTGGCAGATCTGAGGCTCAATCGGGGCTGCGCCCGCCTGACATCAGGCGCGGCCCCGGTGGACAAGCCTGTCCCTGCCCGCTAGAACTTAGAGAGCTAATGGAAATCCGTGGGCGCAAGCGCCCATGATCGAAAACAGGGGTGAGGAGCGATCATCGAGTCGTCTCCGACCAGGGGTGGAACGGATGCACGATATCGATTTCGAACATGAGCACGCCCAGCTGAGCGAAGAAGACAAGGCCGCCATGGCCAAGTTCATCTGGAGCCAGGAGAGCGTCGAGCTGAACACGGTCGGCATCGACATCGGCAGCTCCACTTCCCATCTGCTCTTCGCCAAGGTCACGCTCCAGCGTCAGTCGCAGGGGCTTTCCAGCCGCTTCGTCGTGACCAACCGCGAAGTGGTCTGGCGCTCGCCGATCATGCTGACGCCCTTCGTCACGGACGGGTCCATCGACGCCCATGCGCTCGATCACTTCATTCATGACGCCTACAAGCAGGCGGGCGTGCGGCGCGGCGACATCGACAGCGGCGCGGTGATCCTCACCGGCGAGGCGATCAAGCGCAAGAACGCCCGCGCCATCGACGAACTGTTCGCCGAAGAGGCCGGCAAATTCGTCTGCGCCACCGCAGGCCACAAGCTGGAATGCACGCTGGCCGCCCATGGCTCGGGCGCCGTCGCCCTCTCGCGCGAGCGCCAGTGCACGGTGCTGCATGTGGATATCGGTGGCGGCACCACCAAGCTCGCCCAGATCGAAAAGGGCGTCATCAAGAGCGTTTCCGCTTTCGCCGTGGGCGGGCGCCTGCTCGCCGCCGACAACAATGGGGACTGGACCCGCGTCGATCAATCGGCCTGGCTCGTGGCGCGCGACCTTGGCATCGGCACGGACGCCAAGACCCTCAGTGATCCAGCCAACCGCCAGCGTATCGCGACGCGGCTGGCGGAACTGGCGGTCGATCAGATCACAGGCGCGGAGCTTGATGCGCTGGGCCGCGAACTGCAACTGACGGATCCGCTGGTGCGGCGCCTGCCCCCTGACGCCATCACCTTCTCGGGCGGCGTCTCCGAGTATATTTTCGAGACCGAGACCCGCGACTTCGGCGACATCGCCAAGGGTCTCGCCATGGAGACGCGCCGCCTGCTCAGCGCGCGCAGCAAGGTCGCCGTGGTGGATCCGGGCAACCGCATCCGCGCCACCGTCATCGGCGCTTCGCAATTCACCGTGCAGGTCAGCGGCAAGACGATCTTCCTGTCAAAAGCCGACGCCCTGCCGGTCCATAACGTGCCCGTGGCGCCCATCGGCCTCGACCTGTCCGGAGACATCGACTCCGAGGCCATCGCGCGGGCGATCCGCGACAAGGCCGAGCAACTCGATATTCCCCCCGGCGGGCGCATGGCGGTGTCCTTCACCTTCGCCGGCGATCCCGAATACAAGCGCCTTTTCGCGCTGGCCAAGGGCATCATGGGGGGCGCTGCGCCTGGCGGCAAACGCCATGATCTGCTGCTGCTGATGATTGATGGCGATGTGGGCAAGAGCATGGGCAACCTGCTCGTCAAGGAACTCGATTTCCCCGGAGACCTTGTCTCCATCGATGGCGTGCAGCTTCAGGAACTCGACTATGTCGATGTTGGCGAGCTGATCACGCCCCCGGGCGTCGTGCCTGTGGTGATCAAGTCACTGCTGTTTTCGTGAACACGAGGAAACAACCATGAGCGAGACAACCCCCGCCCGCTACGGCATAGACCCCTATCTCGACTGGATCGCGAAGGAAGGCCTGCCAGTCACCGAGGATTATGGCATCGACCTCTTCACGGTCGAGACGAAGATGTGGCCCCGCATCGGCGCCAAGGGCGCCGCGGTGCATCTGAAGGGCCGTGGCGACTTCTGCAACATGTTCCTCGTCGAACTGGCGCCGGGCGCCTCCACCGAGCCCCAGCGCCATCTCTATGAGGACGTGTACTACGTTCTGGAAGGCTCCGGCTCGACCCAGGTCGAACTGGCTGACGGGACGAAGCGCAGCTTCGAATGGGGGCCCAAAAGCCTCTTCGCCATTCCGCTGAACGCGAAGCATCGCCACTTCAATTCCAGCGGCCGCGAACGCGCCCTGCTCGTCACCACGACCGACCTGCCGCTGGTGATGAACACGTTCCACAACGAGAAGTTCATCTTCGACACGACCTTCGACTTCACCGAGCGCGCAGGCAAGAGCGGCTACTACAGCGGCGAAGGCGATCTCATCACGGTTCGCCCCGGCAACCACATGTGGGAGACCAATTTCGTTCCCGACCTCGCGGGCATCGAGCTGAAGAGCTGGGGCGATCGCGGCGCGGGCGGCACCAACATCATGTTCGTGCTCGCAGATGGCACCATGCACGCCCATATCTCGGAAATGCCGGTCGGCACTTACAAGAAGGGCCATCGCCATGGCCCCGGATTCCATGTGATGTGCGTGACCGGCCATGGATATTCGCTGCTCTGGTTCGACAAGGATCAGGACTTCCTGCGCATCGACTGGAAGCACGGCGTCGTGTTCCCGCCCGCCGATCAGCAGTTCCACCAGCATTTCAACACCAGCCCTGAGCCCGCGCGCTATCTGGCGACCGGCGTGGGCGGTCTGCGCTATCCGCTGACGGTGCAGCAGCGCCGCTCCCTGTTGGGCCTGAAGCCCGGCGAAAAGGGCGCGGTCTCCACCAGCATCAAGGAAGGCGGCGACCAGTACGAATATGACGATCAGGATCCCCGCATCCAGCAGATCTGGGTCGAGGAGACCAGGAAATACGGCGTCGAGCAGAAGATGGACAAATTCTTCAAGTAAGACCCGGACCTCCGCGAAACAGGCTCCCCTCCCCCGAGGGGAGCCTTCTGCTTTAAAGAATCAAGTTGAACCGCTCGCGCCAGCCTGTATCTAGGCTCAGACACATGCGGCCTTGCTCCAGGGGGATACCCATGCCGAATATCCAGTTGACGCTCGCCTGCGGCGATTACGAAATCATCCGCGCCATCAAGGAGGGCGCCGTGAAGGTGGACGGCGTCGATCTGACTGTCCTCACCGACATCGATTCCAGCACCCGCCACTGGCGTTTCCTGCGCAATCGCGAATTCGATGTCGCCGAGGTCTCCGCCTCCTCCTATTTGCTGGCGCGCGATGCGGGCATGGATATCGAGGGCATCCCGGTCTTCCTGCATCGACGCTTCCGCCACGAATTCGTCTTCGTGAACACCAAAAAGGGCATCAAGAGCCCCAAGGACCTTATAGGCAAGAAGGTCGGCGTGAAGTCCTTCCAGGTGAGCGCGATCCTGTGGATGCGCGGCATTCTCGAACATGAATATGGGGTGCCGCACAAGTCGATCCATTGGCATTCGGAGATCGACGAAGACGTGGAATTCACGCCCGCGCCCGATCTGCAATGGACGCGCCTCGCCGATGACCAGACGCTGGAAGCCATGCTGGTGGCGGGCGAACTCGACGCCGTCATCCATTCCGACATCATCGAGCCCTATGAGAAGGGCGACCCCAATGTCGGCCGCCTCTTCGACGACTACAAGGGCGAGGAAGAGCGCTATTTCCAGAAGACCGGCATCTTCCCGATCATGCATGTGATGGGCATCAAGCGCGACATCGTCGAGCGTTATCCCTGGATCCCGGTCAATCTCTACAAGGCCTTCGACAAGGCCAAGGCCATCGGCATGAAGCGCATGTACAACCCGCGCATCGCGCCGCTCGCCTGGTATCGCCACGCCCTTGAAGAGCAGCGCAAGTTGCTGGGCGAGGATCCCTGGGAATATGGGCTCTCCGACAGCAACCGGCACAACCTCGACACGCTCGTCGGCTATTCCCACGAGCAAGGCATGCTGAAGCGCCACTGGCCGCTGGACGAACTGTTCCTCAGCGTGTCTCAGGGCCGCAAGCGCGGCGGCTTCCGCGTCTGATCTGATCCTCGCCCGGAGACCCCCTCATGGCCATGTCCTTCTTCAATCCGATCTATCTCGAAAACGCCGTGCGCGCGGCCCTTGACGAAGATCTCGGCCGCGCGGGCGACATCACGACGCTCGCCACGATCCCTGCGGGGACGCAGGCCACCGCCGTCTTCGCCGTGCGCAAGCCCGGCGTGGTCTGCGGCCTGCCCATCGCGGAGGCCTCCTTCCGGCTGATCGACCCCAGCATCCGCTTTGAATCGCTGGTGCAGGACGGCGCCAGCGTGCCGGGCGACCGCACGCCGGTGGCGCGCGTATCGGGCGACGCACGCGCCATCCTCACCGCCGAACGCACCGCGCTGAACTATATGTCGCGCATGTCGGGCATCTCGACCCTGACGGCGAAATATGTGGCGCTGGTGGCCCACACCAACGCCAATATCTGCTGCACGCGCAAGACGACGCCGGGCCTGCGCGCGTTTGAAAAATATGCGGTGCGCTGCGGCGGCGCCATGAACCACCGCTTCGGCCTCGATGACGCCGTGCTCATCAAGGACAACCACATCGCGGTCTGCGGCGGCATCCGCGAGGCCCTGCGCGCCGCCAAGGCCTTCGTGGGCCATCTGGTGAAGGTGGAGATCGAGGTCGACACGCTCGATCAGTTGCAGGAGGTGCTCGACGAGGGCGCGGACTTCTGCCTGCTCGACAACATGAGCGCGGACATGATGCGCGAAGCCGTTAAAATGTCCGCTGGCCGCGTGAAGCTCGAAGCCTCCGGCGGCATCAATATCGAGACGGTGAAGGCCATCGCGGAGACGGGCGTGGACCTCATCTCCTCGGGCGCGCTCACCCATTCGGCGCCGATCCTCGATCTGGGACTGGATATCGAAATCGGTTAATTGAAATCATGAACGAGAAATACCCTCCCCCGCGTGGTCCCACAGGGGGAGGGCATGCAGGCTAGTGATCTGATTTATCGTGAAAAACGCCAGCCGCTTCTCCTCCCCCCTGTGGGGAGGAGTGCGGGGTGGGGGTCCACGCATCTTGGGAATGAGCGCCTTTTCAGCTGCTTTGCAGAAAATAATCCTTGACTTTTCCCCCAATATAACTCACATACTCCTCCAGCCCCGCCCCAAGAGGGACTGGACGCGAGCGGTCGTTTTCGGGGGGTGGGGAGCGGTTCCTGCGGGGCGGCCTACCGGAGGTTGTCTCTCGGGCGATCAACGCAAAAGGCGTGGTTCATCGGCTGGCTGCCGGTGGATATGTCAAAAGGGGTTTCTCCCGCTGACGATACGCCCAGTCACCCGTCCGTCCGGCACTACGACCGGGCTGAGCTGATGAAGCTCACAAACCTCAGATGTGGACAAGCGGTGGCCCGAAAGGGTCCCTTCGAAACATCAGGGTCCGCCGCTCCCCCTCAGCCAGAGGCGCGAGCGTGATCAGACCTGGGCCAAGTGCGGGAGCATTGATCGAATAATCCGTGCAGGGGGCGCCGCGAGGCGATCAACCCAACACCCAACCAGCGCCAAAACGGCGCCCCCCGCCCCTCAAGGGGCAAGACAGCACCCATCAACCCGGCGCGGGCTCGCGTGCGGGGTTCAGGTGTGTTCGCTAGACAATGAAGGTTCTTTTGTGTGAACCGCGCTCCCGATCAGCATCTCGCGTCCCCCACCCCGCACCACTCCACGCGAGGGGGCGGGGATCGGCTGGCATTTCGACCAAGCAGTTAAAATGGCGCGCATCCCTTCGCCGATCGCAAACGGCGGTCAGCGCGACAAGCTCATTCGGCAGCGCTCGCCTCGCCCTGCTGCGCCTCGTTCCACGCAAGCTCCTCGTCAGAGCAACCCAGCGTGCGCCAGTCATAGCCCTTGGGCACCACGCCCTCGAAGGAGCGCAGCTTGCCATGGGGCACGCGATGTTCATGAGCGCCGATGGCCTTGCCGGTTCTGGCGAAGCTCTGCGCCGCCTCCACCATTTGGCGACGGAATTCGACGATGGCCAGATCGCTCGCGCCAAGGATCTCGTCGCTGCGATCCGCAATGGCGCCGATGGTCTCCCACATCACGATGTCCTGATTGGGAATGCCGGGCACGCCGGTGAAATTCCCCAGTTTCATCGCCTGCCGGTCCTGCAGATAATTGTTCGCCAGCGTGCGCACCTTGCGGAAGCTCTTGTCCACATCGATGCCCACCTGGCCATGCAGGAACTTGCGCCAGCTTTCGGTGCTGGGCGTATTCACACCGCCCCAGGCGATGAAGTGGAAGGCCGTGTGCGTATCGTCCATCGGCACATGCAGGATGGCGATGTTGTACATGTTATTCGAGGGAATCTGCACCGTATAGGGCGCAATGAACAGGGTCGTGCGCACATAGTCATGGGTGGCGGCGTTGTTGATGGGCCGCCGGATCGCCGAATAGCGGAAGCCGAATGCGGTGCGGTCCACGAAGAGGCGCGGCGCCTTGTCGGTGGAGGGGCGCAGCCAGTTGTTGTCATTGGCCTTGGCGCCATCCACGCGGGCGGGCAGCATGTCGGAGGAATGGAGCGTGGAGGAATGGGCGGAGTCGATGGCGCCTTCCAGGATCTGCGCCCAGTTGCAATCCACGATCACCTTGGAAATGGAGATGCGGGTGTCAGGGGTGGGCTGGAACACCGGGGGATCGAAGGCGGGCATCTCGTTGGCGGGGCCCATATAGACCCAGATGAAGCCTGCGGCCTCATGGGTGGGATAGGCCTTCTGCTTCACCTTTTCCTTCAGCGTGCTCTCGCCGGGCTCGGAGGACATGTCGACCGTATTGCCGTCCACATCGAACTTCCAGCCGTGGTAGAGGCAGCGCAGCCCGCATTCCTCGTTGCGCCCAAAGGCCAGAGAGGCCTTGCGGTGGGGGCAGAACTCATCGAGCACGCCCACGCGGCCATCGGAGTCGCGGAAGGCCACGAGATCCTCGCCCAGCAGGCGGATCTTGACGGGATCGCAATCGGGCTCGGCGACCTCCTCGGACAGACAGGCCGGAAGCCAGTGCCGACGCATGATCCCGCCCATGGGCGCATCGCCGGTGACATGGGTCAGGATGGCGTTTTCCTCTTGGGTCAGCATGGGCTCCTCCTGCACGTCTGCGTCGCGACATCTTAGGGCTCTAAGACTATCTACCACGCCCCCGGAGGCCTGTCGATATGGACCGGTCCATATTTCCGCGCCTGCCCCCTTGAACCCGCTGAATTAGACTTCTAAGTTCCGCCACCGGACGCCGGCCGCAAAGCCGGAGCCACCGCTGGAGCGCCTGATGTCGAGCCCCGCCTTCGAGACCGCCACGCAACCGCTGCGCATCGCCGCGAAAGACGAGATCGCGCGCGATATTTTCCGTTTCGAGCTGGTCCGGGCCGATGGCGGCGATCTGCCGGAATTCACCGCGGGCGCCCATGTGAGCCTGCGTACGCCCAATGGGCTGATCCGCAAATATTCCCTCTGCAACGATCCGCAGGAGCGGGACCGTTACGCCGTCGCAGTGAAGCGCGAAGACCCCGGCACGGGCGGCTCCCTATCCTTCACCCGCGACGCCAAGGTGGGCGACGAGGTGGAGGTGGGCGAGCCCCGCAATGATTTCCCGCTGGCGGGCAACATCGCCAATCATCTGTTCATTGCGGGCGGCATCGGCATCACGCCGATCTACTCGATGATGCAATATCTCAAGAGCACGGGCGCGGGGCGCTTCAAGCTCTATTACCTCACCCGCTCGCCCGAACTCACCGCCTTCCGCGAGGAGCTGAAGGCCTCGGCCTATGCGGGCCAGGTGGTCATCCACCATGATCACGGAGATCCCGAGAAGTCGCTGGACCTCTGGCCCATCCTCGAGAAGCCCCAGGGCCGTCACCTCTATTGCTGCGGCCCCCGCCCCCTCATGGAGGCGGTGCGCGACATGAGCGGCCATTGGTCGAGCGCCGCCGTGCATTTCGAGGACTTTGGCGCCTCCAAGCCCGCCCACAAGGCGGATGACAAGCCCTTCACCGTGCGCCTCGTCAAATCCGGGCGCAGCGTCGAAATCCCTGCAGACGTGTCGATCCTCGACGCCCTGCGCGCCGAGGGCGTCGCTGTGTCCAGCTCCTGCGAGAGCGGCACCTGCGGCTCCTGCCGCACCAGGCTGCTGGAGGGCGAGGCCGAGCATCGCGACCTCGTGCTGACCGAGCGCGAACAGGCCAGCAATATCATGATCTGCGTGTCCCGCGCCAAATCCGACGAACTGGTTCTCGACCTGTGAGCGGCGCGCAACCCATGGACCAGAACAGGCTACGTCTGGGCATCGCAGGCCTTGGCCGCGCCTTCAGCCTCATGCTGCCGACGCTGGCGGGGGACGCGCGCATCCATATGGTTGCGGGCGCCGATCCGCGCGCGGAAGCCCGCGCGCAGTTCGAACGGGACTTTTCCGGGCGCAGCTTCGACAGCGTAGAGGCCATGTGCGAGAGCGCCGACATCGACGCGATCTATATCTCCACGCCCCACCAGTTCCACCGGGCCCATGTGGAGGCGGCGGCCCGCAACGGCAAACATGTGCTGGTGGAAAAGCCCATGTCCCTGTCCATCGCCGATTGCGCGGCCATGATCGAGGCGGCCCAGCGCGGCGGCGTGCACATGGTCGTCGGCCACAGCCACAGTTTCGACCGGCCCATCGCGCGGGCGCGGGAAATCGTGGCGTCCGGCGAAATCGGCCGGTTGCGCATGATCAACGCCATGCAGTTCACGGATTTCCTCTATCGCCCCAGGCGCCCCGAGGAATTACAGACCGATCAGGGCGGCGGCGTCATCTTCAACCAGGCGCCCCATCAGGTGGACAATGTGCGGCTCATCGCGGGAGGGCGCACAAAGAGCGTGCGCGCGTCCGTGGGCATGTGGGATCCGGGGCGGCCCACGGAGGGCGCCTATCAGGCCTTCCTGACCTTCGAGAACGACGTCACCGCCGCGATCTCCTACAGCGGCTATGGCCATTTCGACACGGACGAATTCTGCGACTGGATCGCCGAAAGCGGCCAGCGCAAGGATCCGGACCGTTACGGGATCGCCCGCGCCGCCCTGAATGGCGTCGATCCCCAAGCTGAACTCGCCCTCAAGCAGCAACTGAATTACGGCGGCGAAAAATACACGCCGCCCCATGGGATCAACCCGGCCACCCGCTGGCACCAGCACTTCGGTCTTCTGGTCGCCTCCTGCGAGGGCGGCGATTTGCGTCCCCAGCCCCATGGCGTCATGATCTATGGCGATTCCACCCGCCGCTTCGAGGCGCTGGAGCCGCCGCCCGTGCCACGCAGCGAGGTCATGGACGAACTCTGCGCCGCCGTCTTCGAGGGCAAGGCGCCGCTGCATGGAGGGGAATGGGCCATGGCGACCATGGAGGTCTGCTTCGCCATTCTGGAATCGGCGCGGCGGGGGAGCGAGATCATTCTGTCCCACCAATGCGGGTTGGATGTCGGCGCATGAGACCCGCAAAGGAGTTGGCGGCGTGAGCGAAGCGATGAAAAAGGTCAAGGAGGCTGAGGTCATTCTGCGCCACTGGCGCGAGGCTGTGCCCGACGACCGCTTCGCCCATCTGGTCAAGGACGCGGGACGCGGCCTCACACGCGCCTTGCAGATGCGCCTGACCGAACATTCGGTCTCCTTCGGCCACTGGACCTTTCTGCGGATTTTGTGGGTGGAGGATGGCCTGACCCAGCGAGAGTTGAGCGAGCGCGCCGGCCTCATGGAGCCCACCACCTTCTCCGCGCTGAAAGCCATGGAGCAACTGGGCTATGTGGTGCGCCGCCAGCAGCCGGACAGCCGGAAGAAGGTCTATGTCTTCCTCACCGACACGGGCCGCGCGCTGCGCGACAAGCTGGTGCCCCTGGCCGAGGAAGTGAACCAGATCGCGCTCGATGGCATCGACCCAGCAGTGATCGCCGCCGCGCGCGACATGCTGCTGAAGATGATCCACAATCTGGCTGCGGATGAGCAGAAGCAATCGTTGGAGGAGCGGCGCATGCCCTCCACACGGCAGATTTCGAGCCTTCTGGACCGCGCGCGCAAAGACAACTGAGACACGCAAACACATAGACCGCGCCCATGGCGGCGCAGGAAATCAAGGGGAAACAGATGGTGATGCGGCGAAGCTATGATTACGTCATCGTCGGCGCGGGTTCGGCGGGCTGCGTGCTCGCCAATCGGCTGACGCAGGACGAGGGCGCCACGGTTCTGCTGATCGAGGCGGGCGGGCGCGATCTCAATCCGCTCATCCATATTCCCTTGGGCATGGGCAAGATGCATGAATATGGCATGCATGACTGGGGCTATCATACGGAGCCCGAGCCCAATCTGAACAACCGCACCATCGAGGCCGCGCGCGGCAAGGTGCTCGGCGGTTCCTCCTCCATCAATGTGATGGCCTATACGCGCGGCCATCGCGGCGACTATGACCGCTGGGCGCAGAAGGGCTGCAAGGGCTGGTCCTACGCCGATATTCTCCCCTATTTCAAACGTGGCGAAACCTTCGCCGATGGCGGCGATGCCTGGCGCGGCGGCGATGGCCCCCTGCAGGTGCAATTCGCCTCGACGCGCGACCCGCTTTTCGACGCCTGGGTAGAGGCGGCGCGGGCCACTGGCCTGCCCGTCACCGACGACTATAACGGCCAGCAGAACGAGGGCTTCGGCCGCAGCCAATATACGATCGGCAATGGCAAGCGCTCCTCCTCCGCCGTCGCCTATCTGCATCCCGCCCGCAAGCGCCCCAATCTCACCGTGGATGTGCGCGCGCAGGTGACGCGCGTGATGATGAGCGGCACCCATGCGACAGGCGTGGAATATGTGAAGGACAGCCTCGTCGTTCACGCCGAAGCGCGCAAGGAAGTCATCCTCGCCAGCGGAACCTTCAACACGCCGCAATTGCTCATGCTCTCGGGCATCGGCCCGGCAGCGCATTTGCGGGAAATGGGCGTGGCGCCCGTGGTCGATCTGCCCGTGGGCGAGAATCTGCAGGACCATCTGGCCGTGCTGATCATGTTCACGCGCCCGCAGAACCAGAGCGCCTTCCGCGACAACATGCGCTTCGACCGCATGGCCTTCAACATGTTGCGCGCCCACTTCACGGGCACGGGCCCGGGAACCGTTGTCCCCGGCGGGCTGCACGCCTTCATCAAGACGAACCCGGAACTGGCGGTTCCCGATATCGAATTCATGTTCCGCGGCCTGCCCACAAACGCCCATCTTTGGTTCCCGGGTGTGCGCCCGGCCTATGAGGATGGCTATGGCATCCGCCCCGCCCTGCTCCATCCCGACAGCCGGGGCAAGGTGCTTTTGCGCTCCTCCGATCCGCTCGATACGCCGCGCATCATGTACAATTTCTTCTCGGCGTCCACGGATCTGCCCAAGCTGCGCGAGGGCTTCAAGATCGCCCGCGAAGTGGCCTACAGCAAGCCGATGGACCCATATCGCGGCGTCGAGAAAACGCCGGGCGACAAGGTGAAGACCGATGCGGAGATCGACGCATGGATCCGCAAGACGGTCATCACGGCCCACCATCCCGCCGGCACCTGCGCCATGGGCATTGGCCCCGATTCAGTGCTCGATCCCACCCTGCGGGTGCGCGGCGTGGAAGGCCTGCGGGTCGTCGACGCCTCCGCCATGCCCGACATGGTGGGCGCCCACATCAACGCCTGCGTGCTGATGATGGCGGAAAAGGCGGCGGACATGATCCGTGGGAAGGCGCCCCTGCCCGCGCTCGAAAACGCCTGATGCTGCGACAGATGGGGCGCTGGACATCAGCGCCCCGATGTTTTCTGATGACTTGCAGAAACGGAAAAAGCCCGGGAGACGTCCATGTTGAATCTGAGCAATGTCGTCCATTTCACGATTCCCGTGAAGGAACTCGACCGGTCCGAACAATTCTATGTGGGGCTGCTTGGCCTTGAGCGTGTGCGGCGCACGGGCCACATGCTGTTCATGCGCTGCGGCGAGACGAATTTCGTCCTCACCCTCTCGGAAAACCCCATCGACCCCAACAAGGGCGACAAGCATGAAATCCACACGGCCTTTCTGGTGAGCGCGCAGGATTATGACCGCGCCAAGCAGATTCTGGCCGAGCATAACGTGCGCGTCTTCAAGGAAGAAGACCGCAGAACCGGCACATTCCAGGGACGCAGCGCCTATTTCCATGACCCCGACCGCAATGTGATCGAGATCATCGATCTGGAAAAAGGCCCAGTCTATGAGACGCAGGACGCCTGAGCAGAACCAATCACACAACAGCCGATGAAGAAAAGACAGACTTGCAGCAAGAGCGCGCAAGCCCTATCGACGGTCGGCGTTTGCAAACAGCAACCGTTTCATCCTGGAGGAAGCATGAGCGAGGACCTTCTCATCAATCTGACTGGCGACGTTCTGGAGATCACCCTGAACCGTCCCGAGCGCGGCAACGCCATGTCTGACCAGATGATCCGCGATCTCGGCGATCTCGTCGAGCGCGAGCATGAAAAGGTGCGCCTGATCGTGCTGCGCGGCAATGGGGATGATTTCTGCGCGGGCCGTTTCAACACCGGCGGCGCGCGCCCCAATGCGCCCGAAGCGCTGGAAGTGCGCGAGTTCAGCGACCATGTCTTCCGCTGCTATGGCCTGCTGCGCAGCTCCAAGGCGCCGATCATCGCGCAGGTTCAAGGCCGGGCGCTGGGCTTCGGCTTCGCGCTGGCGGCCGCCGCCGACATCACCATCTGCGCGGACACAGCACAATTCCAGGTGCCCGAGTTCAACCACAACATCATGCCGACCATGGTCATGTCCTCCATGGTTGATCGCGTGCCTTTGAAGGCGCTCATGTACAATGTCTGGACCAGCCAGATGATCAGCCCGGAGCGGGCGCTGGCCATCGGCGCCGTGAGCGACATCGTGCCTGCGGCGGAACTCTCGGACAAGGTCGCCGCCCTTGTGAAGCGCCTTTCGGACGCGGCGAAACCCGCCGTGCTGGCGGTTAAGGAATATGGCGTGAATGCGCAGCCCATCGACATGCCGAAGGCTGTTCACTTCGCCCGGAGCCTCCATGCGCTGGTGAACTCGTCGAGCCAGCTCAAGCGCAAATAAGACGTATCTTCGTCGAAACATTCTCTGGTGCCTCCCATGAAGTTCAATTTCTTCCATCTGATGCCGTGGCCCTATTGCGAGGAGCCACCCACCAGTTGGCCCGTGCCGAATGGGACCTTTGACGCCGTTAAGGCGAAGGCGCTTTACGAAACCTATATCGACGCCATGGCCTATGCGGAGGAGTGCGGCTTTGACTGGGTTGGCTGCAACGAACATCATTTCAGCCCCTATGGCCTGATGTCGAACTGCAACCTGATCGGCGCGGCGCTCGTCGCCCGCACCAAGAACATCAAGCTGGGCATGCTCGGCAATCTCGTGCCACTGCTGAACCCCGTGCGCGTGGCTGAAGAATACGCCATGATCGACGTGATGAGCGGCGGGCGCCTGATCGCGGGCATGATGCGCGGCATTCCGCATGAATATTATTCCTACAACATCAACCCCGATGAATCCCTCGGGCGCCTTGATGAAGCCGTGCGGCTCATCATGAAATGCTGGACCTCGACGGAGCCTTTCCGCTGGGAGGGCACTTATTACAACTATCCCTCCGTTTCGATCTGGCCGCGCCCGATGCAGAGCCCGCCGCCGATTCTGATGTCTGCGTCAAATCCCGAAGCCGCTGAATTCGCTGCGCGTCACAAGGCGATCATGGGCATGACCCTGATCGCCGACCTTGATGTGGCCCGGAAGAACATGGACCATTATGTGTCCTCCGCCCGCAGCCATGGCTGGGAGCCTACCATCGAGCACCGGCTCAGCGGTCATCAGACCGTGATCGCGGAAACCGATGAGGAGGCCCGTGAGATCATGGGCAATGGCCTCAGATATTTCCATCAGGTGCTGATGCGCCCGCAGCGCGAGGCGCAAACCAAGGTGCTCACGCAATCGAACTATTATGCGAATGCAGAGGCGAAACAATATTTCGACAAGCGCCTGGCGACCCTGCGCGAGCGCACTCTGGAGGAACAGATCGAGGCCGGCACCGTGCTGTGCGGCAGCCCCGAAAGCGTGGTGAAGCAGATGAAAAACATCCACAAGGCGCTGGGCCACGGGGTCTTCAACATGACCATGAAGATCGGCGACATGCCTGATTCAGCTGTCACGCGCGGCATGGAACTGTTCCGTGACCGCGTGGCGCCGCATGTGCGGGACCTCTAGGACTAAAGGCTGATCTCCCCGCCAAATCACGATTCGGCGGGGCTCAAATCTCTTCGCAAGAGGCTGATGAAAGCGCCTTGAACTCAGAAAGCGGTGGCCCAAGCCGCAAGATATCGCGAAAAACCCTGTGAAATAGCCATTTCCACCCATGGGAAGGCCCTTTTATTCGATATTTTCGGGCTTTTGGGACTTAAATTGATATGAGCTCCGTTGTATCGTCCCGGCAGGTTCATTGATTCTCTGGAGGAGATCGAAATGGCTAAAGCCGCCGCAAAAGCAGCTGCAAAACCCGCTGCAAAACCAGCCGCAAAACCCAAAGCCGAGCCGAAGGTGAAGGCCGAAGCCGTCAAGGCGAAGGCCGAACCCGCGAAGGTGAAGGTCGAGACCGTGACCCTCAAGCACCTTGCGACTTCGCTCGCCGAGACCCACGAGCTTTCGAAGAAAGCCGCCAACGCCATTCTCGACGACCTCGTCGTGACCGTGACCAAGCACCTCAAGAAGGGCGCCCGCGTCCGCCTCGGCGGCCTCGGCATCCTGCAGGTGCGCAAGCGCGCCGCCCGCATGGGCCGCAACCCCGCCACCGGCGAGGCGATCAAGATCAAGGCGAGCAAGAAGGTGGCCTTCCGCCCCGCCAAGGAACTCAAGGAAGCCGTCTGAGCTTCACGCTCTCACGATGAGGGGCGCATCGAAAGGTGCGCCCTTTTTTATTTGCAGGCGCGCATCGGAAAGCGAGGCCTTCTTCATTTGATTGCAAATCGACAACTTTCCAGATCAGGCAACCCGTTCCATGCGGCCACGTTGTTGGAACACGCCCCTCCGAGGGCGAGCAACGCATGGAGACCATCATGCCGATCAACCGTGTCACCCTGGCCCTTGCGAGCCTAGCCATGAGCAGCGTGTCCGCCTTGGCGCAAGCCCCATCAAGCACAACCAATCCACCGCCCGCGACACCCACGGTCAGCGCTCCCGGCGCAGCCACGTTCATGACGGAAATGCGCGCGGGCATGTGGCGGGCCTCCAAGCTGGAGGGCATGGACGTCTATAACAATGGCAATGAGAAAATCGGCGACATCAGCGAACTGATCCTTGACCAGTCGGGACGGGTCGAAGGCGTCATCATTGGCGTCGGCGGCTTCCTGGGGATGGGCGAGCATTATGTGGCGGTGCCGTTCGCGCAGGTCCGCTGGAGCAGCGAGCCCGTGCGCAGCGCCAGAACATCGCCCCCGGCGCCATCCAGCGCAACGCCGGGCGGTATTCCTGATCGCGGCGACGTCACAGGCGCCATCCGCTCCACCACAGGCGATATGGCGACGCGCGGCTATCCCGACCATGCTTTGCTGAACATGACCAAGGAGCAGTTGAGGGCGGCGCCAGAGTTCAAATTCGCCATCGGGGGATCATCGACGAACAGGTGATACGAGCCTCCAGGAGCCGCTGCAAGGCGGCTCCTTCGGCCCATGAAGGCCTGCGGTTGCGTGTCCGGCGTGGCTCCACTATCGTCCGGGCGCCGGGAATACCCCGTCCAGGGCAAATCGCAGGTGACGATATGATGAGGAAACTGACTGTTCCATTGCTGGCGCTCGCCGCCTGCGTGGTTGCGGCGCCCTCCTACGCGCAAGAGAAGCTGAAACTGGCCGTGGGACAGCGCGGCAACTGGGACACGGCCATTCCTGAGCTGGGCATGCAGAAGGGCATCTTCCAGAAACACGGCCTTGACCTTGAAGTGCTCTACACCCAGGGCAGCGGCGAGACGATCCAGGCTGTCATTTCAGGCTCGGTGGACCTTGGCCTCGCCGCTGGTCTCACCGGCGTCATGGGCGCCTTCGAGAAGGGCGCGCCCGTGCGCCCCGTCAGCAATTCCATGACCGGCGCCGACGATCTCTACTGGTATGTGCCAGCAGACTCGCCAATCAAGACCATGAAGGATGCGGCCGGCAAGACCATCTCCTATTCGACGCGCGGCTCCTCCACTCATGTGGCTGTGCTTGGCTTCATCAACTATTTCAAGGTCGACATGAAGCCGACCCCGGTGGGCGGGCCCTCCGCCTCCTTCGCACAGACCATGTCGAATCAGGTCGACATCGGCTGGTCCTCGGCGCCGCTGCAACTGAAGGATCTGAAGGAAGGCCGCATCCGCATGCTGGTGCGCGAGAGCGAAGTGCCGAAGTTCCAGAACATGACCGTGCGCGTGAATATCTCGAACCTCGACACCATAGCCAAACGCAAGGGCGCCATCGACAAATTCATGGCCGCCTATAATGAAACCCTCGACTGGATGTATACGGACCCCGACGCCATCAAGCGCTGGGCTGACTGGACGCAGACGCCCCTCGATGTGGCGCAGGGCATGCGCGACGAATATTTCCCCAAGAAGAATATGCTGCTCGAGCGCATCTCAGGCGTCGACGACGCCATGACCGACGCCGTGGAAATGAAGATGATGGGCAAGGTGCTGACGAAAGAGCAGCTCGATGATCTCTTCAAGAGCTACTACAAGAAGCCCTGATCGCGCATCGCGGGGTTCAGGTTCAACGGGGGCTTCGGCCCCCGTTTTCATTCAAAGGATGATGCTGGGATTGCGGAGGCACTGGTCGCATTCCAGCAGATTGATCTGCCTGGCGCTGATGAGCCACTTGCCCTCTACCTCGATGAAGCGATACCCGGCCCAGCCCGACAGCAGGCGCATCTCCCCATCCCAGAATTCATTGATCTGGAAATTGGCGCGCACCATGCGCGCATGAGGATCGCTCGTGGCGAAGGTCTCCACATTGGTCACAAGCCGCGCCGTGCGCGATTGCGGCGCCTGCGACCAGGCATAGCCTGTGCGCAGCCTGTAGATGCGATCCTCCAGCCTGCGCCGATCATCGAAAATGACGGCTATCTCGCGGCGCGGATCGCCCGCATTGGGCGTTGAAGGCGCCCAATAGATGCATTCGCGCGTGAACATGGCGAGCCAGGCGTCATAGTCCAGATGATCGAGCAGGCGCGCCTCGCGTTCGATCAACATGCGAAACCGATCACGCTCCCCATAGTCTGCGACAGCGCGCTCGTCGCTCTGCCAGTCGGTGAAATCGCTCACCAATCGGGCATAAAAAGCATCTGTCACATAAAAGCTCGAGCGCGACGGATCGGGGATGGCTTGTTCGTTCATCGTCACACATCCCGCTTCACGGTGAGGGTCGGATCAGCCTCCATGAGGCGGCGCCAATGGGCGATATATTCGCGCATGAAGACTTCATCAGTGGCGGGCGCCGAAATCGTGCCATCGGCATTATGACGTATGCGGCCGGGAATGCCGAGGCCCCGGTGCATGTAGATCCACTCGTCTTCGAGGCAATCGAGACCACGCTGGATCTGTTCGAAATTGGCGAGATCATCCACCTCGCCGAAATTGGGGAACTGCTCTTGCGTGCGCATGCGCAACGCATTGATGTCGCCAAGCGCGTCGCCGATGTCGCCATTCACATCCTCGATCCTGGTGCCATACCAGACCGCGTTGGTCTCGTTGACGCTCAAGGGCTCAAAGACCTGAATGTGATTGCCCAGCAGGGACAGGTTGGGAAACACATTGATGTTCACTGGCTCCGAGCCTGCCAGATCGAGCAGGGCGTCCGCCCGTTCGCCATAGCGCGCGCGAAACTGAGCCTCCACATGCTCCATGCCCGGATGGGGAGATTCTATGGCCCAGAGGCCGCCGGAACGACGCTCCAGATTGGGGCGTTTGTCCTTGAAGTGATGACCGTTGCCCATGTATTGAACATACATGTCGAGACTGTCGGGGGAGTTCTTGTAATAGGACATGCCCTTTGGCCCGCTCTGGAACCGCGCCTCCATCTCGATCAGGGAACGATGCGAGTAGATGACGTGATAGCCATCCGATGAATTGTCATAAGCGAGTTTCCAGTTACCCTTGAACTTGAAGCGGTTCGCCTCGCAAACCACGACCTTGCCGCCGGGGTTGCGATCAAGCCAGTCGTCGATGGGCTTCGTGATGCCGCCAAGCCATTCGAGCAAGGGCATCGCCTCAGCGTTCATTGTCGCGAAGATGAAGCCGCGATAGCTCTCCACGCGTGGCGCCTGGGCGACGTTATATTTGGCGTCGCGGAAGTCGCAGGAATAGCCATCGGCCCAGGGCACGCCGCGCAATTGCCCGGTATTGAGAAAATTCCAGCCATGATAGGGACAGGAGAAGGACTTGGCGTTGCCTTTTTCAGCGCGCGTCAACGTGGTGCCGCGATGGGTGCAGCGGTTGAACAGAGCGCGGATTTCGCCCGCGATGTCGCGCAGCACGATCATGGGCCGCAGGCCCATCCGCCGCGTGATGAAATCATTGGGATTGGGGATCTCGCTTTCATGGGCCAGATAGACCCATGCGGCCCCGAAAATATTCGTCATCTCGGCGGCGAAGATCTGCGGATCCGCATAGATCAGGCGATGGACACGGTCCTCCTGAACCAGATCGTCCCAGTTGTAATCAAGCGCGCGCCCTGTGAGGGGCCTCGTGCTGCGGGCGCCAGCGCCGCTGCTCGTCATCACATGCTCCTTGCCCGCTGCGCGGCTTGCTCAGAAGAAATCAAAATATTCGTTATGTTCCCATTCGCTGGTGTCCGAACTGGGCGCAGCATCCTTGTTGATGCTCAGCATGTAGCGTTTGGCTTCATTGCGTTTGAGCTTCAGGAAATAGTCGATGAAGATTGGCCCCAGTTCCTCACGGAACAGCGCCTCCGATTCCAGCATGTCCAGCGCATCCGCCAGACTTGCGGGCAGCGGCGTGCGATCCGCCGTATAGGGCTCATCATCGGAGGGACCGGGATCGAGGTGATGACGCAGTCCTGCGCCGCCAGCCACGATCTGCGAAGCGATGTAGAGATAGGGATTTGCGGCAGGCTCTCCGCTGCGATTCTCGATGCGGCTTGCCGGATCGCCCGGCCCGCCCAGCACGCGCAACATGGCGCCGCGATGGTCGAAAGCCCAGGTGACGCGGTCAGGCGCCAGAGAATTGGGCTTGAAGCGCCGATAACCATTGACGGTGGGCGTGGTGAAGACGGTCGCGGGCGCGGCATAGGCGACGAGGCCGCCGAGAAAATCGCGACCGAGCTTCGATATATGCTCGCCATCCGCCTCGGGAATGAAAAGATTGGCGCCCGAACGCGCATCCACGAGAGACTGATGCAGGTGCCACCCGCTCGAATAAAAACCTTTCAACGCAGGGCGGCACATGAAGGTGGCGAAATGGCCGTGGCGACGACACACCTGCCGCGTCGCCGTGCGGAACAGCAGCGCATTGTCGGCGGCCTCCAGAGCCCCTGTGGGAGCGAAGGTGCATTCCACCTGCCCCGGCCCCCATTCATTCTCCATGGAGCGGAGCGGCAGGCCGAGGCCCTCATAGGCACCCGCCAGTTCGCTCAGCATGGGCTGCATGAGGTCGAGATTGGATTCCGAATGATAGCTGTATCCGGGCTCCACAGCGCTGGTGCGGATCGGCGCCCCGCGCACACCGGGCAGGCCGATGTTGGCGTCGGTCAGCGGCTCGCTGGAAGCCTTCAGCAGATACCATTCGATCTCCAGCCCCACCACCAGGCGACGGCCCTCCTCCTCCAGCTTGCGGATCTGTTTCTTCAACAACTGACGCGGAGAGAAATGGAAGGGAACGCCGGAGTTGAAATATTCATCGCACATGATCCATGCGACGCCTGGCGCCCAGGGCAGCACGCGAAAGCTCATGGGATCAGGCACGATGGTCAGGTTGGGCGAGCCCGTCATCTCGTCAAGCCCCATGCCCCCGCCACGGGTGAAGGACGAGAAGGTGCGCGCATTGGCCGAATCGAGCGTGCTGGTCGCCACATTGATGTTGTAGCCATTGGTCAGCGCACCCACGAGCACCGAGGCCGCCACCATCTTGGCGCGGGAATAGCCATGGGGATCCGCCCAGGCGAGGCGCACAAGCTTGATGTCGCCCGGTTTCAAACGATCCTTGATCTCGGCGGCGCGATGCTTCTGCGCCTCGGTCCAGAGCCCGTGTTTTTCGATGAAGCTCATGACATGCGTCCTGTCGCGACCCCAATATAATATTCCCAGGCGCGGATCGGCTCATGCACACGATCGTCGCCATGCCGACGGGCGGCGCCTTCGGGCGAATAGAAGCGCGGCGTGAAGCCCGCCCCCTGGGCCAACAACTGAAGCTGCGCCGTCTCTTCAAGGAACAGCGCCTGCACGCAGGCATGGGCGACGGATTGGCCCACCGCGAGCATGCCATTGGATTGCAGGATCACCGCCTGCGCATCGCCCAGCGCCGCCGCCACGCCATCCCCCATCTCTTTCGTGCAGACTAGGAAAGGCTGCTCGAAGACATTGATCCGCGCCCCCAGATTGGCGCCAAAGCCGTGGGCAACCTGCAAAGGCTGGCCCGCACAGGCATAGGCCGCCACATGGCGCGGATGGCCGCGCGCTATGGACATCACATCGGCGCGGGCGCGATAGACCGCCAGATGCATGGGCCACTCCAGCGGGGGCGCGCCCTCGCCCGCCACCTGCTTGCCCTCGAGATCCAGCTCGACCAACTCGTTCTCGGTGACCAGCCCCAGCGCCTTGCGCGGGGTGATGAGCATCCGGTCATGGCCCGCAAGGCGGACGGTAATGTGGCCAAAACCCTCCACGATGCGGAAATGGCTGAGCACCCGGCAGGCGCTGACCACCTCCGAGCGCAGTTCTGGCGTGGATACGAAAGGCATGAGGAAACTCCGGCGCGGCTCCGCCGACCGCTTTTCGTATCATTTGAGGCAGGCGGGCCTGTGTCAACAGGAGAAGAGGCTTTCGTCGGGACAAAGCGTCTTGACGCTGGCGACCATTGACCTGTTGCGTCATACTTCACCCGTTGGATCGCTCCCATGGCGATCTCGCCAACCCGGCGACGATCGGGGCGACAATGACGACATGAGGCGGGAACCATGAATTTAGGCAAGGCTTTAGGGGCCGCGCTCACCAGCGCGATGGCATTCATCATGGGGGGCGACCTCGCCGGGGCTCAGGAGAGTGAGCCCTTTTCCGGCGGCAAGCCCCTGACCGTCCTGATCGGCTTTGGACCAGGCGGGGGCTATGACCTCTGGGGTCGGCTTCTGGCCCGCCATATGGGCAAATATCTTCCCGGTCGGCCCAACGGTGTCCCGCAAAACATGCCGGGAGCCGGAAGCCTGACCGTCGCTAATTATATCTACAGCGTCGCGCCAAAAGACGGCTCGGTGATCGGCATTTTCGCCCGAGACGCAGCGCTCGCCCCGCTGACCGGACAGCCCGGCTCAAGATTCGATCCCCTGAAAATGTCCTGGATCGGATCGCCCACCGTCGAAACCAACGTCTGCATCGCCAACGGCAACGCGCGGGCGAAAAACATATCAGACCTGAAGCAGACGGAACTCATCGTGGGGGACATTGGCCCGGGCACTGGCACCCGCGCCTATCCGCTGGCGCTGGCCGACATCCTTGGGTTCAAGTTCAAGCTGGTGGCGGGCTTTCCGTCTTCGGTCGATGTGTTTCTGGCCATGGAGCGGGGCGAGGTCGAGGGGATTTGCGAGAGCCTCGACTCCGTTCTCAGCAAGCGCCCCGACTGGATCGCCAGCAAGGTTGTGAACCTACTGTTCCAGGGTGGCGCAACGCCAAATCCCGGACTTGCGGATGTTCCCTACATCCTCGATCTCGCCACCACGCAGGCGCAGCGCGACGAAATCCGTTTTCTCTACGCGGGCCAGGGCATCGGGCGCCCCTTCGTAGCGCCGCCCGACCTGCCGCCAGCGCGTCTGGCCATGCTTCGCACTGCCTTCGACAGAGTGATGAAGGACCCGGAGGCGATAGAGGACGCAAGAAAGCAGAAGTTGGACATAGACCCACGCAACGGGGCTCAGTTGCAGACCCTCGTGGAGAGCATTTACGCCACGCCGCGCCCGGTTGTGGAGCGGATCGGCGCGTTGATCAAATAAGCCCCACCATCGGCCGGGCCGAAAGGGCGGCGCCTGCAAGCGCCGCCGCAAACAACAGGGCGTCATGGCCCGCCAGCCACAACCTCGCGGGACTACCGCGATGATGCAGCCACAGGGTGGCCGAGGTGGTGGCGAGCGACCACCCGACCGCCAGAAGCCCCAGCGCCAGCGTGAAATCCGCCACACTGGCGGCGCCCGGCGTGAGGAACTTCGCCGCCACCATGAGCCCCAATCCGGCGGCCGCCACGGCTGGAAACCCAACTCGTCGCACCAATGGCCCAACGACAAAGGCGGGCGCATACATGGCCATGACGTGGAAGGCCATGACGCCGAACATGGTGGAGATCGTGACGCCGCAGCCCACCATGGCGCCGGGCATGGCGAGCATCTGGGCGGTCATGGCGAACCAGGCGGCGGCGGCTATCACCGTGGGAACAAAAAAGTCCAGCATGTTCAGGCCATGCGTTTCGTGAGCGCCTCGCGCGGATGCGCCGGACACTGACGAAACAGCCACGGTCAGCACCAGCACCTGGGCGAGCGCAGCGGCGAGGGCCACCCCGATGTTGCGACCTGCGGGCAAGGCCTGATCCAGCAGAAGCAACAAAGCCGGACCCACAAGCCCCGCCAGAGCGCCCGCTCCGAAAACCATGGCGATGGCGAGGGACTTCTCCTTGACGCCCCGCCCGATGGCGGCCTCGTGCCGATAGAACAAGGTGAAACCCTGCGCGACGCCGAGCCAGAAGGCGCCCAGGCAAAAGGGCCAGAAGGCGCCGGCCGACAGGGCCCAGGCCATCATAAGGCCCCCCGCCAGCCCGTGGGATGCGCCCAAGGCGAAGGAAGCGCGCCGCCCGAAAGCGTCCAGCAGGAATGACGCGGGGAAAGTGGCCACGGCTGCGCCGATCAGCATGGCCATATAGGGCGCCGCCATCAGCGAGGGCCTTGGCGCCAACCAGAGGCCCGCCAGAGGCAGCAGGCTCGTCGCCAGGGTCTGGGACAGCACCGCCAGAGCAAATCCCCCCGCCAGTTGCAAAAGCCCGCCAGAGAGCCCCGCTGGCCTCGCGCCTTCCATGGCGACGCCGGGCGGGCAGAAACAGGCGAGCCGTCCAGCCCGACTGGCGTCTCCAGCTTCAAGCTCACGCGCGGTGTTTTTCATTTGGGCAGATCATCATCGGACAGGATGCGATGGGCGGCGCCCTTCACATCGTCGTATTGGCCGTTGCGGAGCGACCAGACAAAGGCCAGCAAACCGATCAGGCCAAGGCAGATCGCCAGCGGCGCCATGAAGACCAGCACATTCATGCGAGCCTCCGCTGCGCCATGGCGGCAGGGGCCCCAACCACAGCCGGTTGCGCGCTCGCCGCATCATTGGTCTTCATGGGCGCACCGCCAGCGCGCAAAGCGTTCAGCGTCACCAGAATGGACGATCCGGACATGGCGGCGGCCGCGATGAGCGGCGTAACATATCCCAGTACCGCAAGCGGCGCCGCAATGGCGTTGTAGATCACCGACAGCGCCAGATTTTGCCGCATCAGGCGTTTGGCGTGACGCGCGGTGGAGATGGCCTCGACCACAGGCCCGAGCCGCTCGCCAAGGAATACCGCATCAGCCTGGGCTTGCGCCAACGCGACAGCGGAAACGGGCGACATGGAGGCATGGGCCGCCGCCAGCGCAGGCGCATCGTTCAACCCGTCGCCCACCATGAGGACGCGCTTGCCGGACGCTTTCATCGCCTCGATGGCGGCTATCTTTTCAGCGGGCTTGAGGCCTGCGCGCCAGTCGCTGACGCCCAATTGAGCCGCAACCGCACTCACTGCGGCGGCGTGATCGCCTGAGAGGATCGCCACCGGGAAACCCTTGGCCCGCAGGCGGCCGACCACGGCGACAGCGTCAGGCCGCAACATCTGGTCGATGATCACGGGCGCATGGGCGTCGCCACGGCGGATATAGAGCACCGAGGCGCTCGGGGGCGTCGACTGCGCCAAGGCGGGAATGTCGCAAAAGGCGGCGCTTCCCAGACGCCAGACCTGCCCATCGACCACGGCCTCGACGCCGGCGCCGCTCACCTCGCGCGCATCCGCGATCATCTCGCCCATGGTGGAGGCGGCGAGCGCGACCGCGAGGGGATGATGGCTGGAACGGCTCAGGCTTGCTGCGGCCGCCAGCAGGTCTTCGGATAGATCAAGCCTGTTCACCACCTGCGCGCAGGGCTGGGTCAGGGTGCCTGTCTTGTCGAAGACGACCGCGTCAATCTCCGACAGGCGCTCCAGCGCCTCGGGCGTGTTGAGGAAGACCCCGGCGCGGAACAGACGCCCGGCCGCAACCACCTGAACGGCGGGAACCGCCAGCGCGAGCGCACAGGGGCAGGTGATGATGAGCACAGCAATGGCGTAGATCAAGGCGTCATGCAGGCTCGCCCCGGCGGCAAGCCAGCCCACCGCCGTCATGGCGGCGGAGGCATGGACCATGGGCGCATACAAACGCGCGGCGCGATCAGCGAGGCGCCGATAATGGGACCGCGCTTGCGCCGCTTTCTCGACAAGGCTTGCGACATCATCGATCAGGCTAGAGCCGCCAGCCTTGCTGACGCGCAAGCGCAGCACGCCTTCGAAGTTTAGGGAGCCTGCATAGATGGCGGCGCCGAGGCTCACCTCCCGCCGTCTTGTCTCCCCCGTGATCACGCTTTCATCAAGGGATGACGCACCCGAGAGCACCACCGCATCCGCAGGAGTCCGTTCGCCTGCAACCAGCCAGACCTCATCGCCGGGCGCCAGACTATCCACCGGCACCAGCACAAGCGAGCCATCCGGCTCGATGCGCTGCGCCATGGCGCCTTTCAGCGCGGCGATATTGCCAGCCGCAACCCTCGTCCGTTGCTTCACGGACTGCTCGAGCACGCGCCCGAACAGAAGAAAGACCAGAAGCATCATCGCGGAATCGAAATAGGCATGTTCGCGATGCGCCAGGGTTTCGAAAACGGACATGCCAAGGGCCAGCGCTATGCCGAGCGAAATCGGCACATCCATGTTCATGCGCCGCGCGCGCAGGCCTGTGAGCGCAGAGGTGAAGAAAGGTTGCCCCGCGTAGGCCGCCGCAGGCAAGGCGATGAGCGCCGACAAGCCATGGAAGAAATCCCGGGTCTCCGACGTGATGTCCATCTCGCCCCCGGACCATACGGAGACGGACAGGAGCATGATGTTCATGGTGGCGAAGCTGGCGACAGCCAGACATTTCAGCAAGTGGCTGGCGCGCGCGGCCTCGGCAGCCTCGGCCTTTTGCGGTTGAAAGGGCTGGGCGGGATAGCCGCTGCGGGCCAGTTGATCCATGATGACCGAGGCGCTGCTGGCGTCCTGCCGCCAGACCACCGTCATCCGCCCCGAGCCTATGTTGACGCGCGCCTGCTCGACGCCGGGGATCGCAAGGGTCTTCTCTTCGATGTCATTGAAACAGGCGGCGCAGTCCGCATTCACGAGAATCAGATCGAGCGTGAGCAGCCCGTTCACCGGGCCACGCACATAATGGGAAAAGTCGCGCCGCTCATCCATCCGTCATTGCGCCCGATCGCTGATCTCGACCTTGTTTTGCGATTGGAAAACGGCTTTCCCGTCCTTTGAAATCACAAGCGCAAGACCCCACTGCCCCGGCTCTATGGCGACCTCGCCGGAATAGACGCCCTCCTGCTCGATGGACAGCGCCAGCGTCTTGTCGCGACTGCGATCCACCGGATGCTCGAAGCGCAGGCTCCATGCGATCTTGTCATCAGGCTTTCCCTGCGCATTGGCCTGCGTGAAGACAATGCGCGTGCGCCCCGGCGCGATGCGAGTCAAGCTTCCCTTGACCTGCCATCCCAGCGCATTCTGGGCCTGGGCGGCGTGGATCTCGTTGTTATAGGCCAGGCCATCCGTATAGGCATGATTGCTCGCAAGGCCTCGAAAGGTCTGAAAGGCCAGACGCGCCATGATGGCGTTCGCGCCAAAGACCACGGCGAAAAATCCAAGCACGCAAGCCAGAACCATGCGCCCGGTCAAAACGCGCCCCGAAGGCGCAGCTTCCTTCAATGTGACAGGCATGGGCGGATTTCCTTATGGCAGGAAGAAATGGTCGCTCACCGTGGCGACGGCGCCGCTGACCGGCTCCACCGCGCGAATGACGACATTCTGGCTTTTGGATTCACGGCTGAACGTGGCGGGCACGGTGATCAGCACCCTCAGCTCAAGGGTCTGATCGCGTCCCACGGAAACCATCAAGCGCCCGGCGGGATCGGTGGCGAGCCCGGCGCTTTCGATCTTCGCGCCCTTCAAACCTTCCACGCCAACCAGAAACCTGCGTTCTTCCGCCTGCCGATTGACGAGATGCAACTCGTAGCCATTCCGGACCGACCCGTCGGAAAGCGTGACATATTGCGGATTGCGATCATGCAGGGCCGCCAGTTCGATCATGTTCCGCGTGGTCAGCGCATAGAGCATGATGGCGCCGACGGCAGCGATGAGGACAGCATAAAGCACGGTTCTGGGACGAATGAGATTGACCGACAGCGCAGGCAGGCCCTCGCTGCGCCGCTCCACATTGATCTGGGTGTCATAGCCGATCAGCCCCGTGGGGCGGCCGACGCGGGTCATGATATTGTCGCAAGCGTCGATGCACAGACCACACTGAATGCAGTCGATCTGCAATCCATCGCGAATGTCCACGCCCGTGGGGCAAACATTGACGCATTGATGGCAATCAACGCAATCGCCTGACTTCGATCCCGAAAGACGCAGGGCCTCGTTCTTTTTCAGCGACCCACGCGGCTCGCCGCGATCAAAGCGATAGGTGACGTTCAGCGCCCATTCGTCGATCAGAGCTGCCTGGATGCGTGGCCAGGGGCACATGTAGGTGCAGACCTGCTCGCGCATGAAACCCGCGAGAAAATAGGTGGTGAAGGTGAGGATCGCGATCCAGATATAGGCGATGGGCTCACCCTGGAAGGTCGCGAGCTTGTAGACGAGCGTGGGCGCGTCGGCGAAATAAAGCACCCAGGCGCCGCCCGTCCACCAGGCGATCAGCAGCCAGGTGGAATGTTTGAGCAAGAGTTCGGTGAACCGCTCGAGGTTCATCGGCTGGCCAGCCTTCATCATGCGCTCGCGGCGATCGCCTTCGATCCAGCGCTCCACCGTCAGGAACAGATCCGTCCAGACGGTCTGCGGGCACAGATAGCCGCACCAGATCCGCCCCGCCACCGCATTCATCAGAAAGAGGCTGAAGGCGGCCATGATGAGAAGGCCGGTGATGTAATAGAATTCCTGCGGCCAGATTTCGATGAAGAAGAAATAAAAGCGGCGATTGGCTATATCGACCAGCACCGCCTGTCCCGGCGCATCAAGGCCTCTGTCCCAGCGTACGAAGGGCAGAAAATAATAGATGCCCAGGGTGACGAACAGGATCGCCCATTTGATCTTCCGATAACGCCCTTCGACGCTCTGCGGATAGACCTTTTGCGTAGAAGCATATAGCGGGACCTCCGCCCCGCTCTCGATGAGGGCGGCGTCGTCCAATTGCTGTTGCCTGACGCTCATGCGACTGTTTCCATCAGCATCCGCCTATTGGCCGCCGCCGAGCGTATGCACATAGACTGTAAGCGCCTTGATCGTGGTAGCGTCAAGGCGGCCCGCCCATGCGGGCATCACGCCGCCGCGCCCATTGGTCAGGCCTTCGACAATGGTGGCTTTGTCAGCCCCATAGAGCCATATGGCGTCGGTCAGATTGGGAGCGCCGAGTTCCATGTTGCCTTTGCCGGTTTCGCCATGGCAAGCCGAGCAATTCTCCGCGAAAATTTTCGCGCCTGCTTCAAGATCTGCCTCGGGCGGGGTCGGCAAAGCCGCCAGCGAGCGAACATAATCGGCCACATTGGACATTTCATGGGCGTCGAGCACGCCATCGCGGCCAAAGGCTGGCATGACGCCAGCATGGGACGCATCGTCGTCCGCGCGTACGCCATGGTTCAAGGTGGTGGCGATTTGCTCGAGCGTGCCGCCCCAGAGCCAGTCGTCGTCATTGAGATTGGCGTAGCCTTTGCCACCGCCGCCACCAGCCCCGTGGCAGGGGGCGCAATTGTTCGCAAAAGCCGCCTTGCCTTGCGCGATGGCGAAGCTGCGCAGCTGGGGGTTCTGCCTGATTTCCTCGAGGCTGGCCGCAGAAAGCGCAGCCACGATAGGCTCGCGTTGCGCACGCAGATTCGTCAACTCGTCATTGACGCCCTGCCGCGAACTCCAGCCCAGAACGCCTGGCGTGAAGGACTGGATCAGCGGGATCGCCGGATAAGCGATGCAATAGAAAAACGCCCAGACGATGGTGGCGTAGAGAATGTTCAACCACCAGCGCGGCAGCGGCGTGTTCAATTCCCTGATGCCGTCCCACTCATGCCCGGTGGTGCGCATGCCCGTGTGCGGATCGATGTTCGGATTGTGATCGGTCTCGGTCATGTCTCAATCCTCACGAAGGGGAGTGTTCGCAGCTTCGTCGAATTGCGATTGCAGGCTGGGCCAGAGCGCATAGGCCAGGATCAGCACAAAGGTGATCCCCACGCCCAGCAGGCTCCACAGATGCGCTTGCGTGAGAAAGGCTTCGATATCCATCTTCGCCTCCTCAGCGGATGTTGGCTTTTTCGTCGTAGATCGTGAAATCGACGCTGGCGCCGAGCATCTGCAGATAGGCGATGAGCGCATCCGCCTCGGTCACCCGGCCCGGCTGGCCTCCAAAATTGCGCGCCACCGCCTTGGGGTAGCGTTGCGCAAAGGCCTTCGTGGCGGGATCGTCCTCGCTGGCCTGCGCGCGCGCATCAATAGAGGCGTGTTCGACCTGCTCGTCCGTGTAGGGCACACCCTCGATCTGCTGCACGCGCAGATTGTCGGAGAGATGCCTGATGTCGAGATCGGTGCGCGCCAGCCAGGGATAGCCCGGCATGATGGAGGCGGAGACCACCGAGCGCGGATTGCTCAGGTGCTGGCGATGCCACTCATCGGAATATTTGGCGCCGACGCGGGCGAGATCAGGACCATTGCGCTTCGAGCCCCACTGGAACGGATGATCATACATGCTCTCGGCCGCCAGCGAATAATGGCCATAGCGCTCGACTTCGTCACGCAGCGCGCGGATCATCTGGGAATGGCAGAGGTAGCAGCCTTCGCGCACATAGATGTCGCGCCCCGCCAGCTCCAGCGGCGTATAGGGGCGCACGCCATCGACCTTCTCGATGGTGTTTTTCATGTAGAACAGCGGCATGATCTCCACGAGGCCGCCGATGGAGATCACGAGCAGGACTCCGATCAGGAGGATGATCGAGTTCTTTTCGAAGATGGCGTGTCTGTCCCAGAGTGACATGTGTTTCTCCTCACTCTGCCGCTGCGAGCGCGGGTTGAGCCTGAGCCTCCGGCTCGGTTTCCGG
>CANCSY010000012.1 GCA_947380915.1 Beijerinckiaceae bacterium
GACGGCGAGATGGCGGCGGATGTGGCCCTCAACAAGGAGCTCATGGCCGCCTATCCCTTCTGCCGCCTGTCGGACACGGCCAACGTGCTCGTCATGCCCGCCTTCCATTCGGCGGCCATCAGCACCAAGATGGTGCAGGAGCTGGGCGGGGCGACTGTCATGGGCCCGCTGATCGTGGGCCTCGACAAGGCCGTGCAGATCGTCCAGCTCGGCGCCAAGGATACGGACATCGTGAACATGGCGGCGCTGGCCGCCTTCAACATCGGCGGCTGACAAACCAGGCCCGGGTTGACCCCGGGCCCATCGCCATGCTCAAAACGCGACCTCAGCGAAAGGAGCAGGCCACATGCATATCGCCATGATTGGATCAGGCTATGTGGGCCTGGTGTCCGGAGCATGCTTCGCCGACTTCGGCCATGTGGTCACCTGCGTCGACAAGGACGCTGACAAGATCGCGGCCCTGCTACGCGGGCAGATGCCGATCTTCGAGCCGGGCCTCGCCGAAATCGTCGCCAACAATGTACGCCAGGAACGCCTTTTCTTCACGACCGATCTGGGCCCGGCAGTCCGCAATGCGGATGCGGTGTTCATTGCAGTCGGCACGCCCTCGCGGCGCGGCGATGGCCATGCGGATCTGACCTATGTCTTCGAGGCCGCGAAGGAGATCGCCGCGTCCCTTGACGGGTTTACGGTGGTGGTCACCAAGTCCACGGTGCCCGTTGGCACGGGCGACGACGTTGAGCGCATCCTGCGCGAGGCGTCCCCCGATTGCGACTGCGCCGTGGTCTCGAATCCCGAATTCCTGCGCGAGGGCGCGGCGATCGGCGATTTCAAGCGGCCCGACCGCATCGTCATCGGCATCGAGGATGAGCGCGCGCGCGAGGTGATGAGCGAGGTCTATCGGCCGCTCTATCTGAACCAGCCCCCGATCCTCTTCACCTCGCGCCGCACGGCCGAGCTCACCAAATACGCCGCCAACGCCTTTCTGGCGACCAAGATCACCTTTATCAACGAGATCGCGGATCTGTGCGAGCGCACCGGCGCCAATGTGCAGGATGTGGCGCGGGGCATCGGCCTCGACAATCGCATCGGGGCCAAGTTCCTGCATGCGGGTCCGGGCTATGGGGGCTCGTGCTTTCCCAAGGACACCCTCGCCCTCATCAAGACCGGGCAGGACATGGGCGCGCCGATCCGCATCGTGGAGACGGTGGCGGCCGTCAACACGCAGCGCAAGCGCGCCATGGCGGGCAAGGTGCTGGAGGCCTGCGGCGGCTCGGTCGCAGGCAAGACCATCGCGCTGCTGGGCCTCGCTTACAAACCCAATACTGACGATATGCGCGATGCGCCCTCCATCGACATTGTGGAGGAGCTGGAGGCGGCGGGCGCCCATGTCGCCGCCTATGATCCCGAGAGCATGGCGCAGGCGCGGCCCCTCATGGACAAGGTGACCTTCTGCGCAGATCCCTATGAATGCGTGAAGGGAGCTGACGCTCTGGTGATCGTCACCGAATGGGACGCCTTTCGCGCGCTCGACATGAAGCGCGTCAAGGCGGCGCTGGCGGCGCCCGTCGTGGTCGATCTGCGCAACATCTACCGGCCCGAGGAAATGCGGCGGCTGGGCTTCACCTATGTGAGCGTGGGGCGGGCCTGAATTTCAGACCGTCACCTGCGCGCCCAGCTCCACCACCCGGTCGGACGGAATCGAGAAAAAGTCCGTGGCGTTGGCCGACTGTTTCGACAAGGTGACGAAGAGCTTGTCCTGCCACAGCGGCATGCCCGAATTGGACGCCGTCTTCAGCGTGCGCCGCCCCAGGAAGAAGGACGTCGTCATGATGTCGAACTTCAGCCCGGCCTTGCGCAGGGTGGCCAGGGCTGCGGGCACGCGGGGGCTCTCCATGAAGCCATAGTGCAATGTGATCTTGGTGAAATCGTCGGAGATTCGCTCGATCTCGTAGCGCTTCTTGGGATTGACGCGCGGCACCTGTTCGGTCTTCACCGAAATGATGAAGATGCGCTCATGCAGCACCTTGTTGTGCTTGAGATTGTGCATCAGCGCGGTGGGCGCCACATCGGGGTCCGAAGTCAGGAAGACGGCGGCGCCCGCCACCCGCGTCGGCTTTGATTTTTCCAGCATGCGCATGAGATCGCGCAAGGGGATCGAATCACGGCGGGTCTTCTGTTCGAGCAGGCGCGTGCCGCGCGTCCACGTCCACATGATGACGACCACGGAAGCGCCCACGAACATCGGCACATAGCCGCCATCGAGGATCTTCACCACATTGGCCGAGAAGAAGGCGAGTTCGATGCACAGGAACCCGCCGGTGAGGACCAGCGCGCCCCAAAGGGGCCAGCGCCAGAGCTTCCAAACCACCACGAAGGCGAGGCAGGAATCGACCAGCAAGGAGGCGGTGACCGCGATGCCATAGGCCGAGGCCAGCGCGCTGGAGGTCTTGAACATCAGCACAAGCAGGATCACGCCGATCAGGAGGATGCGGTTGACGCGCGGAATGTAGATCTGGCCTTCCTGCATATGGGACGTGTGGATGATCTCCATGCGCGGCAAAAGCCCGAGCTGGATCGCCTGGCGAGCGAGCGAGAAGGCGCCGGTGATGGTCGCCTGGCTGGCGATGACCGTGGCCACCGTCGCCAGTAGCACCAGGGGCAGCAAGGCCCATTCGGGCGCGGCGAGGAAGAAGGGATCGGCCACGGCTGCGGGATTGCTGAGAATCAGGGCGCCCTGTCCCAGATAGTTCAGCACCAGCGAGGGCAGGATCAGCGCGATCCAGGCGATCTGGATGGGCCTGCAACCGAAATGGCCCATGTCGGCATAAAGCGCCTCGGCGCCCGTGACGGCGAGAAAGACGCTGCCCAGCACCAGAAAGCCGATCATGCCGTGGCTGCCGAGGAAATAAAGCCCGTTGGCCGGATTGAAGGCCATGAAAATGCGCGGGGCGTCGCCGATATGGCTGACGCCCAGCACGGCGATGGTGGCGAACCAGACCAGCATGATCGGCCCGAAGAAACTCGCGACCCGGCCCGTCCCATGGCTCTGCATCACGAAAAGGGTCACGAGAATCACAAGGGTGATCGGGATCACATAGGGCTCGAAGAAGGGCGTGACGAGTTTAAGGCCCTCCACCGCCGAGAGCACGGAAATCGCTGGCGTGATGATGGCGTCGCCGGAAAACAGCGAGGCGCCCATGATGCCCAGCACGAAGACGGGGCCTGCGGCCCTCGGGAAAGCGTTCTGGGCCAGCGCCATGAGGGCCAGCGTGCCGCCCTCGCCCTTGTTGTCCGCCCGCATCAGGAACAGCACATATTTGAGCGTGACGGTGAGGAACAGGGCCCAGAGCAGCAGCGAAACGATGCCGATCACATCCTGCTCGACAATGCCGCCCCCCGTATGGGTATGGGCGAGGGATTCACGCAGCGCATAAAGGGGGCTGGTGCCGATGTCGCCATAGACGACGCCGATGGACCCGAGCGTCAGGGACCAGAGGCTGCCGTGGGAATAATCGTCGTCACCCTTTTCGGGCTCCGAGTCAGTTGCGGCCGAACCGCTGAGGCCCTCATGCGCCATTCGATGGTTCCTGACCCGTACCCGTGCAGTTCAAGGACGGGCATATACTCCCTCTGCACGACGGCGAGAAGAGGCTGCACAGCTTCGTGTTCAAGAGTTGGATAATTTTGTTGATGAACGGCTGATGGTTGCCCGACGATCTCGTTCCTGCCATCCCTTCCCCATGAGGCCTCACACCCCCCTCCCCATCGACGCCGTCACCGGCGACCTGACCCGCTGTCTCCTGCAGGAAACGCGCGCCGTCCTCGTCGCGCCCCCCGGCGCGGGCAAGACGACCCGGGTTCCGCTGGCGCTGCTGGACGAGCCCTGGGCCCGGGGGAAGCGCCTGATCCTGCTGGAGCCGCGACGTCTTGCCGCGCGCGCCGCCGCCCAGCGCATGGCCGACACGCTCGAAGACGCCCTTGGCGGGGTGGTGGGTCTGCGGGTGCGCATGCAGTCGCGCGTCTCCGGCCGCACCCGGATCGAGGTGGTCACCGAGGGCGTCTTCGCCCGCATGATTCTCGATGATCCCGGCCTCGAGGGCGTCGGCGCGGTGCTCTTCGACGAATTTCACGAACGATCGCTGGACGCCGACATGGGCCTTGCCTTGGCGCTCGACGCGCAAGCTGGCCTGCGGGAGGATCTGCGTATTCTCGTGATGTCCGCCACCCTCGACGGCGCCCGCGTGAGCCGCCTCATGGGCGATTGCCCGGTCATCGAATCCCAGGGCCGGGCCTTCCCCGTCGAGACCCGCCATACGCCGCGCGATCCGCGCGCGCGGCTGGAGGATGAGGTGGCGCGGCTGGTGGGGCGGGCGCTGGCGGAGGAGCCTGGCTCCCTGCTGGTCTTCCTGCCCGGACAGGGGGAAATCCTGCGCACGGCGGACCTCCTGCGCGAGCGAATCAAGGACCCCAGGGTCGACATCGCCCCCCTCTTCGGCGCCATGGACCGCGAAGCCCAGGATCGGGCGGTGCAGCCCGCCGCACAGGGGCGGCGCAAGGTGGTGCTGGCCACCTCCATCGCCGAGACCTCGCTCACCATCGAAGGGGTGCGGGTGGTGATCGATTCGGGGCTGGCGCGGGTGCAGCGCTACGAGCCTGATCTGGGCCTCAGTCGCCTGGAGACCCAGCGCGTCTCCCGCGCCGCCGCCGACCAGCGCCGGGGCCGCGCGGGCCGCACGGAGCCGGGCGTCTGCTACCGCCTGTGGGAAGAGGCCTCGACCGGCTCCATGGAGCCCTATGCGGCGCCCGAAATCCTCTCCGCCGACCTCTCCGGCCTCGTGCTCGACCTCGCGGCCTGGGGCGCGCGCGATCCCGCCAGCCTCGCCTGGCTCGACGCCCCGCCTGCGCCCGCCGTGAAAGAGGCCCGCGCCCTCCTGCGCGATCTCGATGCGCTGGATGCGCAGGGCGCCATCACCGACGAGGGCCGCGCCATTCGCGCCCTGCCCCTGCCGCCGCGCCTCGCCCGCATGGTGGTGGACGCCGCCCGGGCTGGCGAGGCCGCGCTCGCCGCCCAGATCGCGCTGGTGCTGGTGGAGCGGGGGCTGGGAGGGGACGGCGCCGACATCGCCGACCGGGTGCAGCGCCTGCGCAGCGACCGCTCGCGGCGGGCCGAAGACGGGCGGCGCCTCGCAGGCGGATGGGAGCAGGCTGCGCGACGGGCCACAGGCGAGGCGCCCATAGTGGCGAGCGATCTTGCCGATTGCGGGCGGTTGCTGGCCCTCGCCTGGCCCGACCGCATCGCCAAGGCGCGGGGCAAGCCAGGCGAGTTTCTCATGGCTAATGGCCGCGCCGCCTTCGTGGAGCCCCACGACCGGCTGGCGCGCGAAACCTTTCTGGCCATCGCCGAAGTCACGGGAAAGGCCTCAGCCGCCCGCATCCTCTCCGCCGCCGCCCTGAGCGCCGCCGATCTCGAGGCGGTGGCGGGCGCGCGGCTGGTGACGCAGGAGGCAACCACCTTCGACCGCAGCGCCGCGGCGCTTCGCACGCGCCGGACCCAGCGGCTGGGCGCGATCACGCTCAGCGAACAGACCCGCCCCACGCCAGCAACCCCTGAATCCGCAGCCGAACTCGCCCGGGGCCTCGCTTCGCTAGGGCTGGAGCGCCTGCCCTGGACCAAGGCGCAATCACAATTGCGCGACCGCGTCCTGTTCCTGCGTCGCTCCAGGGCCGAAGACTGGCCGGACCTCTCGAATGAGGCGCTGGCGAAGAGCCCCGAATCATGGCTCGCCCCCTTCATCGAGGGCCGCACGAGTCTAGCCGCCATCACCCCCGACGATCTCGACGCGGCCCTCGACGCCCTCCTGCCCTGGGATCTCAAGAAGAAGCTCGACGCGGAGGCGCCTACCCATTTCGAGGCGCCCACGGGCAGCCGCGTGGCGGTGGACTATGAGGCCGAGGGCGGCCCGGTGCTGGCCATTCGCGTGCAGGAATTGTTCGGCCTCTCCACCCACCCATCCCTGGCGCAGGGGCGCGCGCCCCTCACCCTCCATCTGCTCTCCCCGGCCCATCGGCCGATCCAGATCACCCGCGATCTCCCGGGCTTCTGGAAGGGCTCCTGGGCCGCCGTGAAGGCGGACATGAAGGGCCGCTATCCCCGCCACCCCTGGCCGGACGATCCAGCAGCGGCGGCGCCGACCACCCGCGCCAAGCCCCGCGGGACCTAAAAGCCCCGCGGGACTTGAGAGCCACGGGGAGCCTGAGCGGCCACTGGCGCGCGACCGCCGCCTGCGCTACCACTTGCCCGACCAATGGGCGCGCCAACCGCCCCAAGCTTTCCGGGAGAAAACCGATGTTCGCCTCCATGACGCGGCTCGCAGCCGCCAGCCTGATCGCCTCGATGGGCCTCACCGGCGCCGCCCGCGCCCAATCCGAGACCTTCGACAAGCCCATCACCATCTATGTGGCGGGCACGGCGGGCGGCGGCATCGACCTGCTGGCCCGCGCGCTGGCGCGGCACATGGGCAAATATGTTCCAGGAACGCCCAATGTGGTGGTGCAGGACATGCCCGGCGCCGGCGGCATCCGCGCCGCGAATTTTCTCGCCGAATCCGCCCCGCGCGATGGCACGGCCATCGGCACCTTCGCGGGCGGGCCGGTGATCGAGCCCCTGATCGGCGCCCGCAATCCCGGCTATGACATGAGCAAATTCACCTGGGTGGGCGCGGTCAGCAAGGACGTGGGCGTGTGCCTCTCCTATGGAAACACCCCCTTCAAGACGGTGGAGGATCTGCGCGACAAGGAGATGATCGTCGCGGGGACAGGCGCGGGCTCGGATTCCGACACCTATCCGATCATCCTGAACCAGGTGCTGCAAACGAAGATCAAACTGATCACGGGCTATCTCGGCACCAAGGAAACCATCATGGCCATCGAGAGCGGCGAGGCCCATGGCCGTTGCAGCGTGGCCTATTCGGCGCTGAAGATGGCCCGGCCGGACTGGCTGCGGGACAAGAAGATCAACATCATCATGCAGTTCGGGCTTGAAAAGAGCGCCGAATTGCCGGACGTGCCCCTGGTTCTCGATCTTGTGAAGAACACCGAAGACCGCCAGCTCATGGAGCTGCTCATGGGCACCATGGCGGTCGCCCGGCCCTTCATGGCGCCCCCCGGCGTGCCTGAAGGCCGCGCCACCACCCTGCGCCGCGCCTTCGACAAGACCATGAAGGACGAGGGTTTCCTGGCCGAAGCCAAACAGCTCCAGCTCGATGTGGAGCCGACGGCGGGCGAGGAGGCCCAGAAGATCGTCCAGACCATGTACGCCACGCCCAAGGCGGTGGTGGACCGCGCCAAGAAGCTGTTGTCGCCGAACTGAGTATCGGGCTCGCGCATCCCTCATCACGAGGGCGATTGACGCGCGCCGCAGCCGCGTTACCCTGTCGGGCAAGGGCTGTTTCCGTTTGGAAATCCTGGCCCGCAGGGAGAACGCCCATGTCGCGCGCCAGCATGCTGGCGGCCGCCGTCCTCGCCGCCAGCGTATCCTTCGGGAGCGCAGCGGCGGAGGATCTTGCGTCCGTCTGGAAGGGAAAGACCGTCACCATTGTCGTGGGCACCTCCGCAGGCGGGGGCTATGACACCTATGCCCGCATCCTCGGGCGGTATATGGGCCGCCATATCCCCGGCAATCCCAATATGGTCGTGGCGAACATGCCGGGGGCAGGCAGCCATCTCATGGGCGGCTATATTTCGGGCGTGGCGGCGAAGGACGGGACCTTCATCGGGGCGCCCTTTTCCGCTCAGCCGCTTGGTCCCGTGCTCGAGGACGCCGCGCAGCTTCGCTATGATCCGGCGAAGCTCCACTATCTGGGCAGCGCCGATGTGGACGCCTTCCTGTGCATCATCGGCAAGAACGCGCCGGTGAAGGCCTTCGCCGAAACATTCCAGACCGAACTGATTATGGCCGGGACGGCGGAGACCGGCTCGACCGGCTATCTGCCGGTGCTGCTCAACAATGTGCTGGGCACCAAATTCCGCATGGTCGTGGGCTATCCAGGCACCCGCGAAATGACCAACGCCATCGAAAAGGGCGAGGTGCACGGCATGTGCGGCATGAACTGGTCGAGCATCCAGAGCCAATACGCCAACATGCTGAAAGCCGGCGAGATTTCGATCCTGGCGCAGGAGAGCCTGACCGGCCATCCCGAGATGGACCGCATGGGCGTGCCGCGCACAGGCGATTTCGCCAAGACCGAGGAACAGCGTCAGGTGCTGGACATCGTCTATTCCCAGCAACTCTCCAGCCGCCCCTATTTCGTGGCCGCAGAGGTGGCGCCAGAGCGGGTCGCCGCGTTGCGCAAGGCCTTTCTGGACACCTTGAAAGACCCCGACCTGCTGGCCGAGGCCGGCAAGATGGGCTTGCAGGTGGGGCCGGTGAGCGGCGAGGACGTGCAGGCCTTTCTGGCGAAGATCTACGCCAGCCCTCCGGACCTTCTCAAGAAGGCGAAGGAAGCGATCAAGGTGAAGCGCTGAGCGAGCAAGGGGATGCAAGCCCGCACAGGTTCCTGTAAACAGTCGACAGCCGCCAGGGCCGGAGACGCGCGTGATCAGGATCGACAGCCGCACCAGCATTGATGAAGGAGACCTGCGGGAATCCTTCATCCGCGCCTCGGGGCCGGGCGGTCAGAACGTCAACAAGGTCTCGACCGCCGTGGAGCTGCGCTACGATGCGCGCGGCGCCGCGACCCTGCCCGAGGATGTGCGCGAGCGGCTGATGAAGCTGGCGGGCAGCCGCCTGACCCTCGATGGCGTGATCGTGATCCTCGCCCAGCGATTCCGCACCCAGGAACGCAACCGCGCTGATGCGCTGGAGCGGCTGGTCGCCATGGTGCGGCAGGCGGCGGTGCGGCCCATCAGGCGCATCGCCACACGCCCGACCCTGGGCTCGAAGGTGCGGCGGCTCGACGCCAAGAAGATCGCCTCCACGACAAAATCCCTGCGCAGGCGTCCGCCCGGAGACATCTGAGCTTTTTACCGGGGAGTGTTGCTCCATATCAACAGCGTCGGCGCCGCCGTCTCTGTAAGATGAAGCTTCGGCAAAGCCTTGGCCGTCCCGGACAAATCCCATGTACCGCTCGCAACAGCAACCAACGGGCGATCCCGCCACCATGTCGGGACAGATCCTGCTGCGCATCGGCATCGCGCTTTTCGCGGTCGCCGCGCCCTGCGCCGCCGTTGTGTCGCGGCGCACCCTGTTCGTGCTTCTGCCCGTGGCGGCCCTGCTGATCATTATCGGCGGCCTGCTGCTGCCCGGCACGGCGGCGCAACTGCTGCGTCATCTGCGGACCGCGCTGACCCGCCCCCTCATCGTCATTCCGCTGCTGCTGCTGGTCTGGGCGGGCCTGTCCTTCGTCTGGACGCCTTTCCCCGCCCTGGCGACCGAACGTTATCTGCGCACCACCGGAACGATCCTGATCGCGGCCGCCGCCCTGGCCTGCCTGCCCGCGCGCGTGAAACCCGCCTATTCCATCCTGCTGCCCCTCGGCGTCGGTCTTGCGGCCCTGGGCGCGGTGGCGGCCACCCTGCTTCTGCCGCCGACGCCGCCACTGCCCGAAGCCGAAGGCGCCGATACCCTGCGGCGGGCTGTGGCGGGTCTCGTCGTGCTCGTGTGGCCCGCGATGGCCATGCTCGTCCTGCGCGGCAGGGGCGCGATCGCCGGCCTTCTGGCGGTGGCGGTGGCCAGCGCGACGGTGCTGGTCTGGGCGCCCATTGCGCTCGCTGCGCTGATCATCGGTTTTGCCGTCTTTTCCGCAGCCTATGCGGCTCCCGAGCGCATGGCCAGGGCGCTGGGCGCCGCCCTTGCGGCCCTGATGCTTGGCGCGCCCTTGCTGATTCTGGCCCTCGACGCCCTGACCGGCGGCCATGACCATGGCGGCCTTCTGGGTACGCTGCATGTCTGGGCGGACATTGTGAAATCCGAAGGATTGAAGCTCATCACGGGCCATGGCTTCGACACGTCGGCCCGCGCTCTGGCCGCCGGCTTGCTGCCCGCAGGCGCGCCGCGCGGCATCCTGTTCGAGATCTGGTATGAACTGGGTCTTGTGGGCGCCGGGGGCGCCGCCGTGCTGATGTGGGCGGCATTCACGAGCGCCGCGCGGTTCGGTCAGGCGAGCGGATCCTTCCTGATGGCCGGGATCGCGGCGGTGCTGACCATCTCCATCGCGGGCGTGTCGATCTCGCAATTGTGGTGGACCACCCAGCTTGCGGGCGTGGCGCTGGCCTTCGCTGTCGCGCTGCACACCCAGACGCGCGCCGAAACAAGCCGGGCGCACGCCTTCACCCCGCGACCTGTGCTCAAGATCTGAGGCGCGCAAGCCCATGCACTTGACGCCCTGCGCGAAGTCACGTTTGGCTTGCGCGCGATCGGGCTGGTGATGAGCCCTCCGGGGGAGATGCCCATGACGGCCGAGGCGAAGGCGCTGCACCAGAAGCCGGCAGGCGAATTGCCGACCGAAACGACCCAGGCGAGCCGGTTCGGCAAGACCCGCACCGCCCAGTCGACGGCGCTGCTGGAAGATTACGCAGAATTGATCGACGATTTGCTGGCGCTGAATGGCGAGGCGCGCCCCACCGATGTGGCGCGGCGCCTGGGCGTCTCACACGCCACCGCCATCAAGACCATCGCCCGCCTGAAGCGCGAGGGACTGGCCACGTCAAAACCCTATCGCGGCGTCTTTCTCACGCCACTGGGCCATGAACTGGCGGACCGGGTGCGGGCCCGCCACCGGCTTGTGGTCGAAGTGCTGCTGGCCATAGGCGTGCCCCGCGAGGCCGCCGAATCGGACGCCGAGGGCATCGAGCATCATGTTTGCGAGGTCACGCTGGCCGCCTTCAGCCGCTTCCTGCGCGGCGCCCAGGGCTCCTGACGTCCTGCGCGGCGTCTGCTATGATCATCCGAATTCTCCAATGGAGTGGACACCCCATGAAGAATGTCCTGGTACCCGTCGAATTGCATTCCTCGATCGATTCCGTATTCACGAGCGCGCTGCTCTTCGCCCGGCGCTTCGACAGCTATATCGAGGGCATGCCGCTGGGGCCGGATCTGCCTGATCTCGTCGCCTTCGACATGCCCGTGAGCTGGACGGCGGCCGACCAGAACACCTGGCGGGAACTCGCCGAAGAGAGCCAGCATCGCTTCGCCGATTTCATGGGCGCCGAACAGGTCCCCGCCCATGAGGCCCAGAAGAACAACCTGTCCTGGGGCTGGGCCGGGGAGGCCGCCTTCGGCGATTCCCATGTCTCCTCCTATGCCCGCATTTTCGACCTGACCGTGCTGGGACGTCCGGGCGCCGAGCGCGGCGATGCGCGCATGGCCACCGCCGAAGCCGCGCTTTTCGAAAGCGGACGGCCCGTGCTGCTCGCGCCCCCCAAGGCGCCGTCCATACTGGGCGACACGGTCGTCATCGCCTGGAACCAGAGCACGGAAACCGCGCGCGCCACCGCCTTCGCCATGCCGATCCTGATGAAGGCGCGGCGCGTGGTGGTGCTCACCATCACCGAACACAAGGTCAATGGCCCCACCGGCGAGCAGCTGGCCCATAACCTGCGCGCCAATGGCGTCGCGGCCGAGGCGCTGGAGCGCAGCGCCAAGAGCCGCTCCCATGGCGACGCCATTCTCGAAAACGCCGCCGCAGTGGGCGGCGATCTGCTGGTGAAAGGCGCCTATACCCAGAGCCGCCTGCGCCAGATGATCTTTGGCGGGGCGACCAGCCTGATCCTGAGCAAGGCCACGATCCCCGTCTTCATGTCGAACTGAAGCCTCAGATCCGGCGGCTGGGATTGGTCCAGGCCAGCAGCACGCCTATGCCGGTGAACAGGGGCAGCATCACGAAGGCCAGCCGAAAGGCGAAGGCGATCGCCTCGGCGACGACCATCTGGCGATCGGGCGACAGAACCGCGAAGGCGGCTGCGCCCGTGTCCACCAGCCTGCCGAACATGGCGGGCGCCTGCGGATCGGCGAAGGTCAGAGTCGCGAACAGGATCGAGCCCAGAAGAGCCGTCCCGAAGGCCGCGCCCACCGTGCGCGAGAACTGGACCGAGCCAGCCGCCGTCCCCAGGGCCTTGCGCCCGGCGGCCGACTGGACGGTGACCTGAACCACCGCCATCACCGTGCCCATGAACAAGGAAGCCGCCGTCAGGACCACCATGACCTGCGTTAGGGTCATGGCGGCGCTGAACAGGGCGAAGATCAGCAGACAGACCGTCGAGCCCGCGAGCCCCCAGGTCGGAAAAATCATCGTGCGGCCGGTGCGGGTGACAAGACGCCCGGTGACGATGGAGCCGACGCCGATGCCGATGCTGATGGGCACGAGCAGGAGCCCCATCTGGGAGGCCGACATCCCATGGGTCACCCGCAGATAGATGGGCAGAAACGCGACCAGGGCGGTCAGGGTCGCCCCATGGCAGGCCGCCATGCCATTGGCCCGCCAGATCACCGGCTGGGCCAGCAGGCCTATGGGCAACAGGGGCGCCGCCGCCACCCGCTCGCGCCGCAGCAGCAACACCAGCGCCAGGCCCGCAAGAGCGAAAAGCGCGATCACCTGCGGGGCGGTGGAGGGATCGAAATGGCGCAATTGCTCCATGGCGATCAGAATCGGCGCGATGAAACTGACGAACCAGAGCAGGCCCTGCCCATCAAAGCTCCATTGCTCATGGCGCACGCCAGCGCGATGGGGAATGCGGAACATGAGCGCGAAAGCCATGAGGCCCAATGGCAGGTTGACGAGGAAGATGGACTTCCAGCCCAGATGCTCCGTCAGGAATCCGCCCGCCACAGGCCCGAAAACGGCGGAAACCGTCGCCACCGTCGCCAGATAGCTCTGGTAATGGCCGCGCTGGCGGGGCGGCACCACTTCGCCGATGAGCGCCTGGGACAGGGACATCAGCCCGCCCCCGCCAAAGCCCTGCAACACGCGCGCCGCCGCCAGCCACAGCACCGAGGGGGCCAGCGCACAGAGCACCGAGGCGCCCATGAAAAGGGTGAGCGCGAAAAACATCAGCCGACGCCGCCCGAAGACATCGCCGAGATAGCCATAGACGGGGGCGGCGATGGTCGCGGCCACCAGATAGGCCACCACCACCCAGGACACGCGCTCCACATCGCCAAGACTCGCCGCCATGGCGGGCAGGGCGCTGGCCACGATGGTCGAATCGCTGACCGCCATGAACATGGGCAGCATGACCGAGGGAAAGACCAGCTTGAATAGTCCCGGCGTCTTGGCCGGATCGAAGGATCCGCTTGGAGTGATGTTCACAATGCCTGTCCCGGGAGATCGCGGCTGAGCACGCGCATCACCTACATAGAGCGAATCGGCGCCCACGCCAAAGAAACCGTCCCCTATGCGCCCTTGGGTCGCGGCGCCTCGGGGCAACGCTCGGGCTTGATGTCGATGAGGGGCGTGCCATCCACGCAATCAAGCCCGCGCACCAGCACATGATCCGTCCCAACCTCCACAATGGCGACCAGCGAAGAGGAGACGGGATTGGGCCGGTTGGGAGAGCGAATGGCGAACGTGCCGGTCGTTTCTCCATTGGAGCGCGGGCTCTGCAACACCAGGTCGCGCCGGGCCAGATGCATCCAGTAGAGGATCTGGGCATGGCTGTGCCCCTCGAGGCCCTTGAGCGCGGCCCGCCAGTGTTCATTCACTTCGATACGGCAGACGGGGCCATTCTCATGGTCGCCCTGCCGGGGGCAATCGCGGCTCTGGGGCCAAGGCGTATGGATGCGCCCGATGAAGAACAGGCTCGCATCGCCATGGTCGGGCGCCGCGACCGTGACTTCGCCCGCCCGCAGGCTGGCGGTTGTGTCTGTGTTCATCCGACGCTCCTCTTTGCATCGCCCCTGCGGACCCATAGTATGGCCGCAGCTCATCATACGCATAGAGGAACAGACCCGATGATCGACCCTTTCGAGGATCATTGCTGGCAGGATGTCATTCCCGCCGACGTGCTGGAGCTCTACGCCCATTACAGGCGCGACACTTTCGTGGGCCCGCGCCCCGCACTGCTCGCCATCGATCTCTACATGATGGCCTATCGGGGCGGCGCCAATCCGGTGAACGAGGTCGCAAGGGAGTTCCCCTCCTCCTGCGGAATCAACGCCTGGCGCGCCATCGAGCCCACCCGACGCCTCTTCGCCGCCGCCCGGGCCGCAGGCATCCCCATCTTCTACACGACCGGCGAGACCCGCGACGCCAGCCGCCCCGGCAAGATCAAGGCGACCCACCGCAAGATGAAGCCGCCCCTGCCCGATGATTTCGACATCTTCCCCGATTTCGCGCCCCAGCCCGGCGATGTCGTCCTCACCAAGCAGCGCGCCAGCGGCTTCTACGGCACGCCGCTCTCGGCCCATCTGACGCAACTGGGCGTGCAGAGCCTGATCGTGATCGGCGAAAGCACCTCGGGCTGCGTGCGCGCCAGCACGGTGGACGGCTATTCGGCCGGCTATCACATGACCATGGTGGAAGAGTGCTGCTACGACCGCAGCGAAATTTCCCACAAGGTGAACCTGTTCGACCTGCATCACAAATATGCCGACGTGATGAAGGTGGACGATGTGGTCAAGGCCCTCTTTGCATTGCAGGCTGCTCCATGAAACCCGCTCCCTATGGCCCCTTTCCCTATCGGCCGATCAATCGGCGCCCGAACTTCCGCTTTCCCAACGGGGCGCGCGTCGCGATCTGGATCATCCCCAACATCGAGTTCTTCTCCCTCAGCGACATGATCCCCGCCTCTGCGGGCGGGGGCGGCAAGGTTCCGGACGTGCCGGGCTGGTCCGTGCGGGACTATGGCAACCGCATCGGCGTCTTTCGCATCATGGAGGTGATGAAGCGCTACGGCATGCGCGGCACGGTCGCCCTCAACAGCGAGCTGTGCAAGCACCATCCCGAAATCATCGAGGACTGCCAGAAGCTCGATTGGGAGTTCATGGGCCACAACGAGACGAACACGCACCGTCTCAACGAAGTGCCGCCGGGCGAGGATGCGGAAATCGTGCGGCGCACGGTTGAGACCATCACGAAATATACGGGCAAGGCCCCCAAGGGCTGGCTGGGCTCGGGGCTTCAGCAAACCTGGAACACCCTCGACCATCTCGTCGACAATGGCATCGAATATGTGGCCGACTGGGTGAATGACGATCAGCCCTATCCCATGACGCTGGAGAATGGCCGCACGATCATGTCCGTGCCCTATTCCACCGAATTGAACGACAAGCCCGCCTTCGAGAAAAAGAACCGCACGGCGGAGGAGTTCGAGACCATGATCCGCCGTCAGTTCGATGTGCTCTGGCGCGAGGGCGAGACGCAGGCGCGCGTCATCGGCATCGCCATCCATCCCTATCTCATCGGCTTCCCCCATCGCATCGGAGCGCTTGATGGGGCGCTGGAATACATGTGCAAACACAAGGATGTCTGGCTCGCCACCGGCTCGGAGATCGCCGCCGCAGGCCGCGGCGCCGTGGGACCGGCGTGAAGCCTGGGCGGCGAAGCCTCTTGCTGCGTCAATCCAGGATCTGGCCGCCATCATAACTCATCGACAGACGCCCCGTGAGAATCCGGAAGGCGTCGGCGTCGATGAGGGCGCGATAATAGGCGCGCAGCGTCGGCGCCTCGATGGCCTGCGCGCCCGCGCTTTCCTCGGCGAACGCCTCGCCGGGAAAGAGCCGCGCCAGAATGCGCGCCTTGTCGTCAGGCGTGGGGGCGGCGTCGAGATCGCCAGCCTCCCCATGCAGGACCAGACTCAGGATCTGATCGCGATCAAGACCGGGCAGCATGGCAAGAAAGGCGCCCGTCAACTCCTTGGCGAAAGCGTGGTCGGGATGATCGTCGCGGAAGGGCGCGCGATTGGTGTGGCCCAGATGCGGCACGACAAGCCACTCCGCCTTCTCGCGCGGGAATCGGGCGAGAAGATCGCTCTCCGCCCTGTCCACATAGAAGCGGTTCAAACCATCGAAGAGCACGAATTCATAATTGCGCTCCAGCAGGAAGGGCTCCCAGTCCTGCCAGTTCTCGGCGAGCGAGCCCGGCGCCAGCGCCTCGCAGACCACGACGCGCGGGCGATGATGCGTCCAGTCGCCCCCCGCCAGCACCTGCGCTTCCGCACCCTCCACATCCACCTTCAGAAAGTCGATCCGCGGGACGCCATAGGCCTCGCATATGCCCGCCAGGGTCTTCATGGGGACCTTGCGGGTTGCATAGCGCGCGCCAAAGCCCGTGGCTGATTCGGCGAATTCCGGCACGATGGTGGAGAAGCCATGCAGGCGCTCCACGTCGTGAAATTCGACCTCGCCCTCCGCCGCACCCAGCACGCAGCATTCCGCGATGTCGCGGGGCCTGACGCTGGCGTAGAGCTCGGCGAGCTGCGGTTGCGGCTCGACCACAATGCCGCGCCAGCCCCGCTGGTAGAACCAGCAGGACACATTGTCGGCGACCGGATGGCCTGCGCCCACATCGATGTAGAAGCCCTCGCGCTGGTGGCCGAAGGCCTGGGCGAGGTGGTAGTCCTCGAGATGCTGGGCGTAGGACAGGTCCATGGGAGGCTCCGGGAGGACAAAGCGCAGTCTAACCAGATGGGTGGTCGATTGCGCAAGATATGGGATTGATTCACAAGCGCTGATCGGGGATTCTGTCGCCAAGCGCGAAATCGATGATCAGGGAGGATCAGTTGAACGATCACACCAGCACACGCATGGCCTTCAAGTCGCCCCTCCCTGTGATCAATCCGTCTTCCGTGGCCATTGTCGGCGCGTCAGAGCGCGCCCGCTGGCCTACGGATATTTTCAACAATCTGGTCAAGGGCGGGTTCCCCGGCAAGATCTTTCCGGTCAATCCCCGTGCGGCCGAGGTCTGGGGCCAGCGCGCCTATCCTGATCTGGCCTCCTTGCCCGAAACGCCCAGTCACGCATTGGTGATCGTTCCCTCGGCGGCGGTGTTCGACGTTCTGGAAAAAGGCGTCGCGGCGGGCCTCAAAAGCGCCACCATCTATTCGGGCAATCTGGGCGAGGGGCTGGACCCCGACAGCATGGCGCGCGGTGAGGCGCTCCGCGATCTGGTGGCGCGCAGCGGGCTGATCGTGAACGGGCCCAACTGCATGGGCGGCAATTCCCTGCATGACCGTTTCTTCGGCTATCCCAATCAGGAACTGGTCAGCCTGCCCAAGGGCGGCGTCGCCTATGTGTCGCAGTCCGGCGGCATGGTGCAGTTCTTCGTCAAATCCGCCGCCGACCGGGGCGTGAAATTCAGCGCCATGTTCTCCAGCGGCAATGAACTGGACCTCGATCTCGCCGATTTCGTGAACCACCTTGTCGACGACGAGAACACGAAGATCATCGGCCTCTTCATCGAGGGAATCCGTCGGCCGGAGGCCTTCATGCGCGCAGCGGCGCGGGCGCTGGCCGCAGGCAAGCCCATCGTCGCGGTGAAGACCGGCAAATCCGCCAAATCGCGCGCCGCCGCGCAATCGCACACCGGCGCAATATCAGGCGATTACGAAGGATTTCTGGCCCTTTGCGAGCGCTACGGGATCGTGGCCTGCGCCTCCCTCGACGACATGGTGGAGACGGTGCTGGCCTTCCAGGGCGGGCGCCTGCCAAAGGGGCCGCGCGTGGGGTGGATCACCACCTCCGGCGGCACGGTGGATCTGCTCTATGACTATATCGAGGAGATCGGCGGGACAGAGGCGCCCGAGTTCAGCGCGGACACCGCCGCGATCCTGCGGCCTCTGGTGCCCGGCGAAATCGGCATCAAGAACCCGCTTGATGCGGGCATTCCCAGCACGGACGAGAACGCCATCACCATGTGCGCGGCCGCAGCCAACGATCCCCAGGTGGACATGCTCGCCTGGGCGGCGGTTCTGCCCAGCAGCAAGCGTCAGCCCAATGCAGAAATCCTGCGCAGCCTTCTGGATAAAACCGACAAGCCGGTGATCGCCTTCGGTCGCATGGCCTATGCGCTTGAGCGGGGCGCGCTGGAGTTTCAGGACAAGGTGGGCTTTCCCTATCTGCAGGGCCTGCCCCAGACCATTCGCGCCATGAGCGCCATGGCCTTTTATGGCGCGCGCGCCGGTCGCCAGATCGACGAACTCGCCGCGCCGCGCGGCAGCGCGCTGGAGGCGGCGCAACTTGGGGAGGCCCTCGCCTCCCATGGCCTGACGCCCCCCGCCAGCGGCTTTGGCGCAACCCCTGAGTCCGCCGCCGAGATGGCCGCACGCATCGGCTTTCCCGTGGCGCTGAAACTCGTCTCGCCGCAGATCTCCCACAAGACCGAAGTGGGCGGCGTGCGCATTGGCCTCGCCTCGGCGGAGGAGGTCATGCGCGCCGCGCAACAGATCACGCAGACCGTGGGGGAGCGCGCCCCCGACGCAGTCATCGACGGCTTCCTCGTGCAGGAGATGGCGCGGGGCGTCGAGGTGCTGCTGGGGGTGCGCACAGACCCGCTCTATGGCCCCATGATAGTGGTGGGGGCAGGCGGCGTCTTCGTCGAACTGATGAAGGACATTTCCTGCCGTCTGCTGCCGGTGAACCCCGCGCAGGCCCGCGAGATGATCGGCGAGCTGAAGCTCGCCAAGCTGCTGGCGGGTTATCGCGGCGCGGCGCCCGCCGACCTGGAGGCTCTGGTGCAAGCCATCTGCGGCCTCAGCGACTTCTACATCGACCACCGCCACACCCTGACGGATCTCGAAGTGAACCCGCTCATTGTTCTGGAAAAGGGCAAGGGCGTACGCGCGGTCGACATCCGCTCGACCCCCGTTTGAAACTGAAGGAGGCAGACATGGCCTATGAACTCGCAGACTTCTGCAAAGACGCCCACACGGCGCTGAAAGCGCAGCCGCTCCAGGCCGCGCTCGACGACATCGCCACGCGCCTGCGCGCGCTGCTCGCCAACCCGGCCTTCGTGGCGGCGACCTTCGATGACGAGACGCCCGTGGGCAAGCGCGAGCTTTACCACGATGCGGAGACGGATTTTTATGTGATGGCCCATGTGCAGGCGCCGGGCAAAAGCGGCGCGCCGCATAGCCATGGATCCTCATGGGCCATCTATGGCAATGCGCGCGGCTTCACCGAAATGACCGAGTATCGCCGCGTGAACGGCGCCAGCGAAGAAGCCTGGGCGCTGGAGAAATCCGACCACTATCGGGTGAACCCCGGCGACAGCCGCGCCTATGGGCCGAATGTCATCCACTCCACCGCGCACCCTGAAAAGGCCTGGGTGGTCCGCATCACCGGCACCGATCTCGACCACCTCCCGCGCTTCCATTTCAAGAAATCGCGCGACCGGATGGTGGAGGCGGCGCAGTAGGGGCAAAGGAAAACCCCGACGCCTTCGCGCCGGGGTTCAAGGCTCGCCATCTGCGAAGCGCTCAGAAGGTGCGTTCAACGCGCAGCTTCGTTGACCAGTTATCCTCGTTCAGGCCCGGCCTGCCAGCGTTGATCCAGGCGCCGGAGGTCGACGTTGGCGTGACGTTCTGGAGATTGTTCTTCAGACTGGCGTATTGCACTTCAAGACCGATATCGAAGTCGCGAACCGGCGAATAGATGATGCTGCCTGCGATTTCCCAGAGCTGCCCCTTGCCCCACTGAACGCCGACATTGGCTGACTGCACATTTGGCGTATTGACCTCCACATAGCCGGCCGTGAAGTTCGAGCGCCACTGGGGAGCCCAATAGTGGGTCATGGCCATGGCCGCGTTCCAGCCGGTGATCGTGTCGGCGGACAGCAGCAAAGCCTTGCCGCCAGCCACCAACCCGGCGTTGGTCGGGACGATATTGGTGTCGACGCGCAGGACGCCGCCAATCAACCGCCTGTCCGACGCGGCGGAGTTCACCACGCTCAAGCCGCCGGTCGAGGCGATGGCGCCCAGCATGCCGCGCATGTAGTTGGCCGTGAACCAGATCTGATCGCCAGCAGCCAGCATCGGCAGTTTGAAGCTGACGGTGGAGCCCACGCCCCAACCGTTATAATCACGCTGACCGATGATCGCCGCCGGGGTGCCGGTCGGAAGCGTGCCGGGGATGACCGGCGCCGTGATGACGCCAAAGGCGCTGGGTGCAGAGGTGTTCACAGTCGAATTCGTATACAGCGAATTATTGCCGATCATGCCACTCAGACCCGCGAAGCCCCAGGCCTGATCGAGACGGACATTGCCCACCAGCACCGCCGCAGTCGCGGCGCGGTCGATGGCGATCTGGTTGTTGTTCATGTCCTTTGAGTCTTCAAGGGCGATGGTGGCCGAGAAGCCGCCGCCGAAGGTCGCCGTATAGGCGATCTGTTTCATGCCGTTGGGAAAGCCCGTCCATGGGTTGGAATGATACATCATGGACGGCATCATCGCGTAATTTTCAGGCGCGATGCCGAAGGTGAAGCCGGCCCATTGCACCAGAGCGGATTCGACCGTGAGGCCCGTGGTCGAGGCGTCTGACTGGGTGTAGAACGCGTTGTTCACGACGGCGGTGTTGCGAATGCCGCTGGTGTTGGCGCCGCGCAAGCGAATGAAGGTGCGGGCCGTGCCAAGATCGGTAGGCGTGCGCGCATCCACGTCGATGCGGCCGCGAACTTCATAACCAGCCGTGCTGAGCGCGTCGGCGGGCTGGACGTAGACGCCGGGGCTGGTGATGGTGAGCGGCGTGGAGGGAACGCCGAGCTGGTACACCGCCTGGCCGGGCACGTATTGATATTCAGCACGCACATAGCCGCCCAGACGCACGCAGGTCTGGGTTCCCGGAATGAAGAAGAAGCCCGCGCCATATGGATCGCAAATCTTGACGTAATTGACAGGCGACGCCTTCTTCGAAGGAAGATCGGCGGCCTGGGTGACGGCAACCGCAGCGATCGCCGCCGCGGAACCGAGGAGAAGGCTCTTTACGAGCTTCATAGTTACCTCCAGTGTGAAAGACCCGCTGTGGACGGTTCAGCGCCCACATGGCCGCATGGCAGGACCGCCGGTGCGGAGACATATCGTGATACGATGTATCTTGTATCGTGGTACGATATATAAACAGAACTGGAAACCACTCTTGCGGTGGACAGATTGCAATTTCTGGTTGTGTTGCTCAGGCGCCACAACAGGACATGGATGAGATGACGACAAAGGGAAAAACCCTGGAGCCGGATCTGGACGACGCCCATTACGCGGCGCTGGCGGGCTTCCGGCGCGCGCTGCGCCAGCTCATGGCGGACAGCGAACAGATCTGCGCCGCCTCGGGTCTGACGACCCAGCGGTTCCAGGCCATGCTGGCGATTCGCACGGCTCCCGGCCAGGCCATGAGCATCGGGGCGCTGGCGGAAGAACTCGTATTGAAACATCACAGCGCCGTGGAGCTGGCCGGGCGGCTGGAACAGGTGGGCCTCGTGAGCCGCAAGGGCGATCCGCAGGACAAGCGGCGCGTGCTGTTGACGCTCACCCCCGCCGGGGGCGCGCGCCTGCGCGAGCTGACCCGCGCCCATGGCCTGAGGCTGGGCAAGGCCCGGAATGTCATTGTCAGAACACTGAAGGCCCTGCCCGACGCCGATTAAACAAATGAGACGGGTTCACGCGGCAGGTTTTGCTTCCGCCTTGCTCCAGGCGGCTTCCTCAAGGGCGAGCTTGTCCAGCATGAGCTGGGAAACCGCCAGCCGCAGCCGCTGATTCTCGATCTCGAGCTTGCGCAACTGGCGTAATTGCTCGGACGCCAGCGCCCCATATTCGACCTGATATCGATACCAGGTCACCTCTTCGAGGCCGAGCTGTTCCAGCACCTCGTCAAGCGTGTAGCCTGCGCGCTTCAAACGCCGACCATGCGCCAGCAGCGCGGGGATGTTGTCGGCTTCAAGGTCTTGCATGCTGGGCATCAGGGTCATGGGGACGCCTCCACTGCGGCGGGTTGGATGAGCTTGGGAGAAAGAGGCCGCGTCCTGCGGCCAGGATCGGGCAAGGAAAGACGAGCGGCCGCGACCTGGTCGCCAGACAGGGCGAAGACCGGCCCAGAAGGCCGCTGACGTCTGGCCCGTCCGAAGATCACGCGCCCCGGACGCTTGTGGGGAAACAGAGGCGCGAGGATCTCGTCCAGGGCGCCCGTCACATCGGGGGGAGCGAAAACAAAGGCTGCGTCATAAGCATCGGCCATGGCGTCGGCCAGCACCGTCAGGGCGAGGGTCAGGCTGGAGGGGGCGCGAGCCTCGCGCCAGCCATGGCCGCAACGCAGACATTCGATGTCGGCTCCATGGCCTGCGGCGGCGCGGCGTTCGACCCCCAGGGCCCCCAGAGCCTTTTCATAGGCGCCGAGCATTTCCCTGTCGGCGCGATCCTGAGGACGCGTGGGGGCGAACCAGACATGGCGGCCCTCAAGCCCGCCCGCCCGCACCAGCGCCGGAAAATCCAGCCAATTCAAAGACAGGTCTCCCATCGCTTCCGCATGGGCCTGAAGCGATGCGCCGTCCCAGTAAAAGCGGATACGTGCGCATTGAGGCAGGGGAAACTGAAGCATATGCAAATTATGTTATAGCTTCTGCCCTACTGTCAACAGTATAAAAACATGACGTAACGTCAAAATAATCTTTTTTTATTTTTTATGCTGAGACATGACTATTCGAATTCAGTATAGAATTAAGAATTATGCATAATTAGACGAACTCCTGAAGCATAACCATATGGCTCGGGAGTCACCACCAGGAGCCTGCTGACATCTCCGCCGCCTTGGCGCCTGCGGCGCCGGGCGGCTGGGACAGGGAGCCGTCGAGGGCCGCAAGGATGGCGCGCTTGGCCTCCACGAAGCCCGGCGAAAGCCGGTCGCGCGGGCGCGGCAGGGGGACGGCGATATCCGCGAAAACGCGGCCCGGACGCGGCTGCATGACCACGGCGCGATCCGCCAGCGCCGCCGCCTCCTCCACGTCATGGGTGACCAGCAGCAGCGTCGGCTGGCTCGCCTCCCACAGGGCCAGCAGATGGTCCTGCAGGGTGGCGCGGGTGAGGGCGTCGAGCGCCGAGAAGGGCTCGTCCATGAGCAGGACCTTGGGCTTTGTCACCAGCGCGCGCACGATGGAGACGCGCTGGGCCTGACCGCCCGAAAGCTCCCGCGGCCAGCGCGGCCCATAGCCCGCCAGCCCCACCTTCAGCAGCGCCTCCTCGACGAGATCGCGGCGCTCGCTGGCGGGCAGATGTTCGAGGCCGAAGCCGATATTCTGGGCTACCGTCAGCCAGGGCAGCAGGCGCGGCTCCTGAAACACGATGCCAATGGCGGGATGGGGGGCGGAAATGGCCTCGCCATCGACGCTCACCGTTCCATGAGACGGCGCCTCCAGCCCGCTGACGAGGCGCAGCAGGGTTGTCTTGCCACAGCCCGAGCCGCCCACCAGCGCGACGATTTCGCCCGCCTCCACATCGAGGCTGACATCGTCAAGCGCATGGGCGCCGTTGGGATAGACCTTGTCGAGATGGGCGAGAGAAAGCATGTCAGCCGCTCCGCGCGAAGGAATCCTGCCACAACAGCAGGGGCCGGGTCGCCACGAGGATCAGCCAGTCAGCCGCCTTGCCGAGCACGGCGAAGCACAGAATGGCTGCGAGAATCTGGTCGGGCTTGCCCAGTTGCTGGCCATCGACCAGCAGATAGCCCAGCCCCTCCGAGGCGCCCATGATCTCGGCGGCCACCACGAACATGAACCCGAGCCCCAGGCCCGAGCGCAGGGCGACGATGGTGTCGGGCAGGATCGCGGGCAGCAGAATGCGCCGCGCCAGCATCAGCCGCGACAGGCGGAAGGCGCGGCCGACTTCCACGATCTTGCGATCCACATTGGCGATGGCGCCCATGACGCCGAGATAGACCGGGAAGAAACAGCCCACCGCGATGAGCGCGATCTTCGAGGGCTCGAAAATCCCCAGCCACAGAATGAACAGCGGCACCCATGCGAGCGAAGGAATGGCGCGCAGGGCCTGCAAGGTCGGATCAAGCAGACGGCGCGCCAGCGACGAGGAGCCCGTCAGCGCGCCCAGCACCACGCCCACGACAGCGCCGAGCCCGAAGCCAAGGCCCACCCGCAGCAGGGTCGCGATCACATGGGTGAGCAGCTCACCGCTTGCGGCGAGCTTCCAGAGGGTTTGCGCGATGCGCGAGGGAGGCGGCAGGAGGCGTGCCTGCACGAGGCCCGCACGAAAGGCGGCCTCATAGAGCAGGGCTGCGGCCACAGGCAGAATGAGCCCGTAAACGAAGCCGCCTCCAGAGCGCGACGAGGCCGCCCGCGTCTGTGCGCGAGCGGGCGATTTGGTCTCCAGGGCGAGCGTCTGACTTTCGCTCATCGGTGCGTCATCTCCGGCGGCGACCAGCGCCGCCGGGGTTTCCTAACTTACTTGGGCGAAACCGCAAAGCGGGTGTCGATCAGAGCGTCAACGGTGGCCTTCACATCGGACTTGGCTTCGAGCACGCCAGCCTTCTGCAGGGCGAGGCCGGCGGCCAGAATCGTCTCCTTGGTAGAGGCGATATTGGTCGAGCCATTGGTGAGATCGGTGCGCTCCAGTTGCTTCGCGATGACCGCATCAGGCAGCTTGGTTTCGGCGACAAGCAGCTTCTTCAACTCGTCCGGATTCTTGAGCGCCCACTGGCGGGCCTCTTCGTACACCTTGAGCACGCGAGCGACGATCTGCGGATTCTGCTGGGCGAATTCCTCGCGGGCGTTCAGCACGCCCCAGGTATTATCCTCGGCCTTGCGGAAGAAGAGCTTGGCGCCCTCCTCCACCTCGGCCTGCGCCATGATGGGATCAAGGCCCGCCCAGGCGTCCACATCCTTGCGCAGCAAGGCCGTCTTGCCATCGGCATGTTGCAGCAGAACGAGCTTCACGTCCTTTTCGGTGAGGCCCACGCTGTCGAGCGAACGCACGAGGAAGATATGGGGATCGGTGCCGCGGGTGACGGCCACGGTCTTGCCCTTGAGATCGGCGACCTTGGTCACGCCACTGTCGGCGCGGGTGACCAGCGCAGTCCATTCAGGACGGGAGAACACGCCGACCGCCTTGATCGGATTGCCATTGATCTTCGCGATCAAGGCAGCGGCGCCGGCCGTAGAGCCAATGTCGATGGAGCCTGCATTGAGGAATTCGAGCGCCTTGTTGGAGCCTGCGGAGAAGACCCAGCGCACGGCGATCTTGTCGGCCTCGAACTCCTTCTCGAGAAGCTTCTTCTCCTTGAGCACGAGGGACAGGGGATTATAGGTCGCCCAATCCACGCGGATCTCGCTGGGCGCGGCCATGGCGGGCGCAATGGACAGGGACAGAAGGCCGGCGGCGAGGCCGGCAAGGGAACGGCGCGACAGAACCATGATGATACTCCAATCGGGCGTGGACGCAGCCCTTTGGGGGCTCTCCAGCGCTTTAGCTGCATTTTTTAACCGCGCCCGCAAGCGGAAAGCCAAATCGGCGCGTCCCGGGGAGCATAGGCTGAAGAAAATAATAATACAACATCAATTTGCATTATATATAATAGCACATTTCAATATTGTTTAATTACCCGCCCCGCCTCCCAGCCAAGGATCGCCTGCTTGCGGGTGAGGCCCCAGTGGTAGCCCGTCAACTGGCCCGAGGCGCCGAGCACCCGATGGCAGGGCACCACGAAGGAAATGGGGTTGCGCCCCACCGCAGCCCCCACGGCCCGGGCCGCGCGCGGCTTGCCGATGCGCCCGGCGAGGGCCGAATAGGTCGTCGCGGCGCCCAGCGGCACATCGAGCAGGGTGCGCCAGACGCTCACCTCGAAGTCGCTGCCGATCAGCACCACCCGCAGGGGCTCCCCAGACCGCCAGCAGGCGGGATCGAAGACCCGGCTCGCATAGGGGGCGGTCGCCGCATCGTCGCGCTCGAAACTGGCGCGCGGCCAGCGCCGCACCATATCGGCGAGCGCCGCCGCGCGGGCGCCCTCATGGCCGCCATCGGCGCCTTCGTCCACCCAGCCGAGCCCCGCCAGACCCCGCGCGCTCGCCACCATCAGCGCCTCGCCAAAGGGGGAGGCGTGCCAGCCATAGGCCAGCGTCAGGCCCTCGCCCCGGGCCTTGTATTCGCCCGGCGACATGGCCTCGTGGGTCACGAAGAGATCATGCAGCCGCCCCGGCCCGGACAGGCCCACCTCCAGCGAGGCGTCGAGCACGGAGGCTGACTCGCGCAGCAGCGCCCGCGCATGGTCGATGGTGAACGCCTGCAGGAAGGCCTTGGGCGAGAGCCCCGCCCAGCGCCGGAACAAATGGGTCAGATGGGACTGCGACAGGCCCGTATAGTCGGCGATCTCGCTGACGGAGGGCTGCGCCTTCCAATGCTCGCCCAGAAAGGCGATGGCCCGGCGCACATGGGCGTAATCAGCCGCCGCCTGTTCCAGCGGGGGCGATGCTGTTGCGACCTCTTCAAAACCTGGCATGGACGCCTCCTGACGCCCAAGATGCGCGGGAATGGGGAAGGACGCCACCCGAAAGCGGGGATGGCTTACGAAAACCTCGGCCCCCGCCGCGCCTGCGCCAGCGCCCCCGACAGGTCCCGGGCGAAATCAGCGCGCGCCTGCGGGCCCAGCGCAGCCGCCACCTCGAGCCTGCGGCCACGCGAAACCAGATCGAGGCGGGTGACGCCGAACTCCTCCAGCTCCTCCCGCTCGAGCCGCACGAAGCCCGGGCTGAAGCGCCACTCCCGCCGCCGCCCGGCGGCGCTCACCCGCGCGACGCTCAGCTCGACCGGCGTGACCGTGACATCCTCATAGGCCCGCGCCGCCCGATAGCTGAGCCGGAAGGCGACATAGAGCAGGGCGATGTCGAACCCGAAAAACCCCGCCACCGGCCAGGCGCCCAAAACCACGAAGAGAATGCCGGAGGCCACGCAAAGAGCCGCAAAGAGCGCGAACAGCAGCCGGAACCCCCGCGCATCGAGGGAACGATGGGGCCTGATGCGGGTCTGGAGGATCGGCTCGTCGCAGGGGTCGACCATGGCGGGCACGTCGGGGCTTGGTTGCGCTTCAGCTCACAGTTATAAAGCCTGCATGTCGGTTTTGAAGAGCGCGGCGGCGCGTAAAAAAAGCGCACCCAAAAAGAAGGCCCCGGCCGCCAAAAAGGCGGCTGCGGTCAAGAAGGCCCCCGCGGCGAAGAAAGCCAAACGCGTGCGCCGCGTCGTGGACGCCGCCGCCGTGCAGGAGATCTTCACCCGCTTCCAGAAAGCCAATCCCGAACCCAAGGGCGAACTGGAACATGTGAACGCCTTCACGTTGCTGGTGGCGGTCGTGCTTTCGGCGCAGGCGACGGACGTGGGCGTCAACAAGGCCACGCGTCCACTCTTCGCCATAGCCGACACGCCGCAGAAGATGCTGGCGCTCGGCGAGGAGAAGGTCCGCGACTACATCAAGACCATCGGCCTCTTCCGCAACAAGGCGAAGAACGTCATCACCCTCTGCGAGCAACTGATCCGCGACTTCGGCGGCGAGGTGCCCCGCACCCGCGAGGCGCTGGAGACCCTGGCGGGCGTCGGGCGCAAGACCGCCAATGTGGTCTTGAACATGGCCTTTGGTCAGGAGACCATCGCGGTCGACACCCATCTGTTCCGCGTCGCCAACCGCATACCGCTCGCCATCGGCAAGACGCCGCTGGCGGTGGAGCTTGGGCTTGAGCGCATCATCCCCGCCGCCTTCATGCGCCACGCCCATCACTGGCTCATCCTGCATGGCCGCTACATCTGCAAGGCGCGCAAACCCGCCTGCGAGCACTGCCTGATCGCGGATCTCTGCGCCTCGCCCGAGAAGACCATTTAACGAAGCTTTCACCATATGCGCGGGCCTTCGGCGCGAGAGGCCGAAGTTGGTTGTCCCGCCCCCGCGCCTCGCCTATACGGGGCGGCCTTTCATCCTTCGCTGCGGCCGGGTTCATCCCTCGGGCGCGGCCCTCCAGGTGAGTTGCGACGGCCCCATGGCGACGCTCTATCATCATCCCTTCTGCCCGCACTCACGCTTCGTGCGGCTCGTGCTCGCCGAATATGGCATCGAGCCGCGCCTCGTGGAGGAGCGCGCCTTCGAGCGTCGGCAGGAGTTTCTGATTCTGAACCCGACGGGCCAGACACCTGTGCTGGTCGAGGAATCGGCGCCTTGCGTGCCAGGCGCCGCCATCATCGCCGAATTTCTCGATGAAACCCGCGGCCTCGCCCTGGGCGACCGGCGGCTGCTGCCCGACGACCCGCTGGGCCGCGTGGAAGTGCGCCGCCTGATGGAATGGTTCCATGGCAAGTTCTTCGCGGAAGTCTCCAACTGGCTGGTGATGGAGAAGATCTACAAGCGCTACATGCCGACCTCCCTGGGGGGCGGCGCGCCCGACATGCAACTGGTGCGCGCGGCGCGGCAAAATATCCGCTATCATATCCGCTACATCGGATGGCTGGTGGGACAGCGCAACTGGCTCGCGGGAGATCGCCTCTCCTATGCGGACCTCGCGGCCGCCGCCCATCTGTCCTGCATAGACTATCTGGGCGATGCGCCATGGGGCGAGGACGAAGCGGCGAAGCTGTGGTACGCGCGGGTCAAATCGCGCCCCTCCTTCCGCGCGCTGCTGGCGGACCGCCTGCCGGGCATGGCCCCGGCGGACTGCTACGCGGACCTCGACTTCTGACCTCGGCGCTGCGCCAGAAGCTGGCTGCGCGCGCCAGCGAACTGGGCTTCGAGCTTTGCCATGTGACCACGCCCGGATCCATTCCTGAAGCCCCCGCCCGTCTGCGCGAATGGCTGGCGCGCGGCGCGCAAGGCGACATGGAGTGGATGGCGCAGACGCAGGACCGCCGCGCCGATCCACGCGTGCTGTGGAGCGAGGTGCGCTCCATCATCGTGCTGGGCGTCAACTATGGCCCGCAGGGCGACGCCCTCGCCACGCTCGGCGAGCCATCAGCAGGCAATATCTCGGTCTATGCGCGCCATCGCGATTATCACGATGTCATCAAGGGCAAGCTGAAGATGCTGGCCTCATGGCTCATCGCGCAGGCGGGCGAGGGAGATGTGAAGGTTTTCGTCGACACCGCGCCCGTCATGGAGAAGCCGCTCGCGCAGGCGGCGGGGCTGGGCTGGCAGGGCCGACATACCAATCTGGTGTCGCGGGAGTTCGGCTCCTGGCTGTTTCTGGCGAGCATTTTCACCACGCTGGAGTTCGCGCCCGACGCGCCTGAAATCGATCACTGCGGCTCCTGCCATGCCTGCCTTGACGCCTGCCCGACACAGGCTTTTCCGGCGCCCTATCAACTGGATGCGCGGCGCTGCATTTCCTATCTCACCATCGAGCACAAGGGACATATCGCGCAAGAGTTTCGCGCCCCCATGGGCAACCGCATCTATGGCTGCGACGATTGCCTTGCGGCCTGCCCCTGGAACAAATTCGCGCAGGAGGCGCGCGAGATCAAACTGATCGCAAGGGCTGATCTTGAAGCGCCAAAACTCGCCGAGCTCGTGCAGTTCGACGACGCCGCCTTTCGCGCCTTCTTCTCGGGCAGTCCGGTGAAGCGCATCGGCCATGCGCGCTTTCTGCGCAATGCGCTGATCGCCATCGGCAACGGGGGCGATGCTGCGCTTCTGCCGCTTGTTATGGAGCGGCTGAATCACGACTCGCCGCTGGTGCGCGCCATGGCCGTCTGGGCCGCCGCGCGACTGTGCGATGACGATACATTCAAGACGCTGGCGCAAAGCCATGCGACACGCGAAACTGATCTGGATGTGCGCGCGGAATGGGCGCGCGGGTGCGGAGACATGGCGCCATGAGCCTCGTTATTTTCGGTTACGGCTATTCCTCCCGGCATTTTGTGCGCACACAGGGCGCACGTTATGCGCCGGTGCTGGCCACCGTGCGTTCGCCAGAACGCGCCGCGCGGCTCTCAAGCGCTGAATGCGAAGTCGTCGCCTTTGGCGAGACCATAGATCCGCGCATCGGCCCCGCGATTGACAAAGCGCGCTATCTGCTGGTCTCGGCGCCGCCGGAGGAAAACGGCGATCCCGTGCTGGCGAAATTCGAGGCGCGCATCGCGCAATCAAAAATCGAGCGCATCGTCTATCTCTCCACCGTCGGCGTCTATGGCGACCATGGCGGCGCATGGATCGACGAGACCACGCCCTGCGACCCCTCCAACGCGCGCAGCCGCTGGCGTCTGGCGGCGGAAGACGCATGGCTGGCGCTGGGCGCGCGCCTGGGCAAGCCCGCCCATGTGCTGCGCCTCTCCGGCATCTACGGCCCCGCCCGCAATGCGCTCGCCAATCTGCGGGCGGGGAGGGCCCGGCGCATCATCAAATCCGGGCAGGTCTTCAACCGCATTCATGTGGAGGATATCGCCCGCGCGGTGGCCGCCTGTTTCGACAGCGCCATCCCCGGCCGCGTGTGGAATGTGACCGATGACGAACCCGCCGCCCCGCAGGATGTGGTGACCGGCGCCGCGCAACTGTTGGGGCTGGAGCCGCCGCCGGAAATAGCCTTCGAGGACGCCGAGCTATCGCCCATGGCGCGCAGCTTCTATGGCGAGTGCAAGCGCGTCTCCAACAGGGCCATGCGGGAGGAGCTTGGCGTCAAGCTCGCCTACCCGACATGGCGGGAAGCCCTGCGCGCGCTTCACGAAAGTGGCGAAGGTCGATAAGGTGCGCCCGCGCCCATCAGAGCGCGCCCGGGAGGACGGAATGATCGTCGATTTTCAAACGCACTACACCCCGCCTGAACTGCAGAAGGGCGATCCCACCCGGATGACCGTTCAGCTCGACGAGAACGGCAATCCCAACTACCTCCTCAACCCCCTGCTCACCGATGTCGGCGCCTTCATGCGCATGATGGAGCGCACGGGCATCGACGCCTGCGTGCTCTCCAGCGGACCCGGCTTCGACCAGCCCGATGTGGGCAAGTGCAAGCTCATCAACGACCGCCTGCGCGAGATCGAACTGGAGCATCCCGGCCGCTTCGTGGGCCTCGCCCATATCCCCGCGCTCAACACGGTGGAAATGATCGTCGAGCTGAAACGCTGCGTGGTGGATCTGGGCTTTCCCGGCGTCGTCATCGCCTCCGAGATTCAGGGCCAGCCCCTCGACGCCGAGGGCCTGCGGCCCTTCTGGCGCGCGGCGGCGGATCTGGGCATCTATGTCTTCATCCATCCCCTGCCCAATGTGATCAACTGGCCGCAGATGTATGCGGATGATCTCGGCCGCATCCTGGGCTGGGAATTCTCCCTGATGACCGCCACCATGCGGCTCATCAATTCCGGCATCCTCGACGAACTCCCTCACCTCAAGGTGCAGTTCTCCCATTTCTCCGGCGGCCTTGGCCGCTATCTCGGCCGCATCCGCGGCTTCCAGCAGCGCCATGTCTGGGGCACATCGGAAATCCCGCGCCACAACCGCCTGCCGGCCAAGAGCCTCGACCACTACATCCACGAGCGCCTCTACTATGATTGCGCGGGCTGGGCCGGTCCCGATCCCTCCGCCAACTGGGGCGCCGAATGGGTGCGCTTCGGCCTGTCGGAGGTCGCCCTCTCCCAATGCGTCTTCGCCACCGACTATCCGCAGGCGATCCGCGACCCCGAGGAGATCGCGGGCTACATCAATGCGGTGAGCGGCATTGACGCCAATGCGCGGGCGGTGCTGAACGGGGCGAATGTGTCCAAGCTGATTCCGGACATCAAGGACCGGCTGGCGCGGCGCAAGGCGTAAATGTTCCGCTAATGTTCTTGCCAAGGTCAGGTTCCCGCGCTACCCTCAGGGTGGATCGGGGGTCTGGCCATGGTGGTAAGGGTCGCAACAGTCGCATTTCAGGGCATCGAGGCGCGGCCGGTCGATGTGCAGGTGCAGATTTCCAACGGCGAGGTGCGCTTCAGCGTGGTGGGCCTTGGCGACAAGGCGGTGACGGAATCGCGTGAGCGGGTGCGCTCGGCGCTGACCGCCTCGGGCCTCGCCCTGCCAGCCCGGCGCATCACCGTCAACCTCGCCCCCGCCGACATGCCCAAGGAGGGCAGCCATTACGACCTGCCCATAGCCCTTGGGGTCATGGCCGCCATCGGCGCCATCCCGCACGACGCGCTCGACCGCTACACCATCATCGGCGAACTGGCTCTCGACGGCGCCATCACCGCCGTGGCGGGCGCCCTGCCCGCCGCTGTGGCCGCCAATGCGCGGGGGCAGGGGCTGATCTGCCCCTTCGATTGCGGACCGGAGGCCGCCTGGGCATCCGCCGACCTCGACATTCTCGCGCCCCGCTCCCTGATCCAGCTCGCGAATCACTTTAGGGGATCGCAAGTCATGGCGCGCCCCGCGCCTGCGGTTCGGGCGGGACGCGGCGTGCTTCCGGATCTGCGCGACATCAAGGGGCAGGAGAGCGCCAAGCGGGCGCTGGAGATCGCGGCGGCTGGCGGACACAATCTCTTATTGTTTTATCCTATTAAACGAATTATTCCAAATGGAAATTTGGGAGACCATGCACCATGGCAAAAGCCTATTCCTACATTCGGATGTCGACCCCTGAGCAATTGAAGGGCGATTCGATCCGACGGCAACAGAAAGCTACCGACGATTACATCAGTGCGCATGGTCTTGAGTTGACCGACATAATCCAAGACCATGGCATATCCGCTTTCCAGGGAAAGAACTCCGAGTTCGGAGCACTTTCTCACTTTCTTCAACTGGCTGAGGCTGGATTAATCGAGGAGGGAAGCCACTTAATTGTTGAAAGTCTTGATCGCCTGACGAGACAAAATGTTTTCGATGCCACCGCCCTATTGAATCGCATCATCAGACATGGAATTAACGTCGTAACCCTCATCGATCAACGAATTTATTCAAAGGAGTCCATCGAACGAAACCAAATGGAGCTGATGATAGCCTCCATTACGATGATGAGAGCGCATGAAGAATCCAAAACAAAATCGATTCGACTCGCAGCTGCTTGGGAGAATAAACGGAAGTCAGCCCGAAACGGACAGGTTACCAAACAAAAAATTCCACATTGGTTGATCTACACGACAGACGGGAAAGAAATTATATTAATCGAGGAGCGAGCCAAACTCATCAATAAAGTATTTGAGCTAAGCAGAGATGGTTGGGGCGTTTACTCCATTGCAAAATATCTGAACGACCAGAAGCTACCGACTTGGGGACGGTCGTCCATCTGGCAAGATGTAGATTTTCACGAAGAACTGACCCGGGATTTTCACTGAGAAGTGACCCGCCCTTTTATGTTCCGTGGGTCAGTTTTGAGTCAAGGCATTCGATTTCTCCTTCCGGTTTTTAGTGGTGGCGATGTCGGTGCTCGCCTTGAAGCGGAA
>CANCSY010000013.1 GCA_947380915.1 Beijerinckiaceae bacterium
CATGGTTCGGCACATGCTGGATCGCTGTCAGTTTCATCTTGTTGAGTGCGATATGGGCCGCGTTGAGATCAACAGCGGTGATCTTTGCTGGCTGCGCCACAAGGTAGCTCGCCACATTGCACCCGCCAGATGCGATGGTGACCACATGATCTGTTTTATTGATGCACAAAGCATCCATGTCGACAACAGGGTCCTCCCAGATCTGGGGATACACCAGGCCGCTGAACATGTAAGTGAAGAGCCGCTCAAGCGCGCCTTCGCGGCTGAGCGCCTCGTTGTGATGAACAGCGACCGCAAGTTGCTCGCGGGAGGCGCGGTAGGGGCTGGCGATAGGGTCCACTGGGGCGCTCCGTCAAACGACCGTCGATGCTGGACCCTCGCTAGCCGAGTCTTATGACGGATAAGTGTCATTCGGGTCCAGTTGTGGATGACCTCAGGAATGAGCCTCCTTTGGTGGAGCGCGCCATGTGCGCTTGACAGTGACGTTCAGGCGGTGAAGGCCTTTGCTCCAGGTGGCTGTTTATAGCCGAAACGTATCGCCTGCGCCCGTGATCCTATTGGAACGCCGGGAGGAGCCGGTTAAGGATGTGGCGTAAACAGGGGAAACGCTTTGGCCAAGAAACTCCATCTCACCCTCGCCGTCGCTGATTATCCGCATACGGTGGCGCTGCTCGATGGTTCGATCGAGATCGAGGGGGTTGACGCCGAATTCGTGCGCGTCCACCCGCAGATCGCCGCCTTCCGCCGCATGGTGCGGCAGGTGGAGTTCGATGTCTGCGAACTCGCGCCCACCACCTATATCATCGCGCGGGCCTATGGAGCGCCCTTCGTCGCGCTGCCCATCTTCGTGTTTCGCAAGTTCCACCATGGCGGCTTGCTGGTGCGTCCTGACTCCGGGATCAGGCATCCCAAGGATCTGGAGGGCAAAAAGGTCGGCGTGCGCGCCTATTCGGTGACCACGGGCGTGTGGACGCGCGGCATCCTGATCGACGAGTTCGGCCTTGATGCGAGCAAGGTGACCTGGGTCGTGGATGACGAGGAACACGTCACCCAGATGACCCTGCCCGAAAATGTGATCCACGCGCCGGAGGGCGTGTCCCTGGTCGACATGATCATGCGCGGGGAACTGGCGGCTGGCTTTGACGGCAATGCGGGCATCGGCCGCGCAGGCGCCCCCACGGGCGTCTGGGCGCAGGTGGAGTCGCAAGGCTATCCTGATCTGTTCCCTAACGCCGAAGAGCTTGAAGCCGACTGGTACAAGCGCACCGGCGTCTATCCCATGCACGGAACCATCGTGGTCAAGGAGTCCGTGCTGGCGGAACATCCCTGGGTCGCGCGTTCGCTCCATGACGCCTTCGAGAGGGCCAAGCAGGAATGGCTGGGTCGTCTGGCCTCCGGCGAGGCCGACACCGGCGTGGACAAGCGTTACCGCGCCCTGACCAAAATCGTCGGCGTGGATCCGCTGCCCTATGGCATGGAGGCCAATATGCCGACCATCCGCGCCCTGGAGGACACCGCCTTCAAGCAGCAACTCGCGCCAAGGCGCATGACCATCGATCAACTTTTCGTCGATCCCTTCAAGATCTGAAACCATCCCTCGCAGCGGGATCCCCGGGGTCGCGCGGGCACTTGCAACGCCTGTCGCCGACAGGCTAGACTTGCCTGGATACCTGAGATCAGGGTCGTCCTGTTAACTTGCCGCAGTGCAAGAGGACGCGCAAGAAAAAGCGTTGCCAAGCTGAAGAAGCCGGGGAGGGGTCCATGTTGAGCAAGTCGGTCAAGTCATTGGGTATTGCTTGTTTTGCTGTTTCATTAGCCTTTTCGACGCAGGCGTCCTCTGAAGACTTTTACAAAGGCAAGCAGATCAAGCTCATTATCGGCAGCGGCGAGGCAAGCGGCGTCGATATTCTGGGCCGTATTGCAGCCCGTCATCTGGGCAAGCATATTCCGGGTCAACCGGTGATTGTCTCGCAAAACATGCCGGCCCCCGAATCCATCGCCGTCGCCAATCATGTCTACAATATCGCTGCGCCCGACGGGCTGACCATTGGCGCTGGCTCATCCGGGCTTTTCAGCCGGGCGATCTCTCAGCCCAACATACGGTTCGACTTGAACAAAATAACATGGCTGTCGAACATCTACAGCGCGACCGTGATCATCTGGATGCGGACAGATTTTCCATGCCAGACCTTTGAGGCCCTGAAAACCTGCCCAGAGCCGTTGAAGTTTTCGGCCACCGCGCGCGGCTCCACCGGCTATGGACTTGTTCCCGAGCTTCTGAAAGACGCGATGAAGATGAACATGGACATCATTTATGGCTATCGAAACGCCGATGCGGATCTCGCGGTCGCACGCGGCGAGGCTCATGCTTCCGGCGGCGATCTCATCGGCTTCATGGGGGGAGGCTCCGTTCAATTGTTGAACGAGAACAAAGTCAAGATTCTCGTTCAGGTCGCCGGTCGCAAGAGCCCGGAATTGGAAAAGCTCAACACCCCCTGGGCGATGGACATCGTGCCGGATGAGCAGAAGAAACTGTTCAGCATGCTCAACCCGATCCTCGATCTTGCGCGCCCCTATTTTACGGCGCCCGATACGCCGAAAGACCGCACGGAAATCTTGCGGACAGCGTTTGTCAAGCTCGTGGAGGACCAGGCTTTCCGCGACGAGGTCGCCAGGGTCGCGCGCATTGAGCCAACCTTGACGGCTGGCGCAGAGATGGCGGACCAGATCAACGCCATGCTCAATCAGCCCGAACCTGTTCGCAAAAGGGTGATCGAATTGTTGCAGGGTAACTAGCGCCTTGTCTTTGTTCCGTCCGCGGCCGTTGATTCCGGAGCGGATGGATGATCGTTCGCTGTCCCCCGACGGTGGTCGCGCAAACCATTGACAATGGGCAAGCAAGACTTAATTTAACGAGCTAACGAGGCGCCCTGTTTCAGGACGGAGAGTGAGCGCTTCACAAGGGAGGTTTCGCATCATGGGCGCTACGCGCGAAGACAGGCTGGCGCAGTTTGAGAAAATGCTGCGCATGCGCCGGTTCGAAGAGATGGTGATTCGTCTCGCCCAGAAACATGAATACATCGGCCGACAGCATCTGCACATTGGTAATGAAGCGACAGGCTCGGCCGTCGCGCTCGCCATGCAGGCCGGCGACAGGATTCACACCACCCATCGAAACCATGGCTATGTCATCGCATGTGGCGCGGATCCGGGGCGCGCCTTCGCTGAAATTCTTGGCCGCAGGGATGGTCTCAACGGTGGCAAGGGCGGTTCCTGGCATTTGTGCGATGCTTCGAGCGGCATGCAGTCCACGTCCGCAATGGTGGGAGGCTCAATCGCGCTCGCAACCGGCGCCGCCTATGGATTAAAGCTCGCTGGCGAGGGGCGAATTTCGGTCGCCCATTTCGGCGATGGCACCCTCGATGAGGGCGTATGCTACGAGTCGCTCAATCTGGCCTCGATTTTCGAACTACCGGTTCTCTTCGTCTGCGAGAACAATTCCAAAGCGGGACAGCGCCCGTCCTCCATGCTGGCGGCGGCGAAGTTGCGCGATGTTCCTCAGGCGTTGCAGATCCACAGCGTGATCATCGACGGCGCAGACGCCAACGCCGCCCGCACAACTTTTGCGGAGGCTGCGAATCGCGTGCGCACCACAGGCAAGCCTGTCTTTGTGGAATGCACGCTTGAACGGTGGCCCGGATCGCATCAGGTCAAGGCGGCGTTTCCGACGGGCGTGACGGACCTCGCGCTCGCTTTCGAGCCTGAGAAAATCAGCGGACAGCATGCGGATTGGATCAAGAGGTTCGATCCTGTTCTGCGTACTGCGCGCAGCCTTGTCGAGGGCGCAGATGCAACGCGCGACGAATTGGTGGCCATGGACGCGCGTGTCTGCGATCAGATGGAGGTCGCCCGCGCGTTCGCCGAAGCATCGCCCTTCCCCGAGGCTTCCGCCGCCTTCACTGGCGTCTTCGCCTGAAATTCCGGAGCAAACAGATGCCGCAGATGAATCTCGCGGAAGCCCTGATCGACGGACTGATCTGGAGCCTTCGCAAGGACCCGAAGGTGACGATCATCGGCCGGGGGATCGCTGGCCATGGACCCGAGCATGGCGCCGAGGATCGCCTGAAGGCTGAGTTCGCGGCGCGCATCGTTGATCCCCCGACCTCCGAGGCCGCAGTGGCGCAACTTGGCGTCGGCGCAGCCATGACGGGCATGCGCCCGTTTGTTCATTACGGCACAGCGGTTTTCGCCTATGAGGCATGGAATCAATTCGTCAACGAGGCCGCCAATGTTCACTACATGTCGAACGGGCAACTCAAGGCGCCTGTGACGTTCCATCTCTTCCATGGCATTCGCGGCGGTGGCGGGCCTCAACATTCGGGCAGTCCCCAGGCCATGTACGCCAATAACCCCGGCCTCGAGATCGTGCTGCCATCGGGGCCCCGCGATGCAAAAGGCCTCATGCGCGCCGCCATGGCGAGCGACAATCCGACGATTGTCATCCAGCATGCGCTTCTTCTTGGCCTCACGGAGGAGGTTCCCGAAGAAGACTACATGATCCCGCTGGGCAAGGCTGATGTGAAGCGTCAGGGAAAGGATGTGAGCGTCATCGCCTGTTCGCGCAGCGTCGTAGATGCGCTTGAAGCGGCGAAATTGCTTGCAGGAGAAGGGATCGACGTTGAAGTGGTCGATATCCGCACGATCGCGCCGCTGGATGTCGATACGATCGTCGCCTCGGTGCGCAAGACCGGGCGCATGGTCGCTGCTGACGAGAGCTACGAGATCTGCGGCGTTGCCTCTGAACTCATCGCCACGGTCTCGATCCATGCCTGGAGTTCGCTGAAGGCTGCGCCTGTTCGGGTCGCTCGTCCCATGGTCCCCACGCCCTTCAGTCCGCCACTGGAGGAGGCGATCACGCCGGGCGTCGCCAAGATCGCGGAGGCCTGCCGCAGGGCATGCGCGAAATGATCGCGCGCGGCATTGCGTGGATGCGCTAGTCGTCCTGCAATGGCTGTTCAGTGTCGCGTGTGAATCAGGTGGTTGATCAGGCTATCTGTTGACGCCGCAGGGCCCGCCGCATCCTGCGTATAGCTGGCCGCAATGGTGGCGACCATTCATGCCGCCACCCATTTTTGATTCTCGACAAGCTTGCTCTGGGTCTTTCGCGGAGGGCCGGATTCCGGCCATGGATTGCTAAGGCGTCGCATTTTTTCCATATTGCGACGCAGATCCTGGTACGGAGCGAAAAGCAGATGCCGCGTTATTCCATCAGTCAGCCGGTTCTTCAGGTTGAGGCGCCGCGCCTCCTGCAGGGCCAGGGTCGTTTCACCGACGATCTTTTCCTGGACCGGCAGACCTACGCCGTGTTCCTGCGCTCGCCCCACGCCCATGCGAAACTGCTGCGCGTCGATGCGACTGTGGCCCGCCAGATGCCCGGCGTTCTGGAGGTTCTGACCGGCGCTGACTATGCGGCCGAGGGGCTCGGCGACGTGCGCGGCGCCAATCCGGCCAAGCGGCGGGACGGTTCCCCCATGTTCCGGCCTCCTCGCCCGGCGCTCACCCATGACCGGGTGCGACATGTGGGGCAGTCCATCGCCGTGGTTGTGGCCGAGAGCATTGCTCAGGCCAAGGACGCCGCCGAGGCGATCGAGGTCGATTACGAGCTGCTGCCCATCCAGCTGGAGACCGCGACCGCCAATCTGCCCGGCGCGCCCCTGGTCTGGGACGCATGCGCCAACAACGAGCCCGTTTATGCCGTCAAGGGCGACAAGCAGGCGGCCGACACCGCCTTCGCGCAGGCCCATGTGGTGGTCGAGGACCGCTTCGTGGTGAGCCGCGTCGCCGCAAGCACCATGGAGCCGCGCGCCGTCTGCGCAACCTATGACCGGGGCCGCGAACATTTCACCATCTACGCCTGCCACCAGCGCCCCTATGTCTGGCGCTCCATGCTGTCGCAATATGTCTTCAACGTGCCGGAGCAGCGCATTTCCCTGATAGCAGGCGACGTCGGCGGCAGTTACGGCATGAAAGGCGGCCTTTATCCCGAGGTGCCCGTCATCGCCTGGGCCTCCAAGAAGGTCGGCAGGCCGGTGAAATGGGCCTGCGAGCGCAGCGAGGCCCTGGTCGCCGACGATCAGGGGCGCGACATGGTGGTCGATGCGGGCCTCGCCGTCGACAAGAATGGCAAGTTCCTGGGCATGCGCTTCTCGTCGCGCAACAATATCGGCGCCTACCTCTCCATGCTGGGCTTCCTGACCACTGGGAACATCATCAAGGACACGGCGGGCCCCTATGTGGTCCCGGCGGTCTTCGCGGAGGCGGCGGCGGTCTTCACCAACACCCTGCCGGTGTCGAACTATCGCGCCCCCGGCGGCGCGCCGAGCGCCTATGTCATCGAGCGGCTTGTGGACATGGCTGCGCGTGAACTGGGCATGGATCAGGCGGAGATCCGTCGCCGCAACCTGATCCCGGCCTCCGCCATGCCCTACAAGTCGGTGGTCGGCGAGGTCTATGACTGCGGCGACTTCCCGGCGCTGCTGGAAAAGGCCCTGGTCAAGGCGGACTATGCTGGAGCCACCACGCGCAAGACGGAATCGCGCAAGCGCGGCCTGCTGCGCGGCGTTGGCGTATCGAGCAGCATCGACCCCTCCGCAGGCCCTTCGCCCGAAGCCGCCGAACTGCGCTTTGATCCGGGCGGCCATCTCACCATTCTCGTGGGCTCCACCGCCGGCGGCCAGAGCCACGAGACCATCTACACCCAGATCGTCAGCGACAAGCTGGGGCTGGATTCCGAACTGATCCGCGTCATCGAGGGCGATACGGACAAGCTGTCGTGGGGCACCGGCACGGGCGCTGCGCGCACCGCCACCATCGGCGGCACCGTGGTCTTCAAGGCCGTCGAGAAGGTGATCGCCAAGGCCAAGCGCATCGCCGCACATGTGCTCGAGGCCAATGTGAATGACGTGACCTTCGACAATGGCCGCTTCAGCGTTTCGGGCACCGACCATGGAATCGAGTTCCCCGAAGTGGTGAAGATCGCCTTCAATCCGGCGCGCCTGCCGCCGGATATCGAGATCGGTCTTTACGAGACCGCCACCTGGTCGCCGGATTCGGGCAACCTCCCCAATTCCAGCCACATCTGCGAGGTGGAGATCGATCCGGAAACCGGGGTGGTGACCATTGATCGCTATACGGCGGTGCATGACGTCGGCGTCGAACTCAATCCCATGCTGGTCGATGGTCAGGTGCTCGGCGGCATCGCCCAGGCGGCCGGGCAGGCGCTGATGGAGCAGATCGTCTATGATCCGGACAATGGCCAGATGCTGTCAGGCTCCTTCATGGATTACGCCATGCCCCATGCGGATGTGTTTTCGCGCATCGAGATCGACCGTAATCCCATCCCCACCAAGACCAACCCGCTCGGCGTCAAGGGTGCTGGCGAATGCGGCACGGTCGGCGCCCTGCCAGCGGTGATGAATGCGGTCAATGATGCGCTGGCGCCGCTTGGCGTGCGCAACATCATGATGCCCGCGACCCCCGCAAAGATCTGGGAGGCGATCCAGAAAGCGCGCTCCATAGGGTGAACGCCCGGTCGACCGTCATGCAATGCGGGACAATGGACGTCTTTGCGGAAGGAGGTTCCGCCGCTTCCGGGTAGGCGTTCAGCGGATCGGCAGGTCCGGCATGATCTTCTGCGCGAATTGTTCGAGTCCGTCGCGCATGGGATGAAAGTAGAGCATGAACAGGTCTATGCCCATGGACTGATACTGCCTCATCCGCCTTGCTATGGTGGCGGGTGAGCCGATCAGATTGGCGCCGATCCCCGATGTCCCCACATGGATCGTGGGGTCGGTCTGGACGGCGTGCAGATGTTCCCGGGCCATGTCCTGCGCCTGCGCGTCAGTGTCGCCGATGATGACGATGGCGTTTATGCCATAGGTCATGTCACCGCGTTCGTGAGAGCGCACCTTCTCGCCCATCACCTTCATTTCCCGCTCGATCCGGACAAGACTCTGCTCATGGAGCCGATGGTCTTTCTCGTAGTTGACGAACCACGCCGAGCATTCGCGCGCCACGATATCCATTCCATCGTCCACACGGCTCGCCGCATAAAGTGGGGGATGCGGAAAGCGCACGCTTTTGGTGGGCAGCGATCCATGGCTGACTTTGTAATAGTCTCCATGGAAATCAAAATCGTCCTGCGTCCAGAGCCCTTTCATGACCTGGATGAATTCGTCCATTCTGCGATATCGCGGTCCGGTCTGGTCGAGCCAGTGTCCATAGGCGTCGAATTCCTTCTGGCGCAATCCATTCACGATGTTGATGCAGAAACGCCCGCCGCTGATCCGATCAAGCGATGCGCCCATCTTGGCGACCACTCTGGGGTCGGCGATGCCGGGATGGACGGCCGCCATGAGTTCTATTCTGCTGGTCAGGGAAGCAAGGCCCGCTGCGAAAATCCAGGAGTCGAGATCGGGCCCCATGTAGCGCTGGGCGATGAGGGAAATGTCGAAGCCGATGTCTTCTGCTCTCTTCAAGATCTCCGCCGCATAGAGATAGCTTTGGTCCACACCGCCGCCATGGCGCGTAAGCGCATCGAAGGCGTTCCTTGTCTCGGGATCAGGACGAATGGTTTGCGGCGCAGGACACCAGATTCCAAGTTTCAATGTTTTGCTCGCTACTTTTTCACGGGACCATAGAGAATGTCGCGCAACTGGTTGCGGGACTCGAGCGGCGAACGACCAAGGGCGTCGACAGCCGCAAAGGTGGCCTTTGCATCAAGCGGGGTGAGATCTATGTTGATGCGCTTCGCCTCCCCAAGAAACTCGGGATCGCGGATCAGTTTGGCGAAGGCGTCCTGCAGGGCCTCGGCCCTGTCAGCGGGAACGCCGGGCGGGGCGGCAAAGGGCCTGCCGACCACGTAGGGCAGTTCCGCCATGTTGATGAGTTCCCTCGCCCGCTCGTCAGGCGCCATCTCGAGGGCGGTGGGCACATCGGGTAATTCGGGATGGCGCGTCTTGCGTGCGAACTGGAGCAGGATTTTCATCTCCCCCTTCGGATCCGCCCATGCCGGTTTGGCGATCTTGCCAGCGACATAACCGATGAGCTGACCGTCCAGCTCGCCATTTTCAACCGCAAGGCCAATCGCATTCGAATCCTGGTATCCCGGCACTATGTTGAGCCGAAGGCCAAGCACCGTCTTGAGCAGAACCGCGATATCGTTGTCCGTTGCGCCAACCCCTGTCACCCCGACCGTGAGGCTCGGGCCGCCGGGGCGGCGCAAGTCTTCAATGCCGGTGATGTCGGCTTTCTTGCGCGCCCAGATGACAAAAGCGTCCTCGGTCGAATCCGAAAGCGTGCCGAGCCACACGAATTTCAGGGGATCATATTGCACGTTCGGGCTGCCGCTCACGAAGGCGATCAGCGGGATGTTGCGGTCGAAAGTGGCGATCACCGTTCCGTCTTTCGGCGCGATGGTGGCCAGATAGTTTGTGGCGCGCAGGCTCGCCGCGCCCGGCATGTTCTGGACCGTGACCGCTGGTTTGCCGGGGATATGGTTGCCGATATGGCGCGCCAGCAGGCGTGCGAAGAGATCGTAGCCCCCGCCAGGTCCGTAACCGACCACGACATTCAACGTCTTGCCACGATAGAAATCCGCGACATCCGCCCGGGCTGTTCCTGCGCTTGCGCAAAAAGCAGCCATGGATCCCATTAGATTGCGTCTGGAGATCATGGTTTCCTCGCCTTGCGGACTTGTCGGCGCCGCTTTGCAGTCTGCGATGTTGCTGCAATCTCGCGTGTTTGACAAGCGCGTCAGCAGCGGCCGCCGCCCTGCGCGCTGAGTTGCAAAACGGCGCTGGTCCGACGACCGAAACTTATTCCGTTTCCGCGTAACGCCTCTCGAATTCCCAGACATCCGGGAAACCGATCAATTCATTGAAGTCAGCGAAGGAGAACAGGGGCGTGCGCTCAGTCGTCGCGCCATTCTCCATGATGTCGCCATAGGCCTGCGTCAGCGCATGGGCTGCGGCGAGGAAACCGGCGACCGGAAAGATCGCCGCCGCATAGCCAAGCTCCGCCAGACGTCTGGTTGGCAGCATGGGGGTGCGCCCGCCATTGACCATGTTGGCGATCAGCGGCTTGCTGATGCGGGCGCCGATCATGGCGAGTTCTTCCTCGCTCTCGGGAGATTCGATGAAGATGATATCGGCGCCAGCCTCGCCATAGGCCTCGCCGCGTCGCAGCGCCTCGTCCAGTCCAAGCGAGGTGCGCGCATCAGTGCGGGCGATGATCAGAAAGTCCGCGCTGGACCTGCTGTCGGATGCGACCCTGATCTTGCGCACCATATCAGCCATGGGAACCACGCGGCGGTTGGGCGTATGGCCGCATTTTTTCGGAAATTCCTGATCTTCGATCTGGATCGCCGAGACGCCCGCCTTCTCATAACCGCGCACGGTGTGGCGCACATTCAGCAGGCCGCCATAGCCGGTGTCGGCGTCAGCGATGACCGGCGTCTTCGCCATGTCGGCAATGCGGCCGATCTGCTCGATCATCTGGGTATAGGTGGCGATTCCCGCATCTGGCAGCCCAAGCGAGGATGCGACTGTTCCATAGCCGGTGACATAGAGCGCCTTGAATCCCATGCGGTCGGCGATGAGCGCGGAGATGAGATCGTAGACGCCCGGCGCCGCCACGAAATCGCGGGCCTCGATCATTTGCCGTAAAACGGGGTTCGCCATGGTTGCTGCCTTCAGTGGCGCAGAGGATTTTTGCTGACGGGCTTGTCCCAGCTTCGAGGAGGGCGGTCAACCTTCGCGGGTGGGCGACGCGATAGCGCTCACCCGCGATTTGGCTTGCCCACGAAACCTTCGCCATGCCCTGCTTCATGGGCCGCCCAGCCGCCAGCCACGCGGCCGCTGAAGATCGATGGTCCCAGCATCGTGCCTTCGAGGCCCGCCTGACCGTTGATGTGCCCCCCGGCCATTCCCGCGACTTCCCCCGCCGCATAGAGGCCCTGGATGGGCTCGAAATGCTTGTCGAGCACCCGGCAGCGCAGATCGGTCTTGACGCCGCCAAAGTTCTTGCGCGCGAGCGGGAACATCTGGATGGCGTAATAGGGAGGGGTGTCGAAGGGTTTGGAGGCGCCCAGCGGCTTGCCGAATTCCGGTTCCGTCTTCAGTCCCTGCGCGAAGGCGTCATTGTAGCGATGGATCGTGTCGAGGAAGGCGCCTTGATCGACCTCTATCTTCTCCGCCAGTTCCTCCAGCGTGTTCGCCTTGTGGATGAAAGGGGAGTTTTCCAGCAGTTCCTCGATCTTGGCGCGGTCCACCTTTTCCCCGGTTTGATAATAGGGATCGACGATGGTGATATTGGCCAGCATGGGCCGGTCGGTGATCGCATAGGCGTGACGCGGGCGCTGGGCCAGCAGGGCGGGGCTTGCCGTATTGCCGCCTGACAAGGCCTCATTGTGGAAACGACGGCCCTGCTGGTTCACCCAGATATTGCCCGGCGCCAGCCGAAACACGAGCCCACGCCGCCCGGATTGATCGCGATAATCGGGCGTGGCGTAGGCGTAGAACCAGATGTGGTCCATATGGGTGAGATAGCCGCCAAGGGAGGTCACGAATTTGTGGCCATCCCCGGTCGCGCCAATGCCCGAGCCTTCCAGCACCCGGCCGGATCGCAGTTCGGGCCGCGCCTCGAGCACCATGTCGAGATTGGAGTTGAAGCCGCCGGTGGCGACGACGACGACCCCGGCCTCGATCTCTGTTTCGCGGGGCTCGCCTGGCTTGCCCGGGCGGTTGCTCATGGCCGTGGCGCCGGTGACGCGATCATCCCGGCGGTTGATGGCCGTAACCGTGGTGTCCGTTATGATCTCGCCGCCCTTCGCCTTGAAGGAGGCGATGAGCTGGGTCATCAATCCGTATCCACTATTGGCCGCGCGGGTCCAGCGGAACACCGAGTTGCCTTCCTGCCCCTTCAGATCCACCCAGGTCACCCCGTTGTCCTCGGCCCAGTGGTAGAGATCGTGCAGGGAGTGTTCGATATAGGCGCGCGCCCAGACCACATCCGTCGAGGGGCCGCCCCATTTCACCCAGTCGTCGAAGGCCAGATCGGGCGTATCGTGAATGCCCGCTTTTTCTTGAAGGGGCGTGCCGACGATCAGGCATCCGCCACCCGAAATGATCGCGGCCCCACCGGGCGCATCGGTCTTCTCGATCACGAGAGCCCGCGCGCCGGCGTCCAGCGCCTCTATGCCCGCAGCGATCCCGGCGCCGCCGCCGCCGATGATGACGACATCCGTGCTGATCTTCCTGATTTGCGCCATGTCCATGTCTTTCATAACAGGTCAAATGGGTGACGCGCTGGATATCACGAATTCCCGGCGTCATCGTCCCTTGTCGTGCGCCATTGTTCATCGGCGCATCCTTCATTTTAGCCTCAAACGCGATCCGTCATATAGCTGCGGAATCGAGTAAAACGTCGCAGGCTAGGCCGTTTTCGCAGTTGGTTCCTCGATGCCGTAGCGCTTGTTGAAACGCTCCGCCGCATATACCTCAGCATTGATCGGCGGGTAGAGGGGCGGATGATCCGCATCCGAGCAATTGGGCAGGCATTCCACGATCGTGTCGTAATTCGTCGCTGCGAAGAAAACGAGCGACAGGCGCCGTTCAGAGCGGCCATTCACCATGGGCGGGTTGACGACCCGATGCCAGTTGGATGTCCATTTGTCATTGGTCCAGCGCATCATCATGTCGCCGATGTTGATGATGAATGCGCCGGGAATGCGATTGACGTTGATCCAGTCGCCCGAGCGCAGCTTCACCTGAAGGGAATCGGGCGTGTCGTCGATATGCAGGATGGTCAGTGCGCCGCCATCCGTATGGGTGGCTGACCGATGTTCGCCCGGCAAGGGTTCGCTATCGAGCGCAGGATAATGGGTCAGCCGCAGCAAGCTGCCGTGTTTGTTGATCATGCTGTCGAAATAGGTTTCGGGCAGGTCCAGCGCCACGGCGAAAAGACGCATGATGGTGTGGTAGGTGGAATCCATCGCGCGATAATAGTCCGACATCACGTCTTTGAATGCGCCGGGTTCGTCTGGCCAGATGTTTGGCGCGAATCTGTGGCCAGCCTCGCTCGAGACGAAATAGGGATCGTCCGGCACATCGATGCGGCCGACGGCGAAACTTTCCTGCAAAGACCGCTTCAGCGTCGGGTCTTGCGCGATCCCCACGGTGCGTCCCTTGAAGGCGTTGTAGCCTCTGGAGCCGGGTTTTGCGGGACAGTAGCGCAGCTTCTCTTCGTCCGGCCTGTCGAAAAAATCGAGACAAACCTCATTGGCCCTGTCGATCAGCGATTGCGCCACGCCATGGCCCGTGATCGTCAGGAAGCCAATCTCTTCAAGCGCCTTGCGCACCTCCTGGACGACACGGGCGCGCTCGGCAGGACTTGCGCTTGAAAAAGCGGCCAGATCGATGAGTGGAATGGGGGATGGCGACATCGGTTTCTCCCGGCGTCAGGCGCCCAGATACAGTCGATCAGAGGATGATGACTTTTGACGCTCGACTATACACCGGGGGCAGGGCCTCGCAACCCCTGCCGGGTAGCGCGAAGGCATCGAAACTAGCCGGAATTCTGGCGTCAACGCTCAATGCGCCAGCGCCTTTTCAGATGTTGCGATCGCTCGCCATCAGCGGCGCGCAGCGGCCATGGCGAATGTGGAAGAGGGGCTGTCGATCACGACAATGCGCGTCACTTCACCCTTCAGGAATGCGTTCAGGAAAGCATCATAATCCCTGAAGGAGATGCATCCGTTGGAATCGCCGCGCGGTCCCAGCATATAGGTATGCGCCAGAATTCCATCGCGCCCGAACATGCGGTTTTCATATTCCGGAATGAGGCGGATCGCCCGCACCCCATGGAAAAGCGACTCCCGCAATCTCAGATTGTAGACATTGGGCGGTGTGACGCCCCGGTTCTTCATGTGGATGGAACGGGGGTCGTCCAGCAGATCGCCGAGGCCCGAATGTGCTTCAAGCCTTTGGCCATTGGGCATGGTGACGGTTCGGGTCGATATGTCATAGACGGCTGTTTTCTCGCCGCCGCGCCTTTGCGGTTCTATCGCGGGCCAACCGCGCAGATCGCCGGTGTCGACGGGCGCATAGGCGAGCGCTGTTTCCCGTCCGGGTTCGTTAAATCCGAACAGGCGTTCAAGGAAGCCCTTTTCCCCATTGGTATTTGCCGCTGCGGAGGTCGGGGCGCGGGTCGGTGCGCGCGTGGCCGCCTTCACTTTCCGGTTGCCGTCAGCTTCGGCGGATTGCGGGCGGTAGGGATTGGCCTGGGGCAGCGGAATATCCCCGGTAAGGGCCGCTACCTCCACAACCGGGCGGGGCGCATGCGCAGTGTCCGCCAAAGGCGCCTGATGGGCGAGGGCCACGAAACCGCTGTCGAGCAGAGGGGCGTGCGGCGCCTGTGATGCAAAGACGCCAAGCGCGGTCGGGTCCGCGAAGGCCAATCGGGCGGCGGCCTGGGCCAGGTCATCGGCAGCGGTCTCCACCACGATGGGGGCTGTCTCCATGGCGCCGGAGACTTGGGCCTCGCGAGCAATGCTCCTGCCGGCGCCTGACGCCTCTGGCGCCGGAGCTGGCTCGTCTCCATGGAGGGCGGTGAAGGCCGCGCCCCCCAGACCGAGCGACAGGACGCAACAGAACGACAAAAGCATAGCTATGCTCGTCCCGGGCGCAGAGTGGCGCCGTGGTCCGCGCGCCGACGAAGTATGGAAGCAACTCACCAAGAGAAAATCTCGCACGACGCCCGGAGACTGTATTCATCTCCATCATCGCCCGATCATGGTTAATAATTTGCGACCATTCCCCGCTGTGATTGGCCCGATCAGTTGCCGTTCGTCCCGCCGCTATATTCGGCGGCGCGCTTGAGAATGGCTTTTGGCGCCGCATAGGCCTGGTTGACGAGCGCCCGGGCTTCACTCGGCGTCAGGGGATCGATGAACTGTCCGGCGCGTTGCGCATCCGCCTGATAGGCGGGATCTTTGAGGGTTTCGGCAAAGGCCCCCTGGAGCACTGACAGCCGCTCGGGATCGGTCTTTGGCGGCGCAAGGAAGGGTCGTCCGAACTCTTCCTGAATGGCGAGCAACTGATAGATTTCCTTGTCTTCCGCATTCTGGATCAGATCAATCGCCATGGGCACACCGGGCATGTTCACGCTTTTGGACAGGCCGAGCTGGGCGATGAACTCCACCTTCTTGTCGAGGATCCAGTTGGGTACGGAGGCCATATGGGTTTCCCAGGCGATGCCGCAGATGCCGTGGATCTCCTGATTTTCCACGGCCAGGCGCAGACCGGGGGTGGAATAGCCGGTGATGACCTTGAATTTCGTGCCGATCATGGCGTTCAGCAGTTTCGGAAACATGACCGGCGCGGCGCCTTCGCCGGTCGCGCCCACAAGGGTCTCGACACGCTGGGCGTCGGCGAGGGATTTGATGGGCGCGGTGCGCCAGGTCAGGCAGGCGCCGGTCTGTTTGCCGATGCTCCCCAGCCAGTCCATCTCCCGGGGATCGAACTTGGCGTTCTGATCCCCGAACAGGGGGGCCAGAACAGCGGTGTTGAAGGACGCTATGATCGCTGAACCATCTTTCGGGCCTGAATTATAGATGTAATTCATGGCCACCAGGCCGGTCGCCCCGGGCATGTTCCTGATGATGATGTTCGGGCTGCCCGGCACATGGCGGCGCAGATGCAGGGCCAGCACCCGCGCATAGGCGTCAAATCCGCCCCCGGGGCCTGACGCGACAAAGATGCTGATGGGGTTCTTGCTGTAGAAGTCGGCTATGGCGTCCGCCGCCTGCGCGCAGGGCGCCCCGCAGGCGCCAAGCACACCAACAAGAGCCAGGAAAAGACGCTTGGCCTGGTTCATTTCCCTGGCTCCATGCTGTGAGTGAGGCGCGCGGGAGGAGAGCCCGCGCGCTGGCGCCGCCAAGCCTAGGCCCGCAGCATCTGCGTATCGATGGGCAGGCTGCGGATGCGTTTGCCGGTCGCCGCGAAAATGGCGTTGCAGAGCGCTGGCAGCACAGGGGGCAGGGCGGGCTCGCCAAGGCCTGTCGGCGGGTAGTCGCTGGTGACGAAATGCACATCCACCGGCGCCGACTGATCGATGCGCAGGGGCAGCACGCTGTCGAAATTAGCCTGAACGACCCGGCCTCGTTCGATCGTCACCGCCTGGCCCAGCGCCGCGCCAAGGCCATCCAGCGCAGCGCCCTGCACCTGATGCTCCGCCCCTGCCGGATTGATGATCTGGCTGCCAACGTCGCCAACGGCCCAGACGTGATCCAGCTTGATGGCGCCGGCCGCAGACACGGTCACCTGCACCACTTCCGCGAAATAGCCCAGATGGCTGTAATAGAAGGCGACGCCCTTGGCCGTGCCCTTGGGAAGCTTATGGCGATTTTTCCAGTCCGAGACTTCCGCCGCCTTCAGCAGCACATCGCGCATGCGGCCAGTGTTGAAATCGCGAATGGGGTCTGGCTTGCCGGGCGTACTCGGCAGGATTTTCGGCTCTCCCAGCAGGGCGATGCGAAAATCGACGGGATCCTTGCCTGCTGCATGGGCGAGTTCGTCCATGAAGGACTGGAAAACGAAGCCCAGCGCATTGGACCGTGGCGCACGCATCGGTCCGGTCGGGATTCCGAATTCGATGACCGACTGCCCGTAATTCAGATGGGGCACGAGTTGCGCCGGGAATTCCGTGGGCGGCATCGTGTTCGAGGAATTGGCGGGTTTTCCATCTTTCCCGAAGGTCACGAAATGGTCGGTGAGGGCGACGAGGGCGCCCTTGTCGTCCAGTCCGCCCTTCAAATGATGGTATCCGGCCGGCCGGTAGAAGTCATGCTGCATGTCGTCGCGACGGTTCCACAACAGCTTGACTGGTGCGCCCACTTTGCGGGCGATCCAGGCCGCCTCGGCCATGAAGTCGCTTTGCAGCCGACGGCCGAAGCCGCCGCCGCCGCGCACCATGTGAACGGTGACGTCCTTTTCCGGCAGGCCGAGCGTCTTGGCGACCAGTTTCTGCCCCGGACCGGGATTTTGCGCGGGCGCCCAGAGGGCGATCTTGCCGTCCTTGAAATGGGCGGTGCAGTTCTGTGGTTCCAGAACGATATGGGAGAGGAAGGGATAGGAATAGTCGGCTTCCACAACCTTGGCCGCGCTCTTCAGGCCCGCCACCGCATCGCCATCGCTGCGAAGCGAAGTCGCCGGGGCGCCTGCCGCGAATTTGGCGGCCTGGGCTGCAAAGCCTTCGCTGCTATGGGCCGCGTTGGGGCCTTCGTCCCAGATGATCTCCAGCTTCTCGCGCGCCTTGTTGGCCGTCCACCAGCTTTTGGCGACGATGGCCACGCCATCGACGAGCCCATCGGGGTCACTGGAAGGATTGGCTTCGCTGGCGCGGATGATGAAGGCGTCATGGATGCCCGGCAGCGCCTTGATCGCGTCGATATTGGCGCTGGTCACCTTGCCGCCAAACACCGGGCATTTCTCGAAGACGGCGTGCAACATGCCGGGCATGGTCACGTCGATGCTGAAAATCGGCTCACCGGTCACGATCTTCGCATTTTCCACGCCGGGAATACGCTGGCCGATGATCTTGAATGTCTTGGGGTCTTTCAGCTTCACGCTCGCCAGATCAGGAACCGGCTGCGCGGCCGCCTTCTCCGCCAGTGCGCCATAGGTCATGGAGCGCCCGCTTTTGCGGTGATGCACGACGCCCGCCTCGGTGTCGCATTCCGCAGGCGCTACATTCCAGGCCTGCGCCGCCGCCGCCACGATCATTTGCCGACCCGCAGCGCCGATGCGGCGCAGGGGATCATAATTCGTGGGAGTGGAGTTGCTGCCTCCCGCGCTCTGTCGCCCGAAGGCGGCCTCATTGAGAGGCGCCTGCTCGATGCGTACGTCCTTCCAGGCGACATCCAGCTCCTCGGCGATGACCATCGGGAGCGCCGTTCTGATGCCCTGGCCAATTTCGGGGTTTTTCGACAAAATCGTCACGACGCCATCTGCTGCGATGCGCACATAGGCGTTGATGGGGGCGCCTCCGCTGGCGGCGGCGCCCTCACTGGCGGCATTTGCAATGCCCGGCAGGATCGCCTGCAACGCGAGGCCGCCGCCGACGGCGACGCTGGCGCGCAGCAGGGCGCGGCGGGAGAGGTTCAGGCCATCGCTGGCGCTATCAAGGGTCCGGGTCGCCATGATTATATCGCCTCCGCTGCGTGCTTGATCCCGGCGCGTATGCGCGTGTAGCTGCAGCAACGGCAGACGTTGCCGCTCATCGCCGCATCTATGTCCTGATCGGTGGGCTTGGGCGTCTTGCTCAGAAGCGCCGTGGCGGACATGATCTGTCCAGCCTGACAGTACCCGCATTGCGGCACGTCCAGCGCCATCCAGGCAGCTTGCAGCTTTTTGCCCACGGGGTTGGCGGCCATGCCTTCGATGGTGGCGACGGGGGCGGCGCCCACGGCGGAAACAGGTGTCTGGCAGGAGCGCACGGGCTGACCCGCCACATGCACGGTGCAGGCGCCGCAAAGCCCTGCGCCACAGCCGAATTTGCTGCCCTTCAGGTCGAGTTCGTCCCGCAACACCCACAAGAGCGGCATGTCCGCATCCACATCCACGGTGCGTTTCGCGCCATTGACTTCGATTGTATAAGCCATCTGGGACCCTCCCTTTCGTTGCACGAAAAGTGCCTGATCCCGTGTGATCGCGCAACCCCGATGATGACCTTTCCTCTACAGGCGCGCCATGCCCGGCGAAAATTGTCGTCGGGAACGTCCTCCATTCCGCCCCCAAGGCTTTGCGCGAAAAGCGACTTGCCGCAGGTGGAGACCTCGTCGCATGATCTGTTCGGCCCCGGAGAGGCCGAAAAGGGGGCGGGCCCATGTCGCGGGAAATGCATTTCGGCATCTTTACATTGGGCACCGGCAACCACACCGCTGGCTGGAGGCATCCTGGCGCCGACGACAGCTTTCTGGACATGTCCGTGAACCAGAGAATCGCCGCGATAGCAGAACGCGGGTTGTTTGATCTCCTGTTTGTCGGCGATGGCCTGTCGGCCAATCTGTCCTCCCATCCTTCCTTCACAGTCAGGCTCGAGCCGCTCACCATGCTCGCGGCTCTGGCCATGACCACCAGCCGCCTCGGGCTTGGCGCGACCATGTCCACCACTTACAGCGATCCTTATACGGTAGCGCGGGCCTTCGCTTCGCTGGATCATATCAGCAATGGCCGGGCCGCCTGGAATGCGGTCACCACGGCCGCCGCCGCTTCTGGCGGCAACTTTGGCCGGGCGCATCCGGACCACGAAAAACGCTACGGGCGCGCGCAGGAATTCATCGAGGTCGTGCGAGGTCTCTGGGATTGCTGGGACGATGACGCCATCATCCGCGACCTCGCGACCGGCCGCTATCTCGATCCCTCCCGCATTCGCGCCCTCAACCATGTGGGGGAGCATTTTTCCGTGCGCGGGCCCATGAATATGGCGCGCAGTCCCCAGGGCCAGCCCGTCATTCTGCAAGCCGGGGGCTCCGAGCGCGGGCAGGATCTGGCGGCCCGCAGCGCCGATGTCGTGTTTTCAGTCGTGCAGGATCTCGACGAGGCCAAGGGCGCCTATGCGAGCCTGAAGGAGCGCGTGCGCCGTTACGGGCGCAATCCCGATCATGTCACGATCCTGCCCGGTGTGATGCCCATTGTGGGAAAGACCGACGCCCACGCGTTTGAAATTCTCAACACTCTGCAAGGTTATCTCGATTCCACGGAGGGTCTGGCGCTCTTGTCCGCGCGCCTTGGAACGGATGTGTCCCGATATCCCCTCGATGGCCCCATTCCCGATTTGCCGCTGCCCGATACGTCCCATGGATTCGCCAAGGCGATGCTCGCCAAGGCCCAGCGGGATCATATGACTCTGCGTGACCTGTATAATCTAACAGCCGCCGCGCGCGGTCATTGGGTCCTGTGCGGCTCGGCGCAAACGATTGCGGACACTCTGGAGCGCTGGTTCGTGGACTATGCGGCGGATGGCTTCAATGTGATGCCGGCCTATTTTCCCGGCGCCTTCGATGATTTCGTCGATCAGGTCATCCCGGAATTGCAGAGGCGCGGCCTGTATCGAAAGGCCTATACAGGAACCATGTTGCGCGATCATCTCGGGCTTCCGCGCCCCGATTGCGGCGCCAGCAAGCAGTGAGCCGTCGATCAGCCGCAACAGGCTTCGGCTTCATTGGGTCAGTATGGCGCGCAGCTTGGCGATCGCCGCCGGGGACGTGCGGAAAACCTCCCGGGTCAGCGCATCCAGTTCCTCGCCCGACACCGGATTGATTTCAAGGCCCGCCCGTTCGGCCTCTTTCCTGAGGTCGGGATTGCCCATCGCGGCCATATAGGCCGAGCGCAGGGCGGCGACCCTGTCGGCCGGAACGCCGGGGGGAAGGACCAGCGGCCTGCCATAATCCTGCCGCGAGATCATCAAGGCCATGGCTTGCCGATCAACCTCATCCGTGGGCATGGGGAAAAGGGGCACGTCCGGCAGGTCCGGATGTTTCTTCATGCCGAATTGCGCGAGGATCCTCAGTTTTCCCGATTTGATGTCGGCCATGTTGCGTGTCTTGGCGCTGATCCATCCCAGCGCCGCCTGACCATGCAGCTCGCCCCGTTCCGTCGCGACATCGATCTGCGCCGTGCCTTCATAGCCCGAGACGATCTTGAATTTGGTTCCGCTCAAACCGTTGAGCACGGCGGGCATGTCATAGATGGCGACGCCGGGCGCTGTGGCGCCGACAATCGTCTCCATCTTGAACAGATCCTCCATCGAGCGGGCGGGGGCCTTGTCGGACAGCATGATGATCTGCGCTTCGGGCGCGTTGCTGCCGATCCAGCTGAATTTCGTCACATCGAAGCGGGCCTGATCCGGCGTCAATTGGGGCGCAGTGGGCATCCCGTTGCTGACAAGCCCGATGACGGTCCCGTCCTTCGCAGCCGTGTTGTAGAGCTGATTGGCGAGGATCAGGCTCCCCGCGCCCGGAACAGATTGCACAACGATGGATGGATTGCCCGGGATGTAGCGGGACAGGTATGGAGCGACAATGCGTCCCGCCAGATCATAGCCCGAGCCCGGGGCCGAGCCTATGCGCAGGAAGACCTGCTTGCCGCGGTAGAAGTCGGCCACCGCATCCTGGGCGTAGGCGACGGGAGTCCAGCACAGGGCGGCGGCGAACATCAGGGCGCGGATCATCTCGGCGTTCTCCAGAAATCAGGCGGATTCCAGCCAGGCTGTCGTGGCCAGCGGATTGGAAGGGTCGCGTTGCAGCGTCAGATTCGGGCCATCGATGGGGCCTTGCAAGCGAACGGAAACCCCGGTCAATTCGCTCGCGGGCCGGGCCGCCATCCATGCGACCGCCCAGGCGATTTCATCGGATGTGCGGGGTTTGCGGCGGGCCAGCATGGCCTCCTGATCCGCCTGCGCCATGGACTCGAAGATCTCGCGAATGCGCGCCCCCGGTTCGGTCAGAACAAAGCCTGGCTGAATCACATTCACCGCTATGCCCGCAGCCACGACATCCTGAGAGAGCTGGTTCGTGAAGCCGATGATCCCCGCCTTTGCAGAGACATAGGCGAGGCGCGCGGCGGAGGTGGTCTTGCCGGTGAAGCCGCGGATGGAGCCTGTGGCGAAATTCACGATGGCGCCGGATCCGGTCTTGCGCATATGGGGAATGGTGGCGCGGGACATGAGAAAGGTGCCGCGCAGGTTGCTGGCGATGACCCCATCCCAGATCTGGTCCGTCATATCCTCGATGTCTTCGATGATCGCGGAACCGCTGCCGCCCGCCACATTCGCGAGAATGTCGATCCTGCCGAACTTGCCGACTGCCTGGGCGATGAGGTGATCCACCGAAGCGGAATTTCCCACATCGACCGCGCAGGCGAGGATGTCGTCCCCACCCGCCACAAGCTGCTCGGCCGCCTGTGTCACCTTGGCGGCCTGAACATCCGCCATCACCAATCGCGCGCCCTCGGACCTCAGGCGCCTTGCGACGGCCAGACCGATCCCCTGCGCGGCCCCGGTCACGACCGCTACGCGCCCTTCATGGCGTTTCATGCGTCTTCTCCCTTTTCAACCCGGGTCCATCGTCGCGCCGCCTCAATGCAGGGAGGACCCGCCGGAGACGTCGAGGCATGCCCCGGTGATATGGCTGGCCTTGTCGGAAACGAGGAAGGCGATGGCGTTGGCGATGTCCTTGGCGCTGGTGCGCGCGCCCAGCGGCGGCATGCGCGTTCCGCCTTTCTGCAAGTCGGGCTGCCAACGGGATTCGGCGCTGCCCGGCGCGATGGAATTGACCCTGATCTGATATTGCCCGACCTCCTGGCAGATGGACCGGGTGAAGCCGATGATGGCGGCCTTCGCCGCCGTATAGGTGCTCATGCGCGGGGTGCCACGCAGGCCCATGCCCGACGCCAGATTGACGATGGACCCGCCGCCCTGGGCGATCATGCCGGGCAGCACTGCATGGCAACAATTCAGCACGCCGTAGAGGTTGGGCTTGAGCACCAGATCCCAGTCTTCCGGCGGGATCTCGTGAAAGGGTCGCCTTGGCATTTGCAGATAATTCGTGCCGCCGGCGATATTGACCAGCGAATCGATCCTTCCATGACGCGCGATAACGTCATTGAAAAAGGCCTTGACCCCAGCGAGATCGGTCACATCCAGCCGGGCGCCTTCGACCTTCTCTCCGGAAAATGAATCGAGAACCTCCTTGAGGTTCGCGTCGTTGATTTCGCCAAGCACCACGGTCCAGCCTTCCGGCAGAAGCAAACGCGCGGTCTCACGAGCAAACCAGCTCGCACCTCCAGTCAGCACGGCGACAGGCATCAGATGTTCCTCCCCTGGGTTTTACCGGGCGCGGCGGGCGCGACCCGTATTTTTGAATAATGCTAACGACCTTCCGGTTGAGGCGCAAGCGTTGGGGCCTTTGTCCCCATCGGCGCTGGACAGAACTGGCGCGTTATGGTGCAATCGCGAAAAGGCAGTTGGTTATGCTTAGACATACTAACGCCCATGGGGAGGACTGCATGAGACGCCTGCGCCACCTTTGCGTTTTGGCAACTTTGGGTATTTGGGCGGGAACGGCGCAAGCTGACCCGGTTTCGGATTTCTACAAGGGAAAAACCGTTTTCCTGCAGATCGGATCAGTCCCCGGCGGGGTCTACGACATCGTCGGGCGGATGGTCGGGCGCTATTTGCCGCGATATATCCCCGGCGGCGCCAAGGTTGTGCCGCAAAACGTGCCGGGCGGCGGCAGTTTGATGCTCGCCAACCAGTTCGGCGCCATTACGCCGCGCGATGGAACCGCCCTGGGCGTCTTCAACAATGGCATGCCCACCACGCCCCTGCTCGACCCGGGCGCGGCCAGGTTCGACCCGCGCAAATTCAATTTCCTCGGCAGCCCCAGCCGGGAGGCGCATATCCTCGTGGTCTGGAAGACAGCGCCCGTCCAGACCTTCGAGGATCTCTTCAAGACCGAGACGATCATTGGCGCAACATCGCCGGGCGCAGCGCCCTATGATTTTCCGATTCTGACAAATGCTCTGTCCGGGACAAAGTTCAAGATCGTCACCGGCTATCCCGGTGGACCCGAGACTCAGCTCGCCATGCGCAGGGGCGAGATCCATGGCAATGGCGGTCTGGCGCTCGGCTCCTACAAGACCGATTATCAGGACGCAGTCGCCCATAACGAACTGCTGATCCTTGGCGCCTTCGGCATGAAGCAGCATCCCGAACTCAAGCATGTGCCGCTGTTCCCCACGGGCAAGACGCCCGAAGATCGCGAATTGTTCGAGTTGATGTATGCGCGACAGGATTACGGACGGCCCTTCGCCATGCCCGAGGGCGTGCCTGCGGACCGTGTGGCCGCCATGCGGGACGCCTTCGAGAAGGTGATGACGGACGCCGATTTTCGCGCCGAGGCCCAGCGGGCGAATGCTGATATCGATCCCGTGAACTGGCGGGAGCTGACGGAACTGACGACACGTCTTTACGCAAGCTCGCCCCAAACCATCTCGCGCATTCGCGCCATCATGAACACAAACAAGTAAGCTGATAAAAGGACCAGGAAATGCTGACTGTCGCACAAGCCGTCGCCAAGACGCTCGCCGCCTATGGAACCGAAAAATTCTTTTGTCTGTGTGGCGGCGATCATGACCTCTGGTATGCGCTCGAAGACGAGGGTATCGAAATCATCAATTGCCGCACTGAAAACGCCGCCGTCTATCTGGCCGATGGCTATGCGAGGATGACCGGAAAGCCCGGCTTTGTTTATGGCCAGCGCGGACCGGGCGTGGCCAATCTCGCCGGCTCCCTGGCGGATCCGCTCTGGGCAAGGAGCCCGGTCATTTCCCTGACCTCCTCCATCCATCTCAGCTCGCGTGACCGGTTCGAATATCAGGATGTGGACGGTCTGCCGCTGCATGTCGGCGTGACCAAGTGGAACAAGACCCTCTCGTCCCCTGACCGCGCCGCCGCCATGGTCCGCGCCGCCATTCGCGCCGCCCTGTCGCCCGCGCCCGGCCCGGTGCATCTCGAAATTCCCTCGGATATGTTCCACCTCGAAGCCGGTGACGACATCTACCGCGAAGAGGATGTCGACACGGTCAATTCCTTCCGGCCTGTTCCCGATCTTGGCAAATTGTCGTCGATCCTGGATGGCCTGCTCGCCGCCCAACGTCCCCTGATCGTCGCAGGCAAGGGCGTGATCATTTCGCAGGCCTGGGGCGAGTTGACGCGCCTTGCCGAGGCGCTTTCCATCCCCGTTGCCACCTCCCTTGGCGGCAAGGGCTCGATCGATGAATACAGCGATCTGGCCATGGGCGTCATCGGGCGCAACTCCCGCAAGATCGGCAATGACAGCGTGCGCGAATGCGACACGGTTCTGGCGATCGGGACACGGCTTGGCGGTCTGGCGACTCACAAATGGGCGCTGCCCTTTCAGGACAAGCGCCTCTTCCATATCGATGTGGACGCCGAAATCATCGGCCGCAACTACAAGACCGAAGTCAGCGTCGTGGCCGACGCGAAAATGGCGCTGGCCGCCGCAAATGACATGGTGGCGCAGCGCAAGCTGGCGCGGGGACAAACGGAATGGGCCAAACACATGGCGCAACGCCTGGCCACATGGCGGGAGCATGCGACCCAGTTGTCCGCCGTGCAGAAGGTCGAGGGCATTCATCAGGCTGATGTCATTGCGGCGGTGCGGCGTGTCCTTGGTCCCAATGATGTCATCGGGGCCGACACCGGCGCCCACGGCGGTTGGGTCGGCGCCCTTTATCCCGTGACGGCGGGCAAGACGATGATCCGCGCCAATGGATCGCTGGGCTGGGTCTTCCCCGGCGCGCTGGGGGCGGCGCTCGGGGCGCCTGACAGGCGCGTGGTCGCCATAACCGGCGATGGCGGCATGCTTTACCACATCTCGGAATTCGAGACGGCGCTTCGTTGCAACATACCCGTGGTGGTGGTGGTGATGAACAATGCCTGCCTTGCCTCCGAGTACCAGACCCAGAAGCGTCATCAGCGAACCGTCAAGTCGGTGCTGGATTTCCGCGACGTCGATTTTGCGGCAGTCGCGCGTTCGTTCGGCGCCTTTGGCGTGCGCGTGACCGAGGCGAAGGATATCGAGCAGGCCATCCGTGACGCCCTCGCGGATGGAGGCCCCGCGCTGGTGGATGTGGTTGTCAGCCGCGAAGCCCAGTCACCATCCGCGAACCGCGACAAAACCCGTCTCGTTTGAGAGGTCTCCATGTATTCCTGCAAGTTCGCCTGGCCCGATGGGGCTCATATCGCCGTCGTTTTCAACATGTCCTGGGAGACCTGGGAAAAGTCGCTCGGGACGTCGCAAAACAATCAGAAGGCCCATGAGCGTGTTCCGCCTCATGCAAAATACCAGCGCGGCATGCGCTGGATCTATGAACATGCCTATGCCGAGAGCGGCGGCATGCAGCGCCTGCTCGATCTGTGGCGGCGCCATGACATCCGTACGAGCTGCTATGCCGATGGGCATACGGTGAGCCTCTTTCCCGAGCTTGCCAAACAGGCGGCCGCGGAAGGCCACGAGTTTCTGGTGCAGGGGTGGAACCACAATTACTTCTGGGACATGACGGTCGCCGAACAGATCGAGTCCCTGCGCAAGACCAAGGAGGTTTTCGAATCCCTTGGCATCAAGGCGACGGGCTTCTCGAGCCCGGGCGGTCATGTGACGGCGGAGACATTTCCCATTTGCGCGGATCTTGGCCTCGACTATGTCTGCGGTCTGCGCAATGCGGATGTACCCTTCATCATCCCCTGCAATGGGCGCAAACTGGTGGGGCAAACGAGTTACGCTCTGACGGACTTCGGCAACTATTCCATCTCGGACGCATCGCCGCGCGACATCATCGGCATGTGGAAAGATGGTTTCGACGCCATGTATGAGGAGGGTGAGCGGGGCTTTCCAAAATTCCTCGCCTATGGCACCCATCCCATCCTCTCGCACGCCTTCCGCACCAAACCGCTTGAGGAATTGATCGACTATGTGAAGTCGAAAAAGAAGGTCTGGATCACGACCCGTGGCGAGATCACCCGCTGGATGCTCGACAACTATCCTGACCACGATCTGGCCGCCTTCTATCCGGAGGCCGTCGCGTCCGATCGTCATTATGGTCTGGGGATCGGGCTGGGCGGTGAGGAGGCTGTGAAAGAAGCCTTGAGCTTCCGGCGGGAATAGGCGCGCCGCAGAACTTGCGCAATCTGTTGGCTGGGAGGTGACGATATGTATAAAGCGGATTTCAAATGGCCGGGCGACGCCCATATCGCGGTGGTCTTCAACATGTCCTGGGAAATTCCCGAACATGCGGTTGGGGCCAAGCCCAAGGCGAAATACAAGCGCGCCATGCGTCCGATCTATGAGGCGGCTTTCGCAGACACGGGCGGAATTCAGCGACTGGTCGATCTGTGGGATCGCCATCAGATCCGCACGAGCTGTTATGTGGATGGCCTGACCGTGAAGCTGTTTCCGCAGATGGCCCAGTTCATGCGCCAGAAGGGCCATGAGTTCATCGTTCAGGGTTGGACCCATGAGTTTCTCTACGACATGACCGCAGCCGAACAGGCGGACGCCATCGCAAGGACCAACCAGGCGATTCTCGATGTGACGGGCCAGCGCGCTTACGGGTTTTCCAGCGCAGGTGGACATCTGACCGCAGAGACCTTTTCGATTCTGGCGGAACAGGGCTTCACCTATTCCTGTGGTCTGCGGAATGCTGAAGTGCCATTCATCATTCCCGTCGGTGACAAGAAGATCGTCGGCATGACGAGCTACGCCGTGTCCGATACGCCCGCTTCGCGCCAAACGCTCACGCCGCGCGAGGTCTGCGAGCAATGGCGGGATTATTTCGATTGCCTTTATGATGAGGGCAAGCGGGGCTTCCCGAAGATGCTCGCTTACGGCTCGCATCCCCACTACGCCAACGGACACCGCGTTCGTCCGCTGGAAGACCTCATCTCCTATGTCAAGAGCCGCGAGAAGGTCTGGATAACCACCCGAGGCGAGATCGCCAGCTACATGCTGGAAAATTACCCGGGTCACGATCTCTCGGCCTTTTATCCGGAGGCGGTCAATTCGGATCGTTTGTATGGATTGGGCCTCGGGATCGGCGGTCAGGAAGCCGTCGACAAGGCTCGGTCCTATCGCGAGGAGTGAGCCCTTCGGGCTTCCCTCTGTATCAAGATCAAAAGAGGCCGGATGCGGTGGACGCTTCCGGCCTCTTGGTAGCAGGGGCTTGCGCAGTCGCAGGCGCCCAATTCAGATCGCGTCGATGGCCGCCACTTCCTCCGGCGTCATTTTCCATTCGGCCGCCTTCACATTGGCCTCGACCTGCTCGGGCCGTGTTGCTCCTGCGATCACGCTGCTGACGACAGGTTTGGCCATGAGCCAGCTCATGGCGAGTTCCAGCAGCGTATGGCCGCGTGACTGCGCATAGGCGGTCAGGCGCTCCACTCTCGCCCAGTTTTCGGGCGTGAAGAACTGGCTTTCATAGTCCCGTTCGGCGCGCTGCATGCGCGAGCCCTGGGGCAGGGGCGCTCCCGCCTTGTACTTTCCCGTGAGCATGCCGCTGGCGAGCGGATAATAGGGCAGGAGACCGACGCCGCAAGCGCGCGCCGCCGGGATCAGCTCGTCCTCCACGCCTCGATGCAGTGCGCTATATTCATCCTCGCAGGCGATGAAATGATTCAGGCCATTCTGCTTCGCCGTCCAGTGCGCCTCCACATTCTGCCAGGCTGCGAAATGGGAGGAGCCCGTGTAGCGCACCTTGCCCTGACGGACCAGATCATCAAGCGCCCGCAGCGTTTCCTCGATGGGTGTCCGGGGATCCGTATCGTGCATCATGTAAAGATCGATCCAGTCGGTCTTCAGACGCTTCAGCGACGCTTCGCAGGCTTCGATGATGTAGCGACGGGAGCCGCCGATCTTCCGGCCAGCGTCATCCATGCGCCTGCCGAATTTGGTGATGAGGACGATGTCCTTGCGCCGCTGCCCGAGGATTTCGCCCAGCATGGTTTCAGAGCCGCCTCTTCCGCCATAGACGTCGGCGCAATCGAAAAGGTCGACGCCCAGATCAAGCGCTTTGTGGACGAGGTCGCGGGAGTGTTCGAGGTCCAGCAATCGGCCGATATTATTGCAACCGAGACCGACGGCTGAAACACGGAGTCCGGACTGCCCGATGGTGCGCTGCTGCATGTCTTCCTGTTCCCCCTTTTTTGCTGCAACGCAGCTTCTCCTTTTTTCATAATCGAAACAAGTATGGCGATTGTGGCTGGCCGGAATTTTTCTTGTCTCCCGCTGGCGTTGTATCTTTAAGCGCTTCCTTCCGGCCATGGTTCGTGGCAAAGTTAATCTTAAAACAGGGAGGATTCCATGAAGCTCGTCGCAGCGCTCGCACTCGTTCTTGCAGCCACATGCTCGCCTTCGCGCGCGCAAGATGCGGTTGCGGATTTCTATCGGGGCAAGCAGGTGCAGGTGCGGATCGGGTCTGCGCCGGGGTCAGGTTATGACATCGCGGCGCGCCTGGTGGCCGCCCATATCGGCAAATATATCCCGGGCAATCCCACCTTGATCGTGCAGAATGTGCCGGGCGCCGGCAGCCTTACCCTTACGAACCAGCTTTACAATACAGCCGCCCGCGACGGCACGGTGCTCGGCGCGATCACCAATGGCATGCCGACCGCGCCCATGCTCAGCCCGGAGAATGCGCGTTTTGATATTTCAAAATTCGGTTGGATCGGAAGCACTGCGCCCGAAACCATTCTGGTCATGGTGTGGCATTCGGCTGGCGTCAATTCCATGCGGGATCTCTATGAAAAGGAGGTTGTCGTGGGCGCGGTGGCCCATGGCACGGCGACCATGGACAATCCCCTTGCCGCCAACGCCTTTCTGGGCACGAAGTTCAAGATCGTCGCGGGCTACGAGGGCACCACCCATATCGATCTGGCGATGGAGCGCGGCGAAGTCATGGGCCACGCCGGCATTGGTCTGGTGACGGTGAAGGCGCGCAATCAGCAGTGGCTGGCCGAGAAGAAGGTGAAGATCGTCGCGCAATTCGGTTTCAGGCCAAATCCCGAATTGCCTGATGTGCCCTTGCTGGAAATGCCCAAGGACGAAAGCGCCCGTCAGGCCATGACGGTGATCGTTGCGCGCCAGGAGTTCGGGCGCCCCCTGTTGACGCCGCCCGGCGTGCCTGCGGAGAGGCTTGCTGCGCTGCGCCGCGCCTTTGACGCCAGCATGAAAGACCCCGAACTGTTGAAGGACGCAGCCCGGCAGACGCTGGACATCAATCCGGTGTCCGGCGACGAACTCGACAAGCTCAGCGCCAGAATTCTCGCTACGCCGCCCGAAGTTGCTGCGCGCCTTCGGCAGGTGCTGGATCCGGCGAATAGCGGGAAATGAAGGGTGGCGGCGCAGAGGTTGCCCTCTGCGCGTCGTCTTCCGGGGCAGGGGTGATCAGATCGCTGGCGTGATGGTGATCTGGTCTATTTGCTTGGGCATGACAGGCGGCGCCCCCTTTCATGCCCAAGCGGATTCATCGTTTCATGGCTTTCTCCTGCGGGGAGGGGGCAAGCGAAGAATCAGTCTTTCGCCCACAGTCGATAGAGGCTGGCCTGAACGCGCGCGGTTCTCACCTCGACAACGGCGGTCTGCCCCGCTTCGACCTGATGGATCGCGGTCGTTAGGGTCGCTTCCAGATCCTCCGGGTTCACCACCGTGTGGCCGTGCGCGCCAAGGGCGACGGCGAGGGTCGCGGCGCTGATGCCCTGATGGAATCGCGCATGGGCGAGGCGGGCGCTCTTGCCGCCGTCATTGTCCGCGAAACCCCGGTTGTTGAGCACGATCAACAGGAAGGGCGCGTCGTTTCTGACGGATGTCTCCAGATCGAGGGCGGTCTCGCAGAAGGCTTCATCGCCAACAACGGCGACGACGAGATCATTGGGCGCCGCGCGCTTGGCGCCCATGGCGGCGCCAATGGTCCAGCCCATGGCGCTTTCAACGCCGAAGCCCAGAAAGCCGCGCGGCCGCGTCGCCAGATAGTGTTGCGTGGTCGATCCGCGCACGGTTCCCGCATCATGCAGCACTATGGTGCGGGCCGGATCGGTCAGGCGCATCAATGTGTC
>CANCSY010000014.1 GCA_947380915.1 Beijerinckiaceae bacterium
ACCAGCACGGTCTTGCCGCGCGAGGTCGCCAGATCGATCAGCATGGAGGAGATGACCTTGGCGTTGTGGGAATCCAGATTGCCCGTGGGCTCATCGGCGAGGATGATCGGGGGATCGTTGACCAGCGCAAGGCACACCGCCACGCGCTGCTGCTCGCCGCCCGACAATTCCTCCGGCCGCTTGAAGCCCTTGGCCTTCAGGCCCACGCTCTCCAGCAGACTCTCGGCGCGCGCGCGCCGCTCCTCCGGCGCCACCCCCGCCAGCAGCATGGGCAGTTCCAGATTTTCGATGGCCGAGAGGCTGGGGATCAGGTTGAAGAACTGGAAGACAAAGCCGATCTTGCGCAGGCGATAGAGCTCGAGCTGGCGCTCGTTCATGCCCGCGACATTCTCGCTATTGACCCAGATCTCGCCACCGCTCGGTCGATCCATGCCGCCCAGCAGATTGAGGATCGTGGTCTTGCCGCAGCCCGATGGCCCCATAAGGGCGGCGGCTTCCCCGCCGCCGATGGACCAGTTCATCTTTTCAAGCGCAATGATGCGCGCCGCCTGCGTTTCGTAGGTCTTCGACACGCCGACCAGGCGCACCGCGCGGTCGGCCTCGGCGGTCTCGTTCGCCATTCCTTGCTCGCCCCCTTATGCGTCGCCGCGCGCTGCCGGGCACTTTGTCGCCCCAGGCCCGCTCATGCCCGCCGGTCGCTGTTCGCCGGACGTTTGCACCATTCGGGACGACTATAGTAAGCACAGCAACACGCGCGCAAGTGACCTGCGCCCGGAATCATGGAGAAGCGGAATTGGTGCGGCGTCCCAGGCTTTTTCTTCCGGTTGTCGCCTTTTGCGCGCTTGTGGCCTTCCCGGCGGCGGCCCATGTGGCCTTCGTGAAGCGGCAGGTCGAACTGGCGGGCTCCATTGAATTGACCCTTCGGACGCCCCACGGCTGCAATGGATCGCCCACCCTGCGCCTGCGCATGCGCCTTCCCCGCGCCGTGACCTCCGCGCGACCCCAGCGCAAGGAGGGCTGGACCATCAGCCAGTCCGGCGAGGGCGGCGCGCGCGAAGTGATCTGGAGCGGGCGTCTGCCCGACAAACAGACCGGCATTTTCCCCCTGACCATAGAGCTCGACGGTTCTGTGAAGACCGGCGAGACGCTGTTCTTTCCCGTCGTACAGGAATGCGAATCGGGGGTCTCGCGCTGGATCGACATGAAGGGCGCGCCCGATGGCGAGGCGCAAGACGGCGCCCATGACGAGGCGACTTCGCCCGCGCCCTCCATCAGGCTCCTGCCGCGCAAATGAGGCGCCTCGCGCTGTCCACGCTGGTCGCGCTGGTTCTTGCGGCGCTCTGCGGCGCCAGCGCCTTCGCCCATGCCTATCTCGTCCAAAGTACGCCGGGGGATGGGGATCTCCTGAAACAGGCGCCCCAGGCGGTTGAACTTGTCTTCAACGAGCCTGTGGACATTACCGCCGCCGCCCATGTGGATCCGCAGGGCGTCGTGACGCAACTCGGCAAGCCGCAAGGGGCCGGTGCGCGCGTGGTCCTGCCGATGCCCGGGGGGCTTGGGCAGGGCTCGCACCTCGTAAGCTATCGCGTGACTTCCGAAGACGGCCATTCGGTGAGCGGCAGTCTCGTTTTTTCGGTCGGCCGCGCGAGCGGCGGCGATGCTGCTGCGAGCCAGGAGCCGACGGTCGCGCTGTCGGCGCTCTCGGGACCCTTGGTCGCCACCCGTTTTCTGCTGCTGGCCAGCCTCCTGTTCGGTGTGGGCGCGAGCCTTTTCGCTGCCTTTCTGGCGCCGCTGGGCAAATGGCGCGGCGCCGCGCTGGCGGCGCTTGCGGTTGGCGCCCTGGGCGCGGTCGTGGCGATAGGCCTGCAAGGCGCCGACGCCCATGGGCAGGGGCTTGCGGCGCTCAATGATCGGGCCAACTGGCGGTCGGGCCTGCGCCTGCCGCAGGGCATGGGATCCCTGCTGGCGCTTCTGGCCATCGTCTGCGCCATGCTCGCTCTCGTGCTGCGCGCCCGCGCCGCACGCACCCTCGCCCTGGCGGGGCTGGTCTTTCTGGCGCTGGGCCTCACCTTCACCAGTCATGCGCGCCTGTGGCGGCCGGAGGCTCTCATGCAAGGCGCCGTGACCCTGCATGTCATGGCCGCCATCGCCTGGGCGGGGTCGCTGGCGCCCTTGCTATGGGCCTCTCGGCGCGACGGTTTCCCCTTGGCGCTCAAACGCTTTTCCATGCTCGCGGCGCCGGTCTACGGTCTGCTGCTGGCCAGCGGCATGGCCCTCGCCGCCACGCAGGTCTTTGCCCCGCGTGGCCTGTTCGACACCGCCTGGGGTCTTGTTCTGGCGGTGAAGCTGGCGCTCGTCCTGGTGGTCAGCGCCCTCGCCCTGCTCAATCGATACCGCTTCACGGCTTCGGCGCTGGCGGGCGATCTGGCGGCGACGGCGAGCCTGCGCCGCTCGATCAGCTTTGAGGCGGGTGTGGCGCTGCTGATCCTGGCGGTGGTCTCCCTCTGGCGGTTGACGCCCCCGCCCACATCGCTGGGCTCCCCCGATGAGCGCGCCTTTCAGATCCATGTTCACGGCGTCGAGGCCATGGCCAGCATGACCATCAGGCCCACCCGCGTGGGCCCGGTGCAGATCCGCATCGAACCCAAGGGCGCCGACCTCTCGCCCCTGCGGGTGCAGGACGTCGATCTCTATCTCAGTCCCGACGCTCCCGGCCTCGCCCCGATCCACCGTCAGGCGCGCCTCGCCCCCGGCGCCCATCAGTGGGACGTGGAAGGCGTGACGATCCCGGCGCCGGGCATATGGCGGCTGCGCATCGATCTCCTGATCGACGATTTCTCACGCACCAGTCTGGACGCGGTGATCTCGGTCAGGCCGTGAGGGGCGGCGCCGCCGCTCAGTTCCGCTCCAGCACCTGACGCGCGCGCTCGATGACGGCGGGCGGCAATGCTGCGGCGTCCTTGAGCAGTGTATCGATTTCCTCTGCGGTGACGAGGTTCACCTCCACATTGCCGCGCGCCGCCTCCTTCAGGAATTCGGGATCGGCCATGGTGGCGTTGAAGGCGTCGCGCAGGGCCTTGGCGCGATCGGCGGGAATGCCGGGCGGAGCCACGAAGGGACGACCCATGACCTCGCGCGCCAGCAGGAATTCCAGCGCCTTGCGGTCAGTCTCGTCCTTGATCAGGGTGCGGATGCGGGGCACGCCCGGCAGGTCGGGCGACTCGGTTGCGCCCGTGTGGAAGAGAATGTTGATCTTCTTGGTGGGAATCCAGTCGGGCTTGAGCGACTGGATGGCGCTCAGGGACCAATAGGCGATGCCCTGCAATTCGCCTGTCTCGAGCTGCAATGTCGCTTCCGCCGTGTCGCGGTAGCCCGACACGATCTTGAATTTGGTTCCCGCCAGATTGTTGTAGGCGCGTGGAATGATTTCCGAATCCGCACCCGCGCCCGTGCCGGGCACCAGCAGTTCGGTCTTGCGCAGATCCTCGAATGTCTTGACCGGCGACGGGCCCCAGGAGAGGGCGACGGCGATCTCCCGGTTCATGCTGCCGATCCAGGTCAGTTTGAGGGGGTCGAAGTCGATGTCCTTCTTGCCCATGATGGGATCGAAGGGATTGCCGCGGCTGACCGTGCCGAAGACCGTGCCATCCTTGGGTGCGATGCGGTTGAGATAGTCGACGAGCTTCAGTCCGCCGGCGCCCACCATGTTCTGCACCACGATACTGGGCGAGCCGGGGATGAAGCGGTTCATGTGACGGGCGAGCAGGCGCGCATAGGTGTCATAGGTCGATCCCGCGCCGGAATAGACCATCATCTGGATCTGTTTGCCCTTGTAGAATTCGGCGGGCGTCTGGGCTTGCGCGATGCTCGCCCCCGCCATCATGGCGATGGCGCCCAAGGCGGCGCGGCGCGTCAGTTTCTTCATGGATTGGCCCTGCATGTCGACCTCTGGAAAATTTCAGCTTTGGATCAGATGTTTGCGAGAATGGCGCTGCCGGAGGCGTAAACCTCCGTGTCGCCATAGGCCGCGCGACGGCTGCGAAAGAGCGGCGAGGCCTGCGAGCCAAGCTCCACCCTCAGGAAGGCGGCAGGCGCCGCGCCACTGTTGGCCTGCTGGTGGAACTCCATGCCGGCAAGGCCCGTCAGGCAGCCCCGCCGCCAATGGGTCGTGACCCGCTCTGCGCCTTCGCTTGCAAGGGAAACGGTCGTCCCCTCGCCACGCAGGCCCAGCATATGGACGCCCTGCATCTGGCGCACAGCCTGCGTCGCCGCGCCGGGCTCCAGACAGGTGTAATGGGCGCCAATCGCGCTGTCGCCCGGTTGCAGCGCCGCATGGCCCTGCATGGATGCAAGATCGACGCAAAGGGGCGCCTCTATCGCCCTGGCCTGCCCCGCGCTCATGGGCGACGGGTTGTGGAACAGGAAATTTTCGTTCCGATAAAGACCCATCAGGTAGCGCAGGTCATTGAAGGATGCGAGCCGCACGCGCGAGGCCCCATCCGCCCGCAGGACGCAGGCGGCGTTGACGGGGATCGTGAAGACGCAGCCCTCGCCCCAGGCGATCTCATGGCGCGCGCCGTCCGAAAGGGTGATCTGGCTGACGCCCTCGCCTTCGAGCACGTAAAAGCAGTCGTCATAGAGATGCTGCATGGGCGCCGAGCTTTGTCCGGGCGCAAGCTCGAACAGGAAGGCCGACAGGAAATCGCAGCGGCCCTCCACATGGCATATGGCGCCGTTCACGCCAAAGCGCGCCCAGGGCTTCGTCTCCAGCGTGAGCAAGTCGAGGGTTGCGCCCTCGACGATGGGAACGCCCTCGGCCTTCGCCCAGTTCAGATAGGGGTCGACGAGATATTTCGCGCCGAGATCGTGGGTGACTTCGCTCATGATCAGGCCTTCCTCACGAATTTACTTTCGTCGATGAACGGACCCATGCGCGACTCCACGCCATGTCTGGCGATCTCCTTGAGCCAGAGGTCATGCACCCGCATATCCTGGTCTTCATATTCGACTTGCGCGCCGCCCTGCTTCACATCCTTGTCAACGCCCACATTCCATATTTCGCGCTTCATCTTGAGCAAGGGATAGCGCACCGTGCCGATTTGCAGCGCGAGGTAGCGGGAGGGATGGTCGGCCACATTGAAATGCTGGTGGAACATGGAATCGGGCGGGCAATAGACGCAGCCATGCTCCCAGTCCACGCGGGTGAAGTCCTCATTCTCCTCGCGCCACAGCAGAGAATAGCCCTGGCCGGTCACTGCGAAAACGCAGACGCCGTCGAAATGGCGATGGCCTTTCTTGTAGGTGCCCACAGGCATTTCGGATGAATGGGCGCCGATGGTGTTCTCGGTCAGCATGAAGCGCAGATTGGAGCCGCCCGCGCCCCGATTAGCCCATTGGCGCAGCTCGAATCCCGAGAGATCCGGCACGAAATTGGTCTCCCACTGGTGGCGGCCCGGCGAAATCGCGATGAATTCGCCTTCGCCGGCGAAATAATTTGCATGGCCCACCCGCTCGGGGAAACTGACGGGGCAATTGAAGATCAGGCTCTCATCGCGGAACCGCCCCATGGTGAAGACCATGTTGTTGACGGAGGCGAAGCGGGCGGGCTCGAGCCCCGAGCCGTTGAAATACTGATGGCGGGCGTTGAGCGGAATGGAGAAAAGGCTCTTTGGGCCCCATTCGAAATTGTGCTTGCGCCCATCCTCCAGCTCCACTGTCGTCGAGCCATGGCCGGAGATGACATAGATCACCTCCTCGCAGATATGTTTCAGCGGCGCCGACTTGCCGCCGGGCGGCAGTTCGAAGGCGAAGATGGAGATGTAGTCATCCCGCCCCTTCAGATGGCAGAAGGCGCCATTCATGCCATAGCGATCCCAATGCTTGACCGGGACCTTGCGGATGTCGATGCCGAAATCCTCGACAATGGGCACGCCTTCGCCGCGCGCCCAGTCCAGATAGGGATCGGGAAGTTTGATGGAGGGCATGGTTCGTCCTTGATTGGATGGCATGGGGGTCAGCGCATGGCCTTGCGGACGCGCTCCAGCGTCTCCGCATCGGCGCCATAGGCGCGGTCCACGAGCGTCTGGAGGGCGTCGGGCGGCACATAGGCGATGTTCAGTCGCAGCTTCTTGCTTTCCTCGATCAGTTCGGGGTCGCGCAGGGCCGCGGCAAAGGCCTCGCGAAGCGCGGTGAGCCGCTCGGGCGGCACGCCGGGCGCCACCACGAAGGGGCGGCCCATGCCCGCGCGCAGGAGGAAGAAATCGACCGCCCGCTGTTCGGCCTCCGACTGGGCGAGGCCAGCGAGGGTGGGCACATCCTTCATGCGCTCGTCGGGCGCCATGGCGCCTTGCACGAGCAGGCGCCGCGAGCCATCCGCGAAGGTGGGCTCGCGCGCGGCGGTGTCATAGCTGATGAAGGTCCCATGGGCTTCGTTGCGCTCGACGGCGAGGTTCATCTCGCGCGAGCCGGGATAGCCCTGAACGATGCGCAGCTTCCAGCCGAAGAGCCGCGCCAGCACCTGCGGATAGGTCTGGCTGTCGGCGCCGCTGCCGGTGGCGGCCACGATGAGTTCCTTGTCGCGCAGCTCGCTGACATGCTTGATCGGCGCATCGGTGCGCACATAGGCCACGATCACGTCGCTGTCCGGGCTGCCCAGCCAGTTGAATTTGCGTGGATCGAACTGCACCCCGCCGCCGCCCAGAACCGCCTCGAAGGGCACGCCGCGGTTGATGACGCCGATGCTCGTGCCGTCCTTGGGGGCGACGTTATAGATCTGGTTGGCCGCCACGAGGCTCCCTGCGCCCGGCATGTTCTGCGGCACAACGAGGGGTTGCCCGGGGATGTGGCGCCCCATGTAACGGGCGACCACACGGCCCCACAGATCGTCGGACCCGCCTACCCCATAGCCGATCACCACCGTGACCGTCTTGCCGCGATAGAAGGATTCGACCGATTGGGACTGCGCCTGGCCGGCTGGTGACCAGATGATCGCCAGCGCCGCCGCCAGAAAAGCTGTTAAACCCCTCAACATACGCGTTCCTCCTGCGCCGCTTTGTCGAAGCGGCTGACCCGCGCGCAGTCGATCAGGCTCGTCGGTGCAGGTCAAGCGCCTGAAGAGACGGAGCGGTTGACAGTGCTCGCGCGCATGGGCATCAAGAGAGTGTAAAAAATTTCAGGGGAGACTGGTCCATGGATGACGCCAAGATCGCCGTGCGGGCCCCGGTAGCCGCTATCGACAGCGCCGTGACGTTTTCGATGCGCAACCTGCCGCTGCTTGAGCAGGGCACGACCTATGATCCCCTGGCGACGGCGGAAAATCTCTGGGTCAGCATCAAGGTCTACGCCAGCGGGGGCGAAAACGCGCTTCATTCCCACGGCGGCGAGGATCATTCCTTCATCGTGCTCCAGGGCAAGGCCACCTTCACCTTCGGCGATGGCCGCACCGAACTGGTGGGCGTCCATCAGGGGGTCATGATCCCCAAGAACGTCGAATACCGGTTCGAGGCTGACGAGGCGGAAAACCTCGTGATGCTGCGGGTCGGAGGCGGCGAGCGCGCCGTCAAGGGGCTTGACCATATCTCCCGCGTCGGCACGCCCGCGGACGTGGTGAAACAGACGAAATTCAGCGATGGCGCCATCAAGGTCGGCGACGACCCCAAGAATGGCGAGACCTCCAAGAAGCGCATCTACGCCAGGGGCAAGTACTTTTCCCCGGAATGACCATCCCTCGCGGCCTGAACCAGGCCGCGTCCATGACCTTCGAACTCAACCGACCGCGTCCGAAAAGGAAATCCGACCATGCCTGAATTGCCCGTTGACGCCTCCAAATTCGCAGGCATGTCGGAAGAACAAGCGCGCACCTTTCCCCGCCGCACCGTTGTCGGCGAGGCGCTGACGAATGACGAGCTGTCGGCCATGCCGAAGATGGTGTCGACGGACTCCCATGTGATGGAGCCGGAGGAACTGTGGCGCGAGCTGCCGACCCGTCTCCAGGAGCATCTGCCGAAGGTTCCCTTCCGCAACTCTCCCCCCGGCGCCACCGACCCCCATCTGCGCCTGCAGGACCAGGACACCGATGGCGTCGCCGCCGAGATTCTGTTCCCCAATTACGGCATGGCGCTCTTTGGCATGGATGATGTCGAGACCCAGCAGGAATCCTTCAAGCTCTATAACGACTGGATGCATGACTTCTGTCAGGCCGATCCCAAGCGCCTCTATGGATCGCCGCTGGTCTCCGTCTACGACATCAAGGCCGGCATCAAGGAGATGCAGCGCGGCTTCGACATGGGCCTCAAGGGCGCCATGATCTGGCAGGTGCCGGATCCCCGTTTGCCCTTCACCTCAGAGCATTACGAGCCCCTGTGGGCCGCCTGCGCCGAGGCGAAGCAGCCTGTCATCTGCCACATCCTCACCGGCCATTCCTATGTCAAGACCGGCCAGAAGGGCGGCGTGCAGGGCCTTAAGGACGCCACCAACACGAAGACGAACGATTCCGCCAACACGCTGTTCGACTTCATCTTCTCCGGCGCCTTTGATCGCTACCCCGACCTGAAGCTGCTGATGGCCGAAAGCGAGATCGGCTGGCTGCCCTTCCTGTTGCAGCAGTGGGACTATTACTTCGAGCGGTTCCGCCACAATCGCCCCCTGCCCATCAAGCGCAAGCCCAGCGAGATCTTCGCCGAGCATGTCTATGGCACCTTCCTCGAGGATTATGTGGGTACGCGCTTCTTCCCCTGGTGGGGCGAGAAGAACTGCATGTGGTCAAACGATTACCCCCATTTCAACATGACCTTCCCTCACTCTCGCCAGGTGGTCGAGCATCATCTGAAGGGATTGACGGAGGAGCGTCGCCAGAGGCTGACGCGCGACAACGCCATCAACCTGTTCAATCTGGAACTGGCCTGATCTTCATCCCCGGTCCCGGTCTTGCTGGCGCCCGCCAGTGGGGCCGGGACCACGGGATGATCCTTCGCCGCCGCCGTGTGCGGCGTGATATTTGTGCCTCGCGCGCCACGGAAGATGGCATATGCGCCGCAGGGGAGGGGACGTTATGATGAAACAGGCCGCGACCACCCTTGTTCTGGGGCTTGCTCTGGCGGGTTCAGCACAGGCCCAGACGCCCGAGCCCTCCTTCTTTGCCGGCAAGAACATCACGGTCCTGATCGGCTATGCTGCGGGCGGCACCTATGACGCCACGGCCCGTCTGGTCGCCCGTCACATGTCCAAACATATCCCGGGCAATCCAAACATGCTGCCCCAGAACCTGCCGGGGTCCGGCGGCATCAAGACGATCCTGAACCTTTATTCGGTCGCCCCGCGCGATGGCACCACCCTGGGCATGCTGTCGCGCAGCTATCCCATCGAGCCGGTCTTCAATCCCCAGACGGCGAAATATGATCCCAAGCGCTTCAATCCCATCGGCAGCACCAGCAATGAGGTCTCGGTGGCCGTGGTCTGGCACACGCGCGGGATCAACTCCATCAATCAGTTGATGACGCAGGAGATCACCACGGGCGCAACCGGCGTCACCGACGACACCGGGCGTTTTCCCACGCTGCTGCGCAATCTCACCGGAGCCAAGGTCAAATTGGTGACCGGCTATCCCGGCGGCAATGATGTCACCATGGCCATGGAAAAAGGCGAGGTGGACGCGCGCTTTGGCTGGTCCTGGGGCAGCCTGAAGAGCAGGTCCCGCTCATGGATCGAAGAAAAGAAGATCAACATCATCGTCCAGATGGCCATGGAGAAGGCGGCTGATCTGCCCGATGTGCCGCTCATCATGGATTTCGCCAAGACGGAACTCGACAGGAAGGCGCTGGAATTGCTCTTTGCGCCGCAGGTCATGGCCTGGCCGCTGGTGGCGCCGCCCGATGTCCCCGCCGACCGGGTCGCGACCCTGCGCAAGGCTTTCGCAGCCACCATGAAAGACACCGATTTTCTGGCGGACGCGAAAAAGCTGAACATCGACGTCGAGCCTGTGCCTGGCGAACTCATGCAGACCCTGGTGGCCCGGGTCAGCGATTTCGAGCGGGCTGTGGTGGATCGCGCGCTGGAATTGACCGAAGTGAAGTAAGCGCCCTGATCCTCAGCCCCGGTTGCGGATCAAGGGCATCACCTGCTGCGCGAAAGTCTCAAGCCCCTCCCGCATCGGGTGGAACTGGAGCATCAGGCAGTCCACGCCCAAGTCTTCGTAGCGGCGGATGCGATCGGCGATGATCTGCGGCGTCCCCACGAGGCCTGCGCCAAGGGCCTTGGCGGCCACATTGGCCTCGGGCGTCCGGTCGAGCCCCGCAGCCTCGGCTTGCGCCAGTTCGGCCGTCGGCGCGCAGATCACATAGGTGCTCAATCCATATCCCAGGCTGCGCCCGTGCCGTGCGGCCCTTTCGCGCATGTCGATGATATCCGCGCCGATGCTGGCGACATTGGCCTCATAGGCTTGCAGGCCAGGCGCGTGGGAGATGAACCATGTATCACAATGGCGGGCGATGATGTCCTTGCCCCGTTCCGCGCTGCTGGCGGCGAAGATCGGCGGCCTTGGCCGGCTCATGGGGCGGGTCGCGAGCTGGCCCTGGGCGATCTTGAAGTAGGCTCCGTCCAGACTGTAGGTCTCCTGCGTCCACAGGCCGCTGAGGGCCGCGACGAATTCCTCCATCCGCTGGTAGCGCTGTTCCGCATCGGGCAGCCAGGATCCGTTGCCGAAAAGATCGAATTCATGGGACCGCCTGCCGGGGATCACATTCACCGCAAAACGGCCGCCGCTGAGCCGGTCGAGGGAGGCGCCCATCTTGGCCACCATCTGGGGGTGGACGATGCCGGGATGCACGGCGGTCATGATCTGGATGCGTTGCGTCAGGACGGCCAGCGCCGAGGAGACGATCCAGGCCTCCAGATCACGCGCCACCAGACGCTCCGCCACAAGCGTGATGTCGAACCCCAGTTCTTCGGCTCTTTGCACGCAGTCCAGAACGAAACGAAAGGAGCGGTCCTGCGGCAGGCCGAGGCCAGGGGTTCCCAGCTCCTCGAGCGCGCGGTCGATTTCGGGCTCGGGCCTGATGGTGTGGGGAAGCGGGGCCCAAAGTCCAAGGCGCATGCGATGATCCTCTCCTGAGCGCCCATAGTCAGGCAGGGGCCGCCGGGGATCAAGCAATAGTCTTGCGCGCCATGGCCCAGCATTTTAGCATGGATCATTGGTCAGCGAATTCCCTGAACTGTCAGCAATGGGCCGGATTGATGGAGGCGGGCATGCGTCCTTTGATTTGTCTGCTTTACGCCGCATGCGCCATCGCCATGAGCGCGCCCGCCCATGCGCAAGCCAGGACGCCGTCCCGCACGCCCGACAATATCAGGGAACTCTTCCTGTTCCTGTATCAGTGCGCCCGCATCCCGCCGGGAACCGAAGGGTCGGAACTGACCATGCGCTTCAGCCTCACCCACTTCGGCGCGCTGCGTGGCAAGCCGATGATCACCTATTCGAAACTGGTTGGAAGCGAGGAGGATCAGAGGGTCTTTGTCTCCGCAGCGCTGGATACGATCGAGAAATGCACGCCAGTGCCGGTGACCGAGCATTTTGGCAAGGTCATCGGCCAGAAGATGATCTTCCTCACCTTTCCGCCACGCAGCGAAAAAAGAGCGTAGCGCCAGTCTTCCGGCGGGCTTGCTCCGCCACGTCCGTTTTATCGAAAAATTGATTGTTCAGGCGCAGATGCGCCTCTATTCTGAAATGGCGATCAACAATCGGCGTGGAAACAGCGCCGTAAGGGAGGATGCGTCAGCCCCATGGGCCGCGCGCCGACGCATCAAGCTGCAGGATTTGCGGTCTTCCCTCACGGCTGAGTTCGAGCGCCAGGTCTGAGGGACATGTTCTTTTGAAAATCACAGACTTCGAGATCTTCCCGGTCGAGATGCCGCTCGACGACAAGGACTGGACCTTCGCTCTGGCCACGGTCTCCTCCGCGCGTGGCTGGGGCGTGCGCGTGAGCGCTGAGGGCGTGCAGGGCTATGGCTATGCGCCCGCCGTGCCGCATATGGGCTCGACCTTCGAGGGCCTGCCCATCGAATTGACCCGCTTCAAGCCGCTGGTGATGGGGCGAGACGCTTTTGCGCTCGAGGATCTGGTCGCGCGTCTTGATCGGTCGCTGGCCGGAGCCAATCAGGCCAAGGCCGCCATTGATTGCGCGGTGCATGATCTGCAGGCCCGGGCCTTGAACCAGCCGCTGTGCAATCTCTTGGGTGGTCGTCTGCGCGCCTCCATTCCCGTGCTGCGCATTCTGGCCATCAAGACGCCTGACGAAATGGCGGCCAAAGCCGCAGAGCTGTTTGACGAGGGCTATCGCTATTTCAAGATCAAGGTGCATGGGGATGTGGAGGACGATGTGGCGCGCGTGCGCGCCATTCGCCAGCGTCTGGGCGCCGCCGCGCATCTGACCATCGACGCCAACCAGTCCTATTGGCCCAAGGACGCCATCTACGCCATCAACCGCATGGCGGAGTTCGGGCTTGATCTGGTCGAGCAGCCGGTGCCGCGCCATGATCTCAAAGGGCTGGAGCTGGTCACCCGTTCCGTGCCCGTCACTGTTGAGGCCGACGAGGGCGCGGGCACGCTGGATGAAATCGCCATGCTGGTGAGCAACCGCATCGTCGATGCGGTCAGCCTCAAGATCCCCAAGCTTGGCGGCCTGCGCAACGCCATCGCCGCAGCGCGCATCTGCGAGAGCGGCGGGGTGCGCTGCCGTGTGGGCGCGCATGTGGGCACACGGCTGCTCAACGCTCATGCGGTGCATCTGGCGAGCGCCCTGCCGATCATGGAATATGCCTGCGAAGTCGGCGAATTCGCCCGCATGAGCGGCGATCCCTTCACCGGTCTCGAGGTCGAAAATGGCTGCGTCACCGTGCCTGAGGTGGCTGGCTGCGGCGTGCGTCCCGTGCGCGATATCCAGATGATGGCCTCTTGAGGGAGACTGCAATGATCCGTAATTTAGCTTTGCGCGCGCTGGCCCTTGGCGTCGCCGCCGCGTCCTTCCTGTCCTTTGGCGCAAGCGCCGCCTCCATAGAGGAACTGGCCCGTTTGCAGGGCCCCGAGCGGGAGAAGATCCTGATCGAGGGCGCGCGCGCCGAGGGCAAGGTCGTCATGTATTCGGCGATGATCGAGAATCAGGCGCTGCGCCCGATCAATGAGGCCTTCCACCGGAAATATCCTTTCATCGAGGCGGAGTTCTGGCGCGCCGACACCCGCGACCTCATCAACAAGACGCTGGCGGAGGCCCGCGCCCGCGCCATGGTGGTCGATATCGTGGAAGGTGGCGGCGTGTCGCAGAGCCTTGTGCGCGCGGGCGTGACGCAGGCATTCGCACTGCCCGGCGCCAAGGCGCTCGCACCGAGTTTGGTTGACCCCATGGGCATGTGGGTCGCCACCCGCGTCAGCTATTTCGGCCTTGCCTATAACACCAAACTGGTCAGCGAGGCGGAGGCGCCGAAGACCTATCAGGATCTGCTTGATCCCAAATGGCGCGGCAAGATCGCCTGGGCCGCCAATACGGAAACCGGCGGCGCCATGATGTTCATCAGCTTCATCCGCGCCTGGCTGGGCGAGGAGAAGGGCGAGGCCTATCTGCGGGAATTGGGCAAGCAGGATGTGGCCAATCTCCCGGGCAGTCCCCGCGAGGTCGTCAACAAGGTGATGGCGGGCGAATATCCGCTGGCCCTGAGCATCTTCCTGCACCATCCCGTCATCAGCGCCTTGCAGGGCGCGCCGGTGGCGCCGCGCCCCATGGAGCCGGTGCTGGGCAACGCTTCTGTCATGGTGCTGATGAAGAACGCGCCTCATCCCCATGCGGCGCTGTTGCTGATGGATTTCCTCCTCTCCAAGGAGGGCCAGACCGTCATCAAGAACGCCGATTACTTCCCCGCCGATTCCTCCATCGAGGTTGAAAAGACGGTGGCGGGAATCGTGCCCGCCAACAATGGCCTTGCGATGCAGATGCTCTCCGAGGAGGACCTGTTCGCCGGCCGTACGAAGTCCCTTGCTTTGCAGAAGCAATATTTCCAGAAACGCTGATGGCGTTCGACGCGGGTGGTGGTGCGGTGCAGGACAGCAGGGGCGGAGCGCATGGTGAATCAGGGGCGGACGGCTGGTTGGCGCGCATGAATCTTCGGCGCCCTGCGCCCGCCGTCGCAGTGCTAGTCCTCGTGCTCGCAGCGCTTGTGCTGCCGCCCTTCTACTATCTGGTCAAGACGAGCCTGTTCACGACGGAAGCTGACGGCTCCTTCGGCGCCTTCACGCTCGAATATTACGCCGGGCTGGCGCAGTCGCAGACGCTCGTTTCCGATTTCGGCAATTCCATGCGTTTTGCCCTTGGCTCCGCGCTGCTGGCGATCACGCTGGGCACGTTGCAGGCGTGGATCGTGGAGCGCACCGATACGCCCCTGCGCCAATATGTTTTCCTCATCTCCATCATCTCGCTCGGCTTGCCCCATGTGCTCTATACGAGCGCATGGCTTCTCGTGCTCGGCAAGGGCGGACCGTTCAACGCCCTGTTCGCCGCCATCACCGGCGCCACAGGTCCGGTCTTTGACGTCTACACCATGAGCGGGATGATCCTCATCGAGGGGATGCTGTGGACGCCGCTGGCGTTTCTGCTGCTTTCGCCGGTGTTCCGCACCACGGACAGTTCCTTTGAAGAGGCCGCCATGATGTGCGGCGCGGGTCTGGCGACCACCTTTCGGCGCGTCACCCTGCCCCTGGCGACGCCCGCCCTGCTGGCGCTCCTGCTGCTCATCTTCATCCGCGCCTTCGAGGCCTTCGACATTCCCGCCCTCGTGGGCGGCGCCGGGGATGTCTCCGTGCTGACCACCGAAGTCTACAACAGCATCCGCAAGGAATTGCCGTCGAATTACGGGCAGGCGGGCGCCTTCTCGATCATTCTCATGGGTGCGGTGATCTTCTTGCTCACCATGCAGCGCCGGCTGTTGCGCGACGCCGAGCGCTTCCAGACCATCACGGGCAAGGGCTATCGTCCGCGCATGGCCTCGCTCGGGCGCTGGCGCTATCTGACGGCGGCGGCGCTGGTCCTGTGCTTCGTGATCCTGCTTGTCCTGCCCCTTGGCATGGTGGTGCTGACCTCGCTGGTTCCTTTCTATGATGGCGTCAGCGCAGGCATGCTGGCGAGGGCCTCCTTCGGCAATTACGCGCTCGTTTTCAACAGCGCCTCGTTCAAGGGCGCCATCGTGAACACGCTGCTTCTGGGCGGCGGCACTGCGACTCTGGTGTGCCTGCTCACCGCAGGCGCCGCCTGGCTTTCGGCCCGGCGCGTCCAGGGCGGATGGTTGCTTGACCAGTTGGCGACCGCGCCGCTGGTCTTTCCAGCCATCGTGCTCAGCGTCGCCTTCCTGCAATATTTCGTCAACGCGCCCTTCGCCATCTATGGCACGGTGCTGTCGCTCGTCATCGCCGGTACGGTGCAATATCTGCCCTATGGCATGCGCTTTTGCTACGCGGGAGCCTTGCAGATTCATCGCGAGCTTGAAGAGGCGGCGGCTTCGGCAGGGGCGGGCCGCTACCTCACGTTCCGACGGGTGGTGATGCCGCTTCTCGCGCCGACGATTCTCACTAGCTGGCTTTTCGTGATGCTGCTGTCCGTGCGCGCCGTCGCCATGCCGATCCTGCTTTCGGGGCCGAAGTCGCAGGTGGTGGCGGTCACCCTGTTCGAATTATGGGGCAATGGGCAGGTCACCGAACTCGCCGCCTTCGGCGTGATCTGGTCGATGTTCATGATGAGCATCGGCGTCGTTTTCTATCTGGCGGCGAAACGCAATGGCGTTTCCGTCCAGTAGCCCCTCACCCCTCCCCCTCAGGTCTTGACCGAGGGGTTGAGGCCTTCGGGGAAAATCTCCTCCGGCTTCAAAAGCGTCTTCGCCACGCCCTGTTCGAAGCAATAGGTCAGGAACATCTCCAGCGTCTTGCGGTTGGGCTCGATTCCGTAGGGATAGAAGTCGCCGCCGAAGAGGTGCTTCAACCGGTTCACTTCGTCATTCATCCAGGGAATGGGATAGCGCGACACGCCGCCATCGAAAATGCGCGCCATGCAGCGCCGTTTTGATTCCTCGAAGGCGATGAGCAGATTGCGCGCGACCCAGGGATGTTCCTCCAGCATGTCCTTGCGCATGGCGATGACATGCATGATGGGATAGACGCCGGTGCTCCTGAACCAGGCCTCTTCCTCCGCGCGCGGATTGTCGAAGAGGCGGCGGATGCGCGGATCGCCGCGCTTCCAGGGGCTGGGCTGGCTGGCGCACATGATGGCGTCAACCTCGCCCGTGACGATCATTTCGCTCAGGGTCTTGTCGTTCTCGCGCACGAGCGAGAGGCCCTCGGGCAATTGCAGCGGCACCTTTTCCGTGCGGCCCTTGTCTTCCGTGCCAGCCTGCACCCACTGGATGCTGGTCAGTGGCGCGCCCACGTCATGTTCCAGCCATCCGCGCGTATAGACGGCGGCGGTCTGCGCCCATTCGGGCAGGCCGATGCGCTTGCCCCTGAGATCGGCGGGGGTCTTTATGCCCGCGTCCGCATTCACATAGATCGACGACAGGCGGAACACGCGGGAGGCGAAGACCGGCAGGCCGATGATGTCGCAATCCCCCTGCGAGACCTGTGCGGTGAATTTGGCGAAGGACATTTCACTGACATGCCATTCGCGTTTGGCGGCGAAGCGCGTGAAGATCTCGTGGATCTCATGGTCCAGCCAGATGGGGTCGATGCCCTGGGCCTCGACCGCGCCGGATTTGAAATCGCGAAAATGGTCGTAATCATTGGTCGCGATGGTGATCTCAAGTTTACGCACTGTTTGCTCCCTGGGCGGATCGCCCTTATTTCTCGAGATCCATGAGCGCCTGACGGGCGCGGGCGACCACATCGGCCGGCGTCGAGACGATGTCCGAGACGATGGCCTGCAACTCGTCTCCCTTCACCGGCGCCACATCCACATGCATGTCCTGCGCATCTTTCAAAAAGGCCGGGTCGGTCATGGTCTGGTCGAACGTGCGCTGCAATTCCTCAAGCCGGTCACTGGCCATGCCGGGCGGGCCGATGAAGGGACGACCGACGGCGATGTCGGCGGAGAACAGGCGCAGCAGGCGCTTGTCGTCGTCGGTCTTGCCGAATTCGTGCATGAGCGGCAGGTCGGGATAGGCCGGGTCACGCTTCAGGCCCACTTGCGCCAGAAAGCGGATCTTGCCCTCGCGCAGCCAGTCGGGATTTTCCATGCGCAGGCTGTTGAAGTTGTTGCCCGCCCGTCCCTGCACCTCGCCGCGCTCCATGGCGAGGTTCACGTCATTGGTTGTGGCGTAGCCCGCGATCACCTTGAATTTAGTGCCGGTGATGGCGTTGAGGATCATCGGATAGATCTGCGTGTAGGAACCCGCGCCTGTCCCGCCCATCAGCACTTGCTGGCGCGTGGCGTCGGCCATCGTCTGGACGGGCGCCTTGCTCCAGACATAGACGGTCGAATTGATGGCGGTCGAAGCGCCGATCCAGCTCAGTTTCGCCGCATCGAACTGGATGCCCTTGCTGCTTTCCAGCACCTGCGCCAGCAGGAAAGCGGGCACGATGGCGCCCAGCACCGTGCCATCCCTGGGCGCCTGGTTGGCGATGAAATTGGCGGCCCGCAGATGACCTGCGCCCGGCATGTTCTTGACCACCACGGTCGGGTGGCCCGGGATATGGTTCGGCCAATGGCGCGCCACGAGGCGGGCGTTGGCGTCAAGTCCGCCGCCCGTGCCGGTCGACACGATCAGTTGAATGGTCTTGCCTGCGAAGAATGGTTGTTGCTGCTGCGCCAGCGTGTCGGTGGGCGCAGCCCCCAAACCGGCGGCGAGGGCGAGTGACATGGCGCCCAGCCGAAGTTGACCCATCATGAAAGCGGTTCCCCAATTTTGAGACATTGTCATACCTGCGCCCCGATGCGTCAACTCGGACCTCTCGACGCATCGGGGCGCCCGGCCTATGATGGCGCAGAAGCAGGGATCGTCCGGGGGAGCGCTCAAGATCATGTTCGCACAGATCAACCATATGGCCATGAACAGCCCGAACTGGCCGATGATGGCCAAATTCTACGAGGCCATGTTCGGGTTGAAGACCTCGGGCAAGGTCAGCCGCCCGGCCAATGGCGTTTCCGTGGGCGATGGCAATGTGGGGCTGAACATCAATCCGCTGCGCGATGGCTACATCGGCGGCCTCGATCATTTCGGCATGAAGGTCGAGAGCGTCGATGTGGCGCTGGAGCGCATGCAGAAGAAGTTCCCCAAGGCCAATATCGTGAAGCGCCCGTCGACCCGGCCCTTCGCCCAGTATTCCGGCCATGATCCCGACGGCAATGTGTTCGATCTCGCGGAGAAGACCAGCAAGCTGAATGAAATCTACGCCGACCAGGCGGACAAGGCCTGGACGCAGGATCGCTACCTCAACAAATTCGCCATCCGCACGTTGAACGCCGAGGCCTGCGCGGAGTTTTACGCCGAAGTGTTCGAGTTGCAGCCTTTGAACAAGAAGGGCGACGCCGAGGGCTGGCATCTGTCCGACGGGCGCGTCACCCTGTCGATCCTGCCCTGGTCGATCCCGATTTTCGAGAACATGTCGATCAAGCGCCCGGGCCCCGACCATATCGGCTTCAAGGTCGAGAGCATGGAGGCCTTCAAGGCGCATATGACGGCGGTGGCCGGGTCCAATCCCTATCTGGCGCCCATGCCGCTCGGTGGCAGCAAGGAGGCCGATTCCCGCCGCAATTTCCTCGCCCGTTCCGCCACCGGCAAGATGCAGATCGCCGATCCCGGCGCTGTGTGGATCGATATCACGGACGAGTGAGGGGTGCTTGCGTCGGTGCGCGGATGGCGATGTCCGCCCCGATTGTGATCTCCATCAGATCGACCCCCGCAGTCAGCAGGCCTTCATATCCCTGCGCGCGGACCTCTGCGAGCGCCGCATCAGGCGTCGGCGGCGGATTGGTGGGGCTCCCCAGCAGGACGAAATGGGTAAGCACCGCCGCCTTGGGGCGCGCCTGGGTGAGGGTTCGCGCGAGGCTTTCGGGCGAACTGTGATATTCGAACTGGCGCTTCACAAAGGCGTTTTCGCGCAGTCCGGGCGCCGCGGCGGCGACTTCATGCACCAGAAGGTCAACGCCGCGCGCCTGCTCGACGAGCGCAGGCGCAAAGGTCGTGTCTCCGGAAATCACGACGCTCTTGCCCGCGAAATCGATGCGATAGCCATAGGCGGGCTTCACCACGCCATGGTCGACGTCAAAGGCTGTGACGCGCACGCCGCTTTCTTCGAAGACTGCCCCAGCTTTCCCGATCTCCGTCACGCTGAAGTCGACGCCTGCTGTGGGCAATCCTTCCTTTTCGCTGCGGTAAGCGATATCGGGCGCAAAGCCCGCCTTGAGGGATTGCGCAAGCAAGGAGATTTTTTCTGGCCCTATGAGGCGCAGCGGCGCCTGGCGGCGGCCATATTCCGGTTGCAGCCAGCCCGTCAGCCAGAGATCGGGCAGGCCAACGAGATGGTCGGAATGCAGATGGGTGATGAACAGCGCGTCAATGGCGCTGAGAGGCTTTTTCAATTGCCACAGCCGTTGGGATACGCCCCGTCCCGCATCGAACAGCAATCGCTTGCCGCCAGCTTCCACCAGAGTCGCTGGCCCCTGCCTGTCCATGAGGGGAATGGGCGCCCCCGTGCCCAGCAAGGTCACCTTGATCTCTTGCGACCATGCGCTGACGCTCAAGAGCATCCCGGTTATTCCCGCGATCCATCGTTTCATGAGCATCTGCCCCTACCACTCGCCAATGATGATGCCCTTTTCACGAACCTTGTTGGTGCGCTCCTCCACCGCCTCGTCGGAGACGGTGACGCGGTTGCGGCGTGAGAGCAGGCGGTCGAAGAGCTTCGCCCGCATGGTGTCCCGCACCTGCGCATGGTCCGGAGATTCGCCGAGATCGCGCAGTTCGCGCGGATCGTCTTGCAGGTCGAAGAGTTGCGGCCGGTAGCCGGTGAAATGAATATATTTCCAGCGCGCATCGCGCACCATGTAGATGCGGCATTCCGCCGGTTTGCGCTCCAGGGTCAGGCGTGCGCGGTAGAAGGAATAATCCAGTTCGCTGAAAACAAAATCGCGCCATTCGCCCACATCTTCGCCACGCAGGATCGGCAGCAGGGAGCGGCCTTCCAGACGGTGATAGGCGGGTTTCATGTCATGGGCTTCCATGAAAGTTGGTACGAGGTCGATAGCCTCCACCAGCCTGTCGCAGGCGGTTCCTCGCGTGGCGTCGGCTGCGCGGTGGGGATCATAGATGATGAGCGGCACACGCACGCTGGCCTCGTGGAAGAGTTCCTTCTCGCCAAGCCAATGGTCCCCGAGGTAATCGCCATGGTCGCTCGTGAAGACAATCATCGTGTCTTTCATGAGGTCCTTGTCTTCGAGCATGGCGAGCACGCGGCCCACATGATCGTCGATCTGCTTGATAAGGCCCATGTAGGCTGGGCCTACGGTCTCGCGCACCTCGTCACGGGCGAAGGAGGTCGCGGCGTCCATCTGCATGAAGGCCTGATAGACCGGATGCGGATTCACGCGCTCGGCGGCGTCGGCGTTGCGCGGCAGGAGATCAGCCTTGCCATAGATCGCATGATAGGGCGCGGGAGCCATATAGGGCCAATGGGGTTTGATATAGGACAGATGCATGAGCCAGGGCGTGGCCCCGGCTGAGGCTATGAATTCCATGGCGCGGTTGGTGATATAGGCCGTTTCGGAATGTTCCTCTTTTACGCGCGCGGGCAGGTGTGAATTTCGCATCTGCCAGCCCGAGAGAATCTCGCCATTTGGCCCTTCCGCCGCATTGGCGAAATCGTTCCAGGGGTTCGTGCTGTCATAACCGTTGTCGCGCAGCCAGGCGTTATAGGGCAGGGTCGGCGATACGATGGGGTCGGGATGTTCCCCATCGTCTCGCTCCCAGGGCTCGAAGCCGCCTTCGGAGATTTTCAGCCCGATTTCCGTATCGCGCGTCAGGCCCAGGCGCGCCATGCCGTCCACATCCGTGCGGAAATGCGTCTTGCCCGCCACCGCCACCCGCACGCCCTTGGGCGCGAGGTAATCGCCAATGGTGAGCTCGCCGATGGGCAGGGGCACGAAGTTCCATGTGGCGCCATGGGAGAAGGCCGTGCGCCCCGTGTAGTAGCAGGCGCGCGAAGGCCCGCAGACAGGTGATTGCACGAAGGCCCGGTCAAACCGCACGCCCATGCTTGCGAGCCGGTCGATGTTCGGCGTCTTGAGGAAGGGGTGGCCGGTGCAGGACAGATAATCCCAGCGCAGCTGGTCGCACATGATGAACAGGATGTTCTTTACGCTTGCCATGTAAGCTTCCCTTGCGCGCAGCCAATAAGCCTATTGCATCTTGATATTGGCCTGCTTCACGACGCCTTCCCACTGCGCCACCTGCGCCTTGACGAAGGCGCCGAAGTCGGCGGGCGTTCCCCCCTGCACCTCGGCGCCGATGCGCTCCAGGGTTTCGCGCACGGCGGGGTTGGCGATGGCCTTGTTCATGGCGGCGTTGACCTTGTTCACGATCTCGGGCGAGGTGCCCTGACGCATGAGAAAGCCGACCCAATCGGCCACCGCAAGCGCCGGGTAGCCCTGATCGACCACGCTCGGCACATTCTTGAACGAGGGCAGCGGTTTGGACGACGTGACCGCCAGCGCCTTCAACTTGCCGGCGGCGACAAGTTCGACCACAGGCAGCGTGGTGATGAACATGTAATCATTCACGCCGCCGATCAGATCCTGAATCGCCTGCGGGATCACCTGATAGGGCACATGGGCCACATCCACCTTTGTCTCTAGCTTGAAAAGCTCGCCGACGAGATGGGCGGGCGTGCCATAGCCGCCCGATGAATAATTCATCTTGCCCGGGTTCTTCTTCATCATCTCGACAAGCTCCTTCATGGAATTGACCTGAAGGGTCGGCTTGGTGACGAGGGCGTTGTAGGAGACCGTCGCCTTGATGACGGGCGCGAAGTCCCGGACCATGTCCACTTGCGAATTGGGCAGCAGCGCGCCCGCCGCCGTGATGGGCATGCTCGCGGCGAAGATCGAATAGCCATCGGCCGGGGCCTGCGCCACTTCGCGCGCGCCAAGGGTGTTCACGGCGCCCGGCTTGTTCTCGATGATGACCGTCCAGCCCTCAGACTTCTGCAATTCGCCCGCGATGATGCGGCTGACGATGTCGGTGGGGGTGCTGGGCGCGGTGCCCACCACGATGCGGATGGTGCGGTCGGGCCAGCTCTGGGCCTGCACGGCGTCCGGCGCCATAAAGGGCAGCGTGGCGGCGGTGAGAAGGGTGAGGGCGATCTTGCTGAGGCTCTTGGGCGTCATGGGTCTGGCTCCCTGTTTTTATTGAATGTGTGCTTATGCACATAATTGTCATGGTTATATGAAGCGGTCAATTGGAGACTGATTCGGAGCATGACAGGCAAGGGCGATCCTCAGACTTCCGCCTCGTGGCCCATCCGCCGCATGTCGCATATCGTGGACCGGCATCTGGTCAATATCACCAGGGCCCTGCGCCCCCATGGCCTAACCGCCCCGATGTGGCGTGTGCTGAATGGCCTGGTGGAGGGTGGCGACGCCACGGTGGGGGACCTGGCCAAACACACGGCCTTCGAGCGCTCCTATGTCAGCCGCCTCGTCTCGCGCATGGCCGAGCTGGGTTTGGTGCAGGCCACTGGAAACGCCAGCGACCGGCGGTTTCGCAACGTCACCCTCACGGACGAAGGTCGCGCCAGACAGGCCGCCGCCGTGGCTCTGGTGGCCCGCCTCAATCAGGACAGCCTGAAGGGGCTGAGCGAGGCGGAGGTCCGAGCGCTGACGAAACTGATCGACCAGGTCGCACTGAACATCGGCGCCGACCGGCCGAAGTAGTCCCTACCGCAGCGCCTCCCGCAGCAGGGGCGCAAGCGCGAGGCTGCCATCGTGGCTCAGATGGTTGTTGTCCGTATAGAGCAGCCGCCCCTCTCTGTAGAAGGCGCAGCGCCAGCCCTCGCAGAGGGCGTCGCGCGGGCGGATGCGCTGGAAGGCCCTCGTCTTCTGCAAATCCGCCAGCAGCGCCTCCGTCACGCTGAAGCGCTCCTGGTAGGGCGCGGCGTCCCAGGTCATCTCGGCTGCATCAGGCTCGCGCAGCAGGCGCTTGAAGGTCAGATGCGGCGCGTTGACCGGCAGGTCCACGATGGTCTCCACCAGCACCACCTGTTTGCCCGCCGCTTTCAGCGCGTCAATGGTGCGGCCCAGTTCCTGCGCGAACAGCGCCATCCCCTCCGCCTCCGGCAGGCTCACCCCCGGCGCCCTCGCGATGGTCCCGGGCCCGGCGCCCCGGCCAGCAGCGCGCACATCGCCAAAGAGCGAGATGGGCCAGCGCGAGACGAGGATCACCTTCGTCTCCGGCCCTCCCCTGAGATAGGCCAGCACCTCGTCGTTGTGGCGCTTGCAGTTGTCCGTGGGGTCGTCGGCCAGAAAGACCCCCGCGATGGGCCGGCAGCCCCCCAGGGCGAAGACGCTGAAGCGGGGCGGGGTCTGGGGGCTGGCGGCCTGCGTCAGCCCGTCGAGGATCGCCCCCACGTGGGAATCGCCCCAGACGGCGATTTGCGGGGGCAGGCCAGCGTCTCCAGTCACGAAGCCGCCCTTGGGCAGGCCTGCCGCCACCTGTCCCCCGGCCGTCTGCATCAGGCCGCGGAAGCCCTTGGTCTGCGCCTCATGTTCCACCAGCAGCTTTTGCAGGGGGAGCGGATAGCGCGCGATGAAGCCATCGCGCCAGAACAGGCCCCCAAGGCCGAAAAGGACCAGCGCCGCCAGCCCCGCGCTGGCGAAGACCATGGGCCGGTAGACCCGCCCGCCCAGCCTGCGCGTCGGCCCCTCGATCCAGCGCCAGGAGGCGAAGGCGCAGGCCAGCGACGCCAGCACCATGGCCGTCTTGCTGGCCACGGTCGGCGCCTCCAGCGCCCAGTGATGGCTGAAGACGATCACCGGCCAGTGCCAGAGATAGAGCGAATAGGACATGAGCCCCAGCACCACGAAACCGCGCAGGGTCAGCAGTCGCGCCACAAGGGTCGGCTGGCCGCTCTGGCCGGTCCAGATGATCAGCGCCGAGCCAAGGCAGGGCGGCAGGGCCGCGAGGCCGGGGAAGGGGGTCTGGCTGTCATAGGCGAAGGTGCTGGCCCCGATCAGCGCCAGCCCCAGCCCCGCCAGCCCTTCGCGCAGGGCATGGCTGCTGAGCATGGGCGCGGCCCGTAGGGCCAGCACGGAGCCCATCAGCAGCTCCCAGGCCCGGGTAGGGATGAGATAGAAGGCGCCGTCCCGCCAATGGTTCACCCCATAAAGGCTCAGGGCGAAGGAGGCGCCCAGCAGCGCCCAGACCAGCCCGCGCCGACCCAGCGCCCAGCGATGGCAGGCCAGCAGCAGCAGGGGGAAGAACAGATAGAACTGCTCCTCCACCGCTAGCGACCAGGTATGCAGCAGGGGTTTGAGGTCCGACTGGGTGTCGAAATAGCCGCTTTGCCGCCAGAAGCTCACATTGGCGAAAAAGCCCGTGGAGGCGACCATGCTCTCCCCATAGGCTTGCAGATCCAGCGGAAACAGTAGCCACCAGGCGGCCAGCGAACTCGCCAGCAGCATGGCGACCAGAGCGGGAAAGATGCGCCGGATGCGCCGCTCATAGAAGCGCCACAGATCAAACCGCCCCTCGTCCACCTCCCCTGCGATGATCGAAGTGATCAGGTAGCCGGAAATCACAAAGAAAATGTCGACCCCGACAAAGCCCCCCGAAAAACTCGAGAACCCCGCGTGAAACAGCACGATCGGGGCGATGGCCAGGGATCGCAGTCCGTCAATGTCGGCTCTGTATTTCACTTGATGGCCCGGTGGTTTTCAGGCGGCGCCATGGTGGCAGCCGCCGCCTGATAAGCGCGGATTTGGGGGGATGATCAAGGGGCGCGCTATTTCTCCGGCTCGATGAACAGGATGTTCAAATCCTGATCAGGCCGGTAATTCCGCTTGCGCGCCTCAAAGGTGGTCGGGCCTGTCTTCCTGACGCCGTCCATGCACAGCGACACGAGATTCCCCGGTGAGCCCTTGTCGATGGTGAGCGTGAATTCGCCAATGGGGCCACTCCATGAATTGGCGGTTTGCAGGATATATTGCAGCCCATGCCCGATGCCGAACGTATCCGAGGCCTGCGGCCCGCGCGGCTTGTTGATCGTGCGCCACAGGGCTTCGTCCATGCACCATGCGGCATATTCAGGCGCGCTAACGGGAAAACGGGCCTCTTTCGACCCCGCGAGGTTCTTTTCCGATTGCAGGAAAAACGAACTGAAGGCGGGCTTGTAGCTATGGGAAATCTTCACCGCCGCCCCGGGCTCGAAGCGCTGCTGGCGATAATAGATCGTCTCGAGGCTCCACTGCGGACAGACCATTTCCCCGCAGCCGCCATCGCCCAGCGCGCCCATGGCCGTCAGCTTGCGCATGTCGGCCTTGGCAAGATGGCCGAGGCTTTCCATGAGCCTTGGACCGGGAATGTCGAAGACGACCTTGGCCTCGCGCAATTCGCGGGTGACGTCCTTGCCGTTGAGAAAGGCCTTGGTCTGAACGGAGGTCGGCGCGGGCCGGTCGTTCACCCGCGTCTCGAAGGCGAAGAAATTCACGCTGTCGGGATCGGGGACATGGTGATCGCCATAGCCAAGCACCTCCGCCAGATTGAGAATCGGCAGGGGAAAGGCGACATAGAGGTCAACCGGCGCGTTGGTGACATTGCGAAAGACATAGTCGACCTGAATGCGCGACATGGAGATGGACAGGTTCTCCTTCTCCATGCTCACGGCGTCGCTGGTCTCGAATTCGAGCCCGCCCGCGCCTATGCCCGCAACGCTGTCATTGGCCCGGGCCGGCGCCCCCGATGCAGCGCCGCAGATCATAAGCAGGGCGAGGACGGCGTGTCGCATAGGTGCTTGGCTCCAGTTGATTGTCGGCGCTATGATCCTGACTGGCCTGACTTCATGGACCGTGGGGCAGGCGAAAGCTAGGTGGCGGCTCGCCGTTTCACCAGATGAATGAACTGGCGCTGGACTTGCTTCCCGATGCGCATGGCCCCAAAGGGAGCCACAATCTTCTGGAGTATCCATGGCCCCCCATAGCTGGACTTTTCCGCACACCGACGATTTCGTGCTGGCCAATGCGCGTGTGCCCCTGTGTCTGACCACCGCAGGCGATCTGCCGCCTGTGGGCGAGGGCCTGGCCGCTTGCGATCTGCTTGTCCGTGAGGGGCGCGTGGCCGCTATCGAAGCCCCCGGGCGCCTGGGCGCAGCCGCGCCTGTGGTGGACTGCGATCAGGGGATCGTCCTGCCCCGCCTCGTCGATCTGCACACCCATCTCGACAAGGGCCATATCTGGACCCGCCGCTCCAATCCCGATGGCACCCATGGGGGCGCCCGCGTCAGCGTCATGGAGGACCGCGCCGCCAACTGGAACGCGGATGATGTGCGCGCCCGCATGGATTTCGCCCTGCGCTGCGCCTATGCCCACGGCACATCGGCGGTGCGCACCCATATCGACTCCCTGGGCAAGCAGGCCGCCATTTCCTGGCCCGTTTTCGCGGAAATGCGCGAGGCCTGGAAGGACCGCGTGGATCTGCAGGCGGTCGCGCTCTTCCCCATCGATTACGCGCTGGATGACGAGCCCATGTTCCGGCAACTGGTCGCCCGGGTTGCTCATCATGGCGGGATCATGGGCGGCATGACCTTTCTGGGCGCCATGGACGAGCGTTTCCACAAGGCGCTGGCACGCATCTTCGAGGCGGCGGCCGCCCATGGGCTCGATCTCGATTTCCATGTCGACGAAACCGACGAAAGCGAGGCGCGCACGCTGGCTTCCATAGCGGACATGGTCATGTCCACCGGCTTCACCGGCCGGGTGCTTGCTGGCCATTGCTGCTCTCTGGCGCTGGCGCCAGATGCGGAGCGGGAGGATACGATCAAGCGGGTGGCGGATGCAGGCGTCAGCGTGGTCTCGCTGCCCATCTGCAACATGTATTTGATGGGGCGCACGGCGCACCGCACCCCGCGCTGGCGCGGCGTCACCACCGTGCATGAATTCGCCGCCGCAGGCGTTTCGGTGTCGGTCGCCAGCGACAACACCCGCGACCCCTTCTATGCCTATGGCGATCTTGATCTGCTGGAAGTCTATCGGGAATCCGTCCGCATCCTGCAATTGGACCACACCGGTCCCGACTGGCTGCGCCTTGTCGCCAGCACGCCAGCCAATGTCATGGGCCTGGCGGACCACGGGCGACTGCAAGCGGGCCTGCCCGCCGATCTCATCCTCCTGCGCGCCCGCAGCTTCAACGAAATGAACGCCCGCCCGCAGAATGATCGCGCCGTGCTGGTGAAGGGGCGACTGATCGACACGACGCCCCCTGATTATCGTGAGCTGGATTCCTGGGTGGGCGCTCCTTGAGGAGCGGCTGCTCATTTTAAGTGCAGTCCTGCCGATTTCCGCGCCATAGTATGCGCGCCGAGCAATCTTGCATACAGTGGTTCGGGTGTGCACTGCGCGCCAGCGGCGTCGGAGCTTGAATTATCGCCGTGAAACTGCTCAAACATTCTCAGCTTGAACTTCACTATAATGGCTGGCGCACTCCTTGCTTTGACGTTTTCTGGCAGGAAAGGGCGCCTGGGGGCGCGGCCGTTGTTGAACAGGAGCTTTTGCGATGAGTGAATTCCGTCTCTCCCGTCGTCAATTCGTGCATGGCGCAGGCGCCATGGGCGCTTCGGGGCTTCTGGCTGGCGCCAGCACGCCTGCTATGGCCGCTGGCGTGACGCTTGGCATCGTCTATGTGGGTCCGCGCGACGACTTTGGCTGGAACCAGGCCCATGCGGTCGCCATCAAGGGCCTGAAGGCGGTTGCGGGCGTCAAGGCGGTCGAGGAAGAGAATGTTCCCGAGACCGACGCTTGCTCCAAGTCCATGGAATCCATGGTGAACCTGGATGGCGCCAATATCGTGCTGGGCACCTCCTTCGGCTATTTCACCCCCTTCATGGTCGATCTCGCCAAGAAGTATCCCAAGGTCGAGTTCCGCCATGCCGCCCCGCTGTGGGACGGCTCCAAGCATCCCAAGAATCTCGGCAGCTATTTCGGCTATCTCAACCAGGCCCATTATGTGAATGGCGTCGCGGCGGGCCTCTCCACCAAGTCCAACAAGCTCGGTTTCGTCGCCGCCAAGCCGATCTCCTCCGTGCTTAGCAACATCAACTCCTTCCTGCTGGGCGCGCGCAAGGTGAACCCCAACGCCGTCGTGCAGGTGATCTTCACCGGCGACTGGTCCTTGCCCGTGCGTGAGGCGGAGGCCACCAATGCGCTGGTGGACGCTGGCTGCGACGTCATCACCTGCCATGTGGACGGTCCCAAGGTGGTCATCGAGACCGCCGAGAAGCGCGGCGTCAAGAGTTGTGGCCACAACGCCTCGCAGGCCCCGCTGGCGCCCAAGGGCTTCCTCACGGGCGCCGAATACAAGTGGGAGACCATCTACAAGATCTACGCGGATCTGGTGGCCAAGGGTCAGCCCCTGCCCAACATGCTGGCGGGTGGTTACGACACCGACATGGTGATGAACACCGCCTTCGGAGCTGGCGCCAGCGAGGAGGCCCGCAAGGCCGCAACCGCCGCCATCGCCGACCTGAAGGCCAAGAAGCCAATCTATGTGGGCCCCCTGAAAGACAACAAGGGCAAGCTCGTCATCGACAAGACCTATGACAACTACGACCCCTATCTCGACCAGATGGATTATCTGCTCGAAGGCGTCATCGGCTCCATCACCTGATCCACGAAACCTTGCGGAAGCGGTGAAAGCCGCTTCCGTTTTCGGGAGTTCATTCGTGAGTGACAATGTCGCCCCCCTGGGGCAAATTCATTTGCAGCCCTCGCCCACGCGCGACGCCATGGCGCGATTACGCCGCGACAGCGAATATATTGCGATCCCCGCCATCGCGCTGCTGATTTCGGCCGCAGCCTTCTCGCTGTTTCTGCTGGCGGTGGGCAAATCGCCGCTGGATTTTTTCGAGCTGGTGCACAGGGGCGGTTTCGGCTCCGCCTTCTCCATCCAGAACACCTTGCAGCGCGCCGCGCCGCTCATTCTGACGGCCCTTGCTGTGGCGATCCCTGCGCGCATCGGGCTTGTGATCATCGGTGGCGAGGGCGCCCTTGTCATCGGCGGCTTCACGTCGGCGGCCATCGCCGTTCCCATGATCGACCATGCCCCGCCCATGTTGACGCTCACCATCATGGCGCTGGCGGGCGCGCTCACGGGCGGTATCTGGATCGGGCTTGCAGGCCTCCTGCGCCATGCGCGCGGGGTCAACGAGACGATCTCCTCACTGCTGCTGACCTATATCGGCATCGCCGTGATGAACTTCTTCGTCGAGGGCGCCCTGCGTGATCTGACCAATCCCAACAAGCCCTCCACCAAGCCGCTGGGCGACGCCTATATGGTCGGCAAGATTCCCGGCACGGATGTGCATTGGGGCTTTGCAGCAGGCATCCTCATCGCCATCTTCCTGCATGTCCTGATGACGCGCACCACCTTCGGCTTTGCCGCGCGCGTCACCGGCGGCAATCCGCGCGCGGCCATGGCCCAGGGCCTGCCGGTCGGCAGGCTGATCGTGATCTGCTGCGCGCTGGCGGGCGCCTGCGCGGGGCTGGCGGGTTTCTTCGAAGTCGCCGCCATCCAGGGCCGCGCCAACGCCTCCATCGCGGCTGGCTATGGGTTCACCGGCATCCTCGTCTCGTTTCTGGCGCGCCATAACCCCATCGCCATCATCGTGGTCGCCATCATGTTCGGCGGCATCGTCGCGTCAGGCGGTCTGGTGCAGCGGCGCATGGATCTGCCGGACGCAACCGTTCTCGTCTTGCAGGGCATGACCTTCGTGATCCTGCTGGTCTCCGAAACGCTCTACGGCCGTTTCGCCTTCTTCCGTGATGACGCGGGGAGGGACCGCACATGAACGACAGTCTGGTCACGACGGTCCTCATCGCCCTGCTCGGCGGCGCCCTGCGCGTGTCGACGCCCTTCATGTTCGTGGCCCTTGGCGAGTGCCTCACGGAAAAATCCGGCCGCGTGAATCTCGGCCTCGAAGGCACGCTGGTTCTGGGCGCGGTCAGCGCCTATGCGACCTCCTATCATTCGGGCTCCCCATGGCTTGGCGTCCTGGCGGCGGGTTGCGCAGGCGCGTCGCTGGGCGCCATCCACGGCTTTGTCTGCAAATTGCCGCGCGTCAACGACATCGCCATCGGCATCGCCATGATGCTCTTCGGCACGGGCATCGCCTTCTTCTTCGGCAAGGCCTATATCCAGCCCACCGCCCCGCGCCTCGAGTCGATTTCGCTCGGCGACTGGACCGGCAACCCCAAGCTCGCCACCGCCCTGCAGATCAACCCTCTGCTGATCGTGGGCGTCGTGACGGCGCTATTCATGTGGTGGGCTTTCGCCAACACGCGCTGGGGCCTGCTGGTGCGCATGAGCGGCGACAGCGCGCCCGCGGCCCGCGCCATGGGCGTTTCTGTGGATCTCGTGCGCTTTCTGGCGACGGTGGCGGGCGGTTTTCTGGCGGGCGTCGGCGGCGCCTTTCTCTCGCTTTACTATCCGGGCTCCTGGAATCAGGGCCTCTC
>CANCSY010000015.1 GCA_947380915.1 Beijerinckiaceae bacterium
GTCCGAAAAGTACCACGAGCCACCCGCCTCGAGCGGTATCAGCGCCACCCGCCCGAAGGGATAGCGGGACAGGATGGCGTTGCCGTGCAGTCCGTGCAGATTTGACTGGCCCGCGTGTTCGTCGCTCTCGCGCGCATCCCCCAGGGCCAGTTCAACGAACTCGACGCCAAACACATGGCCAAAGCCCAGCATCGCCGCGAGCTCTGCGGTCGTATGGCGCTGGCCTGACCGCGCGCAGCCCCAGTCCATCTCCGTCGCCAGAACGAGATCAGCGCCACGTTCCCTGAGAACGCTGGCGGAGGCCTCGACATGTTTGCAGCGCTCCATGTTCCAGGCCGCGATGGTCAGGACGTCAGTCTTGTCGCCTGGCGCTTCGGGTGGCTGAACAAGCTCCAGCTGCGAAAGGCAGGACCATTGTGCGCTCCAGCGCGCATGCTCCGCCGCCGTTCGAGGAGATGCGTTGGCTTGATCGCGCTCGGCCTGTCCGGGCAGGATCATCCGGGCCAAGACGTGCGTGACGATCTGTTTCATTTCAACGCTCCATTTGAAAGAATCTGAGGGCCTGTTGAAAGAACCAATCGGGCGAGGCGGTCAACCGACCATCCATTTTCGTGATTGAGTTTCGGTTTTAGTGAGTGTTTAGACTACCGCCCAAAGGCTGATAGTGGTGCTGAAGGTGTCACGTTGATGACAGCTTATCCGGTCACGCCTGCGCCCCGAGGCGTGGCGGCGCCTGCCGCCAAAGGTCCCTGCGCGCCGGGATGAACCTGAGGTGAGGCTATGGGTCCATCAACGCCTTGATCAACATGGCTGCTGGAGCGAGTTCGGCGTCTCCTTTGCTGATGTTCCCGACTGCGTGGCTGTTATGGCTGGTGCGGGGAATCAAGATCGAGCAGCCATTATCGTCGCAGCCCCATGCCATGACATGCGACTAAGCTTGACAAGGAACAAAATTAGAACATAATAGGTACATTCCGCGTTTACGGGAGGTTCCTATGGTACGCATGCTCCTTGCTGATATTACCGAACTGGTTTCGCTGGCCGCCTTCATTTCCCTCATCGCCGTGGTGGCGCGGGGCATGGGCGCTGCATAAAGTCAGGCTCCGGCCTGTTGAAATCTCCATGGAAGCTCGACCCGGGGGCCGCGATCCCCCATGATGACGGCCCATCCCCGGAGAATCCCCGTGAGTCCTGTGCTTCGAGACGTCGGCTTCGTGCATCTGCATGTGCACACCTCCTTCTCCCTTCGGGAAGGCGCGCTGACCATCGCCAAGCTCGGCAAATTCGCCGCCGCCGATCGCCAGCCCGCGATCGCCATCACGGACACCAACAATCTCTTTGGCGCGCTGGAATTCTCCGAGAAGCTCGCCAAGGACGGCATCCAGCCCATCGTGGGCATCCAGCTCACGGTGGATTTCGGCGACGGGGCGGGCCTGGGCGGGCGCCCGCACGAGCAGCGGGAATTGGGTCGTGGCTCCATCGTGCTGCTGGCCCAGAGCGAGCGCGGCTACATGAACCTGATGGATCTGGGCAGCCGCGCCTGGCTCGATCCGGAGGCGGGCGACACGCCCCACGTGCTGCTGCGCCATTTCACCGGCGCGACTGACGGGGTCATCGCGCTGACCGGCGGCCCCACGGGCGGGCTCGACCGCCTGCTCGCCATGGGCCGCCCCGAGCCCGCCGCCCTGCGCCTCGCCGCCCTGCAGGAACTCTTCCCAAACCGGTTGTATGTCGAGCTGCAACGCCATGGGAGAGAATCGGAAAAGGAGGTTGAGCCCCAGCTTCTGGATCTCGCCTATGAGCGGGGCCTGCCGCTGGTGGCGACCAATGAACCCTTCTTCGCCGCCCGCTCCGACCATGACGCCCATGACGCCCTGCTGTGCATCGCCGATGGGGCGCTGGTCTCCCAGACCGACCGGCGGCAGGTCACCGCCGAACATCGCTTCAAGACCCGGGCGGAGATGCTGGAGCTCTTCGCCGATCTGCCGGAGGCAACCGCTAACACGGTCGAGATCGCCCTGCGCTGCGCCTATCGGCCACTGACGCGCAAGCCCATCCTGCCGCGCTTCACCACGGGCGCAGCCGCCGAGGATGGTGAGGCGGCGGAAATCGCCGAGGCGCTGGAGATGCGCCAGCAGGCGCAAGAGGGTCTGGCGGCGCGCCTCGCCGCTCATGGGCCGGCGCCGGGCCTGGCCGCCAGCGATTATGAAGAGCGGCTGGATTTCGAGCTGGGCATCATCACGCGCATGAAATTCCCCGGCTATTTTCTCATTGTGGCCGACTTCATCAAATGGGCCAAGGCCCAGGGCATTCCGGTGGGGCCGGGGCGCGGCTCGGGCGCAGGCTCGCTGGTCGCCTACGCCCTCACCATCACCGATCTGGATCCCCTGCGCTTCGGCCTCCTCTTCGAGCGATTCCTGAATCCTGAACGCGTGTCCATGCCCGATTTCGACATCGATTTCTGTCAGGACCGGCGCGACGAGGTCATCCGCTACGTGCGCGACCGCTATGGATCGGACCGGGTGGCGCAGATCATCACCTTCGGCTCGTTTCTGGCGCGCGGCGTCATGCGCAATGTTGGCCGCGTGCTGGAGATGCCGCTGGGGCAGGTGGACAAGCTCGCCAAGCTGGTGCCGCAGAATCCGGCGGCGCCCGTCAGCCTCGCCCAGGCCCTTGAGGGCGAGCCGCGCCTGCGCGAAGCCGCCGAGGCCGATCCGCGGGTGGCGCGCATGCTGGAGGTCGCCAAGACCCTGGAGGGGCTCTATTCCAACGCCTCCACCCATGCGGCGGGCATCGTCATCGGCGACCGGCCCCTGCATCAACTGGTGCCGCTCTACCGCGATCCCAAGTCCGAGATGCCCGCCACCCAGTTCAATATGAAATGGGTCGAGCCCGCCGGCCTCGTGAAATTCGACTTTCTAGGCCTGAAGACCCTTACGACCCTCTCGACGACCGTGAAGCTGCTGGCCCAGCGCGGCGTGGTGGTGGACCTCTCCAAGATCCCGCTCGACGACGCCAGGACCTACGAGATGCTCGGACGCGGCGAGACCATCGGCGTGTTCCAATTGGAAAGCGCAGGCATGCGCAAGGCGCTGGCGGAGATGCGCGCTGACCGGCTCGAGGACATCATCGCCCTCGTGGCGCTCTACCGACCCGGCCCCATGGCCAATATCCCCACCTATTGCGCGGTCAAGCTGGGAGAGCAGGAGGCGGATTACCCCCACGAATCCCTGCGCCCGATCCTGGAAGAGACCTGCGGCGTCATCATCTACCAGGAACAGGTGATGCAGGCGGCCCAGTCCTTGTCGGGCTATTCGCTGGGCGAGGCGGATCTGCTGCGCCGCGCCATGGGCAAGAAGATCAAGGCGGAGATGGACGCCCAGCGCGACCGCTTCGTGCGCGGCGCCATAGAGCGCGGCATGCTCAAGCCCAAGGCGGACGAGATTTTCGATCTCCTGGCCAAATTCGCCGACTACGGCTTCAACAAGAGCCACGCGGCGGCCTATGCGCTGATCGCCTACCAGACCGGCTGGTTCAAGGCGAACTATCCGGTGGAGTTCATCGCGGCCTCCATGACGCTGGACAAGAGCAACACGGACAAGCTCTCCGAATTCCGCAACGAGGCGCGGCGGCTTGGCCTGCGCGTCGAGCCGCCCTCGATCAACCATTCGGGCGTCAATTTCGAAGTCCATGGGGACGGGGAGGGGGGCTATCTCATCCGCTACGCATTCTCGGCGGTGAAGGGGGTAGGCGAGGGTCAGGCCGCGGCCATCGTCGCGGCGCGGGGCGACCAGCCTTTCAAGGATCTCGGGGATTTCGCAAGGCGGATCAACCCGCGCGAGATCAACAAGAAGGTTCTGGAGAGCCTGGCCGCCACCGGCGCCTTCGACGAGCTTGAGCCGGATCGCGCCCGCGCCTTTGCTGCGGTGGAGACTATTCTGGCGGTGGCCAACCGCGCCCAGGAAGACCGTGTGCAGGGGCAGGCGGGCCTTTTCGGGATGGAGGCTGGGGCGGAGCGGTTCGATACGCCGAAGGCCCAGCCATGGGCCGCAGCCGAGCGCCTGCGCAGGGAGTTCGAGGCGGCCGGGTTCTTCCTCTCGGGCCACCCGCTCGACGACTATACGACGGTACTCAAGCGCATGCGGGTGCAGCGCTGGGCTGAATTCGCCCGCTCGGTGAAGCAGGGCGCTTCAGCGGCGAGGCTCGCCGCCACGGTGCTTGACCGCGCCGAGCGACGCACCAAGTCCGGCAACAAGATGGGCATAGTGACCCTGTCCGACCCCTCGGGCCAATATGAGGCCATCATCTTCCAGGAGGGCCTGAACCAGTTCCGCGACCTGCTGGAGAAGGGCTCCGTTGTTCTTGTGTCCGTGCAGGCCAATGTGGAGGGTGAGGACGTGCGTGCGCGCATTGTCACGGTCGAGCCGCTCGATCAGGCCGCGAGCCGGGTCCAGAAGGGCCTGCGCATCTTCCTGCGGGACGACAGCGCCCTGTCTTCCATCTCCCAGCGCCTCAGCGGGCGGGGCGAGGGCGAGGTTTCGCTCGTGCTGATGATGGATCGGGACGCGAGCGAGATCGAGGTGAAGTTGCCTGGCCGCTTCATGATCACGCCGCAGATCGCGGGGGCCTTGAAGAGCATACCTGGCATCGTGGCGGTGGAGCAGGTCTAATCTGGAGCGAACCTCCGGATTTTCGGGGCTTTGCCGGAGAGGGCGTCGCTTTTTGCGCCCGCAGCAGAAAAATCGCTCCGCCTCGCCTTGCATAAGCGCGGCGCCGCCTTTATAGCTCCGTGCGTCTGCGGAGCCGACTCGCTCCGCTCGCTGCGCCCATCGTCTAGCGGTCTAGGACATCACCCTTTCACGGTGAAGACACGGGTTCGATTCCCGTTGGGCGTGCCACCAGATCTCATTCCTCACCTTTTCGATTCCACTCGCCTGCCTCCTTCGGAGGGCGTGTTGCCCGTTCACGGCAGCGCGTGTGCAGGCTCTACGGGATGCGGTTCCAGACTTTGGTTGCGGCGCCATGGGCACGAAATATTTGTCCATCCTTGAGAATGCTGAAGCGCCAAGATCCGGGCAACCACTTGAAAGGCGGTTCGCCCGGGATGCCATGGCATGGATGAAACAAGGCGTAGTCTAAGTATGAGTTGCTGAACCGGCCTTCGCCTCCGTGATCGCCCGCCACAGACGCTCCGGCGTCGCTGGCATCGGCAGGTCCCGGACGCCAAGCGGGCTGAGCGCATTCACGACCGCGTTGGCGACCGCAGACAATGCGCCCACCGTACCCGCCTCGCCCGCGCCCTTGACGCCCAGCGGGTTCGCCTTGGTCAGAACCTCATTGGTTTGGACTTCCATTGAGCTAACGTCCGAGGCGCGTGGCATGGCATAGTCCATGAATGACGCCGTCACGATCTGTCCTGAACCAGGATCGTAGCGCATGTCCTCCAGCAGGATCTGGCCGATTCCTTGCGCCACGCCGCCGTGAATCTGTCCCTTCAACAACATAGGGTTCATCACGAGGCCGACGTCGTCGACCACGTTGTAGTTGACGATTTCGACCGAGCCCGTCTCTTCATCGACCTCCACCTCGCAGAGGTGGCAGCCGTTCGGATAGGTGGGTTGGTCGATCGTATGGACGGCGCTGGCGATCAGGCCGGGCTCCTCGCCGGGCGGGATCTTCTTTGGATCCACGGCAGCCTTGGCGATTTCCTTGATGGTGATGGCGCGGTCGGTGCCTGCGACGGTGAAGACGCCTGAATTGAAATTGATGTCCGCGACGTTGGCTTCCATGACATGGGCCGCGATCTTGCGCGCTTTTTCGATGATCTTTGTCGTGGCGAGATTGATGGCGGCGCCGCCATGCGCCGCCGAGCGCGAGCCCCCGGTGCCATGGCCGAAGGCGACCTTGTCCGTATCGCCGCTGACATAGCCTATGTCCTGCGGTTTCATGCCGAGCCTGTCGCAGACGATCTGTTTGAAAACGGTTTCGTGGCCCTGGCCATTGGTGACTGAGCCGGTGAGGATCGTCGCAGTGCCGGAGCGGTCGAAGCGCAACTCCGCCCCCTCGACGCCGGGGCTGGCGGCCTTTTCAATGCTGTTGGATATGCCGATACCGCGCAGTTTGCCACGCGACCTTGCTTCGGCGCGCCGGGTCTCGAAGCCGGCATAGTCGCCCATCTCGAGGGCTGCCTGCATGTTCTTCTCGAACTCTCCGGAATCGTAGTTGAACACCAGCGCCGTCTTGTAGGGGATGGCCGAGGTCGGGATCATGTTGCGGCGGCGAAGTTCAACCGCATCCATGCCGATCTCCGCCGCAGCGATATCGATGATGCGCTCGATCATGTAAGTGGCTTCTGGTCGGCCGGCGCCACGATAGGGGCAGGTGAAATTGGTGTTGGTGACGACGGCCGTGATGTCCACATGGATCGCCGGGATAAGATAGACCCCCGCGAAGCCGCCCATGTTGTTGAAGAAGGGGCCGGGTGTCTGTGATGTGATGTAGGCGCCCATGTTGCCATAGGTGAACGCACGCAGCGCGACGAACTTCCCATCCTTGTCGAGGCCTAACTCCACATCGGCGACGCTGTCGCGGCCATGGCCATCGGTCATCAAGGCCTCGGTACGTGTTGCGGTCCATTTGACCGGGCGGCCAGTCACCTTTGACCCCAGCAGCACCAGCGCCGCCTCATGGTAGATGCCTGACTTCATCCCGAAACTGCCGCCCACGTCGCCCACGATGACACGAACGCTGCTTTCGGGTTTCTTCAGGATGCGGCTGGCGAGCCGCGAGCGATAGGGGTGGGCGCCCTGAATGGTCGTATGGAGCGTGTAATGATCCTGCGCGCAGTTGTAGTCGCCCACGTAGCCGCGTGGCTCCATGGGGTTCGCCGAGACACGGTTGATGACAAAGCGATGTTTTACGACAGTTGCGGCCGAGGCCATATTGGCTTCGGTCTTTTCCTTGTTCCCCATGAGTTTGACATAGCCGATGTTGTCCGGGCGCTCGTCCCAGACACTGGGCGCGCCGGGCTCGAGCGCCGACATCTGATCGACAACGGCGGGCAGGGGCTCATAGTCAACCTCGATCAGTTCCGCCGCATCCATTGCGCGGGCTATGCTGTCCGCCACCACGAAGGCGATGTAGTCGCCGACAAAGCGCACCCGGTCCTTGACCAGGGGAGGAAAGGGATGGCTGAACATGGGCGCGCCATCGCGCAATTTCTGGCCGCTCCCGACAGGCAAATCGCCGAAGCCGGCGCTTTTCCAGTCCTCGTAGGTCAGCACGGCGAGCACGCCCGGCGCCTGCCGGGCGGCGCCGATGTCCATGCGCTTGATCCTGGCCGCAGCGTGAGGTGATCGGAGCACGAATCCATAGGCCATGTTCGGCAGCGTCACATCATCCACGTAACGGCCGCCGCCCCGCAAGAGGCGGGGATCTTCCGAGCGTGGAACTGGCTGACCGAGCGCGTATTCACCCATGTTTCTGTCCTCCTTGAAACCTATTCCCGACCCGACCTGCAAGGGACGGCGACGGTGATGACCACATCTGCCTTCACCTAACATGCCCGGGACGGTCGGGGATTACAAACGCTGGGGCACGCATCAGTCGACGCCCGATTTCGTATCTTTGATGGCTTCGGCTCCCTTCAGTCGGATTGCCGACGAGACGAGCCGCAATGTATCGGGCGGCGCATCCAGCAGGTCAATGACGAGCTGTTGCAATTCCTCGCCACTTTTCGGGTCGATTTCCAGATTGAGCTGCGCCGCCTCGGCAAGAAATTGAGGGTCCACCATTGCGGCGTCAAATGCTCGGCGCAGCGCGTTGACGCGTTCCTTCGGCACGCCCTGATTGGTGACGACAGGCCTGGAAATCGCCGCAGCCTTCGAGACGAAGTCCAGCACCAGTTGGTCTTGTGGCGACCTGGCGAGGTCCCGCGCCAGAGGCACCTCCAAATAATCGGGGATCTTTTTCATGCCGGTCTGGATCAGGAAATTGTACTTCGCCACGACCTCCGCTTTGGTTGATCCCAAAACCTGCGGGTTGCTGGTGCTGCGCGCTTCGACCTCTCCGCGTTCCATGGCGAGTGTCATTTCCGGGCCGCTCGGATAGCCATAGATGACCTTCAGGTTCGTCCCCAGGATATTGTTGTAAACCGCTGACAATTGCGTGACGATGGATCCGATGCCAGTCGCCGCCACCACGGTTTCACGCCGTCTCGCGTCCTCCAGCGTCTTTGTCGGCGAGTCCTTTCTGGTGAACAGGAACTCGTTCGTATTGCTCATATTGCCGATCCAATTGAGCGAACGCATGTCGATTTTCAGGTTCTTGTCGAGCCCTAGCGCCTGATCCATCGGGAAGGATTGCGTGATCATCGTCAGCGCAGCGCCGTCCTTCAGGGCTATGTTGGCGACATAATTCAACGCCACAAGGCCGCCGCCGCCTGGCATGTTGACAGGAAGGATAGAAGGATTCCCGGGAATATGGCGCGCCATGAAGCGGCCGAGAATTCGTGAATAGACATCATAGTTGCCGCCCGGCGCCGCGCGAATGTAGACGGTGAGTTGTCTGCCCCGGTAGAATTCCTCGATCGGATCGGCAAGCGCCGGCATTGCGCATCCCAGCCCCAAGAAGAATAGAAGGCCGCGCATTTTCATCAGCATTTGCTAATCTCCTTCAGATCACGCGCACAAGATCGGGTCACTCCGCCTCAGCCTTCACCCACTTTCCGTGATCGACCTCCCATCCCCGCTGGGACAGGTCGGCGCCATTGTGTTGGGGGTCGCGCATGCGGGATTCAGATTGCTTGCGCCGCGCAGGCCGGGACGCGACCGTCGCTCCTTTCGTGACGACAAGTTCGGCCAGCGCCTTCGAATCCGGCACGAGAAACCCGATGTGGGCAATGCCAAAACGCGCTTCGTGTCCATCTTCGCCGCCGCTGTAGAATGTCTGGATCGCCACATTCGTGAAGCCGTCGCCAACATGCCTGTTTCTGTATGTGGGCTCCTTGAACCTTTCCTTGTGCGCTTCAAACAACTCTCTAAAGCCGAAGATGCTCATGTAGAAATCCCTGACAGCATCGGGATCGAGCGCGTTGAGCGCCACATGGGCTATGCGCGGAATGCGCGAAACGGCCGGAGGCAGGGAGAAGTTCTTTTGCGAAAGGGTCACCGGATGGGTTTCGGGATCGTGAATGCGGACTTCGCCATGTTGGAGGTCTGCGGCTTCGGAGACGACCGTCCCGCGTGGATATTTGGCGAGGTATCGCGTCACGACCTGATCGATATTGTCGACCGCGATGCCGATATGATGGAGTCCAGCCTCCATGCGCAGTTCGTGCAGTTCGGGTCGCAACCTGAAAATCGTGATGTTGTAGCACCCATCGGTCATCGTGACGTCGCCATCGGGCGTCCGGCCCAATTCCGTCATGCCGAACCCTTCGGTGTAGAAATCCGCAAGCGTGGACGGGTTCTCGGACATGATTGCGAGATAGCCTATGCGCGCCATGAAGATCGTCTCCCTGAGGTCTGATCAATTGAAATGATCAATTTTTGAATTGTTGTGAGCCAATGATAATGCAAGGTGCGCCATGGCGCCAGATCGAGTGGCGCAGATCGGCAGGCTGGCGAAACCGGCCGCCCTCGGGGCGCCGATTGTGCTCGGCGGCGCTCGTCAGTAGAATGGCGCTCAAAGATGCCATCCGTGGGGAGGAAAGCATGAAGATTTCCGCAACGCGCGCCGTCGCTGCGACCTGTGGGGGCCTGGTGGCCCTGATGCTGGCGGTTGGCGGCCCCGCATCGGCCCAGGGCGCCGGGGATTATTTCAAGGGCAAGACCATCAACATGGTCATCGGCGGAGGCGCCGGGGACGGCTATGATATTTACGCCCGCTTCCTCGGCCCGTATTTGTCGCGCTATCTGCCGGGCGCGCCGCGCGTCGTGCCGCAGAACATGCCCGGCGCCGGTTCTCTGGTCGCTGCCAATTACCTTTATGAAGTCGCCCCTTCCGACGGGACGGCCATCGGCACCGTGGGCGGAGGCACGGCGACGGCGCATCTGTTCCGCACCCCGGGCGTGCGCCTCGATCCGCGCAATTACCGCTGGGTTGGCAGCATGAACAGTGAAGTGGGCCTCGTGCTCGCCTGGCATGAGACGCCGTTCAGAAGTTTTCAGGATGTGCGTGAGCGCGAATTCCTTGTGGGTGGCGGAGGCCCGACCTCGGGAAATGTCATCTTCCCGCTCGTGCTCAACGCCGTCGTGGGCGCCAAATACAAGATCATCAGCGGCTATCGCAGCACAGGCGACATTGCGCTCGCCATGGAGCGCGGCGAGGTGCAGGGCACGAGCAGCTATCATTACTCCAGCATGATCACCACGAAGCCGCACTGGATCCGTGACAAGCAAGTCTATCCACTGGCGCAGCTTTCACTCATCAAGCACCCGTTGTTCCCGGACGTGCCCCATGTTGCTGAATTGGCCCGCAACGAAGAGGAATTGCAGATCCTGAATCTCATCTTCGCGCGGCAGAGCATGGGCAGGCCCTTCCTGTTGCCGCCAAAGACCCCGGAGTATCTGGTGAAAATGGTGCGCACGGCCTTCAACCAGGCGATGAAGGATCCCGAATTGATCGCAGAAGCGGCAAGGCGCGTGCTCGACCTCACGCTGCCGATGACCGGGGACGAGATCCACACGCTGATCGAAAAGCTTTACGCCACGTCGCCCGCCGTCATAGACAAGGCGATTGCTGCGAGCGATACCAGCCACATCAAGGAATGACCATCAACGAGGGAATAACAGATGAAGAACACTCTGATAGGAGCCGTAGTTTTCATGACCAGCGCAATGAGCGCCCAGGCGCAGACAGCCGTCAACATGATCGGATTTGGCGGCGGAACGAACCTTCCGGTGTGGTCGGCGATTGACCTGGGCTTCTTCGAGAAGGAAGGGCTGAAGGTTTCGCTCGACCGCACGCCGGGCTCCCTGGAGCAGATCCGCGACCTCATGGCTGGAAAATATCAGTTCGCCACGACCGCCTTCGACAATATCGTCGCGCATACCGAAGGACAGGGTAGCGCCAAATACGACGATTTCGATCTCGTCGCCATTGGCGGCGTACATTCGGGCCTCAACAGCGTCATGGGCTCCAAGGACGTGAAGACCTTCGCCGACATCAAGGGCAAGGCCGTGTCCGTGGACTCCCCCACGTCCGGCTATGCGACGGTGCTGTATCAGATCCTCCAGAACAAGGGGATCATGAAAGAGCGCGATTACAAGATCATCTCCGTGGGCGGCACGGGCGCACGGGTGCAATCTCTCAAGGACGGTTCGGCCGGCATGGCGATCGTCTCTTCGCCCGAGGACATGGAGCTCAAGAAGGAGGGCTACAATCTGCTCGCGGACGCGGCTGTGGAGATTGGCGCCTATCAGGGCAGCGTCTACGCCACCCGCCGCACCTACGCCAAGACCAACGACAAGGAAGTGCAGGCCTTCATGCGCGCCATGGTGCGCGCGCATGATTTCGTCTTCAACGACAAGGCAGGCGCCATCGCCGTGCTGAAGGGACGCATCAAGGGCATTTCGGACGAGGCGGCCGAGGATATGTGGACACGCCTGACCGGTCCCGGCGGCTTGAACCCCAAGGCGGCCGTCAACGAGAAGGGCGTCGACATGGTGCTGCAATTGCGCAGCGTCTATGGCGATTCAAAAGTCCCGAATGCGCCGGGCTCGAAGTATATGGAGCTGGGTTGGCAGAAGGCCGCCACAAAGTAGGGCTTGATTTACACCTGGTCGCCGCCTGATGGAGGCGAAGACGTAGGGGCCGCGCGTGAGGTGCGGCCCTTTTCATTGCCATGGTGGTTGTTATGATTGTGGCGACCCAGAAGCTCGCGGGTCGGCCATTGTTCCATTCACGCCACCGCGTGGACATCTGAGGGCGTCATAAATCTGTATTCATTGATGCCTACCTCGACCGATGATAGGATCTATGGAGGTTGCCATGAAAATGCCTGCGCTCATGTCTGGATCAGTCCGTTCTGTTGGTTACATATTCGGTCTGCTTCTTCTTGTTTCCGCGCTTCCGGCAGAAGCCGCAAATACGCCCTTCACCTTCGGCCTATGGGGCGACATGCCCTATGCCAAGGAGAAAGACGAGCTGAAAATCCCGACTCTCATTGAGAGCATGAACACGTCGGAAATCAAATTCTCTGTCTTTGTCGGTGACATCAAGGACGGCAGCTCCAAGTGCACGGACGATGTTTACGCCAATGCCGTTAAGACCTTCGGCACGTTCAAGAAGCCCATGGTTTACATTCCCGGCGACAATGAATGGACCGATTGTCATCGCCTGAACAATGGCGGCTATCATAGTTCCGAGCGTCTGGACTACATCCGCAAGGCCATGTTCCCCACCATGGATAGCTTCGGCAAGACCCGGATGCCGCTTTTGCATCAGGGCAAAGCCGGGCAGAAGTTCGTCGAGAACGTCCGTTTCACGCATAACAGCATCGTCTTTGTGGGTCTGAACATTCCCGGCAGCAACAACAACAAGGTCATCGACGACAAGGATTGCACCAACAAGAGCGCCCGCACCCCTGCGATATGCGTCGAGGTGAACGCCGAATATCAGGAGCGCGACAAGGCCAACATCGAGTGGATGCAAGAGGCGTTCAAGGAGGCTCGCGCGAAACGCGCTCCTGGCATCGCGCTCATCTGGCAGGGAGAGCCCGGCTATGACATTCCCGAGACCGAGGAGATCAACGAACGCGCCAATCCGATGTACAGCGGTTACACCAACTTCCTCAACGCCCTGATTGCGGAAACCGAAAACTTCCCTGGCCAGGTGCTTGTCGTCAATGGCGACGTGCATGCGTTCAAAGTCGATAAGCCCCTCTATAGCCCTTCGAAAGTGTTGGCCAACCTGACACGCCTTCAGACCTTCGGCAGTCCGCTGATCAACTGGGTGAAGGTGAAGGTCGATCCGCGCTCCAGAGAGGTTTTCACGATCATTCCGGTTATCGTGAACCACAAATAGCAACCAAGGCGTTCCGGCGCATGATCCTTGCGCCGGAACGTTTGTGGGCTAGCGTCCTGAGGGGGCGCCCCCGGGTTCACATGATGGGCGCCCGCATGCCCATTTTCTCGAGGCGGGGCATGAGTTCCTGGCCGAGGAAGGGCAGTTCCTTCACATAATTGACCAGCGAAAAGCCGATGCCGTCGATGCCCGCTCCATGGATGCGTCCCAGTTTCTCGGCGACGTCATCGGGCGAACCTACGATGGGATAGCCGATGTTCATCAGGGGGACCATCCGGCGACGTTCTTCAAAGTCTGGCGTGTTTGCGCGGGTGAAGCCTTTCAGGCGCAGCGATTCTTCCACTGCGCCGAAGTCGACGGCCTCGGTGGTGAAGTAATGGAAATATTCCTCCGCCTCCTTGCGCGTCGGACGGCAGACCACATGGCCCTGGGTGAAGACGTCGATCTCGCGGCCGATGGCGCGGGCCTCGGCCTTGTAACTGGCGACGAATTCCGCTGATTTCTTGACGTCGTGCTCCTTGAAGCTGGTGAAGAAGCCATCGCAGTTGCGCAAGGCGAAGGATTTGCCCACTGGCGACTGGCCCGCATTCATGATGAGGGGCGCCGTGCGGCCGTAGGGCTTGGGTTCCGAGACGACATTGTGCATGTCGAGATACTTGCCGTTGAAATCGAAGGGCTCGTCCTCGCTCCACATGCGCTTGATGACGCCGATCCATTCCTCGCAATAATCATATTTGTCGCCATGCTCGCGCTGGCGAATGCCCGACATCTGGAATTCCGGCTCGTTCCAGCCCACCACGATATTCAGGGCGAAGCGGCCATGCCCAACCTGGTCCGCAGTCATCATCTGCTTGGCCGCGACCATGGGGTTGAACAGCGGCGCATGGACCGTCCCGAAGACCGTGATGCGCTTGGTATGGGCGAGCAGACCCGTCGCCCAGGTGAGGGTCTCGAAGGTCGAGCCCTGGAAATTGGTGGGGCCGCCATAGCCCTTCCAGCGGCCGATGGGCAGGAGGAAATCCATGCCGATATCATCGGCGATCTTCGCCATGGTTTCGCAACTGTCCCAATCCGCCAGCCAACGCTCGGGCAGCGTATTGATGGCGCGGCCAGAGGAGCAATTGGCGCCAAACAGCCCCAGCTTGAAGGCGTTGGCGTTGTACATCTTGTACCGGTCGGGCTTCATGGCCTGTGCTTCTCCCCCTGCGATCATTGTGCGGACGCCGCCTCGCTGATTGCGAGGGTTCCGCGCCCGGTTCATCCGCTTGAATACACTTTCTCAGGAGACTTCGCACCCCGCAATGCGATTTCAGGCCGCCGGGGATGTCGACTATGCCGCCTCTGTCAAACCTTCACGAATTTCAGCAAGAATCGGTCGCTCTCACCGATGGCGGCGTATTTTTCCCGGTCCTTGTCGCCGCCCCGATAGGTCGGCGGCAGGGACCAGACGCCGTTTTCGTGATCCTTGGTGTCCTTGGGATTCGCCTTCGCCTCCGAGGACCCGGCCAGCCTGAAGCCGCCTTTCTCGATCAGGGCGATGGCGAAATCCTGCCGCACATAGCCGGAACGCATCTGGGCCTCCTGGGTCATGTCGGGCCGGCCCCGGTGATCGCCCACGCCCAGAACGCCGCCTGGCTTCAAGGCCTTGTGGAACGCGCGCAGGGCGCCTTCGATCTCGTTGCGGTCGATCCAGTTGTGGAGGTTGCGGAAGGTGAGGACGTAATCGGCGCTGGCGGGCGGCGCGATCTCGTGGAGGTCCGCCTGGAACTTCGTCACCAGCACCTTGTCATAGCGCGTGGGGTCGGCGGCGAGCTTGGCGAGAAGGCGCTTGTGATCCTCCAGATAGGGCGCGTCTGCGTTCTCGTCCCGGTTTGCCGCCACATAAAGGCCGCGCTCGCGCAGCCAGGGCGCCAGAAACTCCAGCCAATAGGCGCCGCTGCCCGGCAGGATCTCGACCACCCGATGGTGCGGTTCGACGCCAAAAAATGTAATAACCTCAGTTGGTTTGCGCCAGATGTCGCGGGCGCGGTTACCGGGGCTCCGATGCGCACTGGCCAAATGCGTTGCGAGGTCGCTCTGCTGGGCCAGCGCAAGGTGGGGCGCAAGCAGGGCCGCGCCGGTCAGGGCCAGGGCGTCGCGGCGCGAAGGGCGCAGCGACGGGGTCTGGAAAATGTCTGTCGCTCTCATGGGGTCCCCTAGCGGATCAAGCTTGTCATTGATCCGGCCGTGCTGGATTTTGTCAACCTGGGCGCTACTGGCGTTGATATTGTGCAGGCGCATTTGTGATTCGATTTCGGCTACTGCGGGACTAAAGAGCACGGCCTTAGTCACCCCCCTTTCAACTGGCCCAAACTTTGCTGTAACATTTCGACCGATCCAGTAAACCTCTGGAAAGACTACCACTTGTTGCCGCCTTCCGCTCCGCGCCCTCGCTCGACTGTATGGATCACGCGATGAATATCGGAATATCCGCCGTAACTGACCGTCCTGCGCGGCGTCGCGCCTGGATGGCTGTGTTCGGCTTGGCGGCCGTGGGCCTCATCGCTTTCATGGCGGAAGGGGACACAGGCGCCCGTGCGGCGGACAGTCGATTGCCGCCCTGTCCGGTCTATCTGTCTCCCGCCTGGAACAATTGCTACGGCATTGTCACGATGAGCTGGGGCGAGAACTACTCGGGTGAATGGAAGGGTGGACAGCGCCACGGGCAGGGACTTTTGGTCCTGCGGACGGGCGCGCGATATCAGGGCGACTTTGTCAATGGGGAGGCGACGGGGCAGGGCGTCTACACATTCCGCACAGGCGATGTCTATGTCGGCGAGGTCGTGAAGGGCGTGGTGCAGGGCTACGGCGTTCTGACAACAGTGAATGGCGATATATATTCCGGCGATTTCAATAACTTCAAACTCAACGGGCGGGGCACGTTCAAGGGCGTCAATGGCGAGATGTATTCCGGCGATTTCGTCAACGATCTGCGCCAGGGGCAGGGCACTCTGGAGACCCCGGACGGGGCGAAGTATATTGGCGAATTCAATAATTCGAAATTTGAAGGCAATGGCGTTCTCATCACCAAGGATGGTTCGAAATATTCCGGCCAGTTCCTGCGCGGCCTCAAGGCGGGGCAGGGCACGCTCATGCTGCCCAATGGCGACCAGTATACAGGCGCGTTCCGTCAGGATCTCTATGAAGGGCAGGGTACGCTCACCACTGTTTCGGGACTGCGATATGTGGGCGCCTTTCGTGAGGGCAGGAAATTTGGCAAGGGCGTTCTGACCTTCTCCAATGTGGAGCGTGCGGCGCTCAAGATATTGCCGGACGCAAGGATCGTGCGCAGTCCGCTCATTCTCGGCAAGATGCAGAGATATGAGGGTGATTTTCTGGAAGACCAGATGAATGGGCAGGGAATGGCCCAATTATCCAATGGGGCTGTCTACAGGGGCGCTTTCGAAAAAGACCAGTTCAACGGGGAAGGCGTCGTGACCTTTGCGGATGGCGCTGTTCTGCAGGCCACATTCGTCAATCAGGACATCATTGGCCAGGCGTCGGTGAATTTTCCTGATGGGTTCAAATATCAGGGCGACGCCAAGGGCGGCAAGCTTTCGGGTTACGCGACGATCACCTATCCCACGGGCGACGTCTTTTCCGGTGATGTGGTCGATGGCGAGGCCAGCGGGGTCGGGACCATGCAACTGGCTGCTGGCGGCAAATATGTGGGCGAGTTCAGACGCGGGGTCTTCAATGGCCGGGGCGTGATGTATGACGCCGAAAACAAGATGCTTCAGCAGGCCTTCTGGAACAACGGCAAGCTCGCGGGCAAGTAACGGCGGGGACTGCCGACTGGCGCCCCCCGTTTGGCTTGTCAGCCAGCGGTTTCCATGTCGAAGGTGGCTTCTGCGGTCGCCGTGGCGTCCGTGAATTGCGCCATCAGGCCGTCGGGCTTGTGCGGCAAGCCCGCCACCACCGCTTTCGCCCAGGCCACATAGGCCTGCTTGCGCTCGAGGCGCCAGTGGGTCGGCGGGGTCTGCATCACCGCGCGCACATTGCTGGTCTTGTCGGCGAGTTTCAGGATGCAGGCGGCGCGGCTCTTGTGGGGGGCGTTGCGCACCTGAATCTCCTTGCGCTCCTGCTTCAGCAAGGACTTGTCGTCGGTGACTTCCGCGACGATGGCGGCGACTTCTTCGCCATAGAGGGCGCGGATCTCGGCTAGGGTGACGTCCTGATCCTCCACCGCATCGTGCATGAGGGCGGCGATGATGCAGTTCGGGTCGCCCTCGCTCGCCTGCGCCACAAGCGCCGCAACCTCGAGCAAGTGGTTCATGTAGGGCTCGGCCGCTTCGCCCTTGCGCTTCTGGCTCTTGTGCCAGCGCGCCGCCTGATCGGCCGCCTGCATGATGCGAATGATGTCGTTCATAATATCCGCTCCTTTCAAGGCTCGAACCAACGCAAAATCCCGGAGCGCTGTCAGCGTCCGGCGTCAATCTCTGCGATGTCGAGGATGACATGACCATAGCATTGGCTCTGGCCATGTCAACGCGTTTACCCCATCAGATCGCGCTTCTTGAGCATGAACTCTTCGCGGTCGATCTCGCCTCGCACATAGCGCTCTTCGAGAATGGCCAGGCCCATGCCGGTCCTCTGGTCGCCGTCAGGCGGGGGCGGATGGTGGTGTGGCCCTCCACGCGGGTGGCTGAAGAGCGAGACGATGAAGGCGATGAGCAGCGCCAGCGCGGCCAGCGAAAACAGCATGTGCAACCCGCCCCAGGAGGAATATCCCCAACCGCCCATCATCTCGCGCCAGTGTCCGTCCCACATCATGGTCAGTCCTCCACGGCCTGAATGGCGCCGGTGCGGCGATCCACATCGAACCGCTGCACCAGCGAATTGTCCTTCGTGACGATGTCGGCTTGAAAGGTGTCGTCGCCCTTGGCCGTGATGGGGCCGAGCTTGAGGCGGGGATTGCGCTCCTGCGCCAGCCAGGCCTCCATCATGCGGCGAATGTCTGCCTCCTCCAGCGGGCCTTTGAGCCGCGCCCGCAGCCAGGGGAAGCCGCTGTCCCAGCCCATATGACCCATCATGGGTCCGCGCATGCTGGCGCCCTCGGGCGTGGCCGCGATCAGCGCCCCCCAGACCACGAGGGTGACGATGAAGCTCCATAGAATGATGACAGAAGGGCGGCGCATGAAGATCTCCTCACATTATCTTGGTGGCAATGCTGGCGACGGTCCTTGATCCGCCGCAAACCGGAGCGGGTCTGCCATAGCTGCAAAGCTGCGCATCCCGCACGCGAACTCGCGCCGGGTTGATGGGTCTTCGATGGCCCCTGTGAGGGGCGGGGGGCGCCGTTGGGCGCTATGGTGGTGTTGGGTTGATCGCCTCGCGGCGCCCCCTGCGCGGATTATTCGATCAAGGCTCCCGCACTTGGCCCCGGCCTCGACACGCTCCACCCTCTGGCTGAGGGGGAACGGCAGGCCTTGATGCTTCGAAGGGGTCTTTCGGACCACCGCTTGTCAGCATCCTGGGTTTGTGAGCCTCATCGGCTCAGACCGGTCGTAGTGCCGGACGGACGGGTGACTGGGCATGCGCCAGCGGACGGTTTCGCCCCTATGGCCATTCACCGGCGGCCAGCCGATGAACCATGCCTTTTGCTCATGATCGCCCGAGAGAGGGCCTCCGGTAGGCCGCCCCGCAGGAACCGCTCCCCGCCCACCCGAATACGACCGCTCGCGTCCAGTCCCTCATGGGGCGGGGATGGAGGATTATGTGGATTATTTTAGGGTAAAAGTCAAGGATTATTTTCTGTAAGCGCGCCTATACTCTCCCCCTCGTGGGGAGGGTCGGCCGCGCAGCGGATGGGGTGGGGGGCGCGCGCCGCTGATCGGGAGCGCGGGGGCCACAGGCGGTCACGCCCGAGATTGCGCGGCTCCCAACCCTCACCCCACCGGCAGCCCCGCCAGCGACTCGCCCGCATCCCATGGCTTCCACCAGAGCTTCAGGCCGAGATCCCGCGCGATGATCCCCGCGCTGATATAGCCCGCTCCGCCGGAGATGGCGCCGCCGGGATGGCAGGCGGAGCCCGCCATGTAGAGATTGCTGATGGGGGTGCGGTAGCCGAAATGGTTGTACATGACCTGTTCGGCGTTGAAGGCGCCCATGAAGATGTCGCCCTGCACCATGTTGATCATTTCCTGGGTATATTCGCGCCCGGTGTAGACATATTTGCCGATGATGTTCTTGCGCGTGAGGTTCGGCGCGTAGGAGGCGAAGACGTCGATGATCTTCTCCGAGAACTCCTCCTTGAAGTCCTCGTAGTCCATGCCCCCGATGTCGGGGTTGATGGGCATCACGTGCCAGGCGTAGGTGGTGTGCTTGCCGGGGGGCGCCTGTGTCGGGTCCAGCAGGCTCAGCGGCCCCGAGCCGAACTGGATGATGCGCGGCACGCGGCCCGCCTTTACGTCCTCGAAGGCGGAGGACAGGTCCTCCATGGTCTCCGCGCCCAGACTCCATTTGAGGGCGCGGTTGACGTTGGGATCGAAGGCGGCGGCCTTGAATTGGGGGCTCTCTTCCAGCGCCAGATGCACCCCGAAAAGGCTCCACCCCGTATACTGGAAATTGTCCAGCTTCTCGCCGAAGGCCGTGGGCAGCTGGTCGCGTCCCACCAGCTTCTCGAAGGTCTGGTGGACGTCCAGCGTGCTCGCCACGAACTGGCTGGCGCGCACGGTGCGCCCGTCGGCCAGTTCGATGCCGCTGGCCTTGCCGCCCTCCACGATGATGTTCTTCACATTCACTTGAGGCTGGTAGACGCCGCCCGCCGCGATGAAGGTCTCCATCAACCCGCGCGCCAGATTGAACGAGCCGCCCTTGCACAGCTGGTAGCCGCTCTCCAGATCAAAGGCGCGGATGACCGAGCCCATGGGGCTGGTCTTTGACATGGTGTCCGTCAGCCAGGTGCCGAAGAGCGAGACCTTGAAGAGGAAAAGCAGCTTCACATGCTCGTCCTCGAAAAGCTCCTGCACCACGTCGAGGGGCTGGCGAGCTGCGACCTCCAGAAAATCGCGTCCGATGGCGCTGCGCGAGAGCAGGGCTTCACGCTCGGCCCTGGGGAGCGGGTCGGCGTAGCGCTCGCGAATCAGGATGCGCGAGGTGATCTCCTCGGCCTTGCGGTTCCAATCCCTGAAGGTCTGGGCGTCCTTCTTCGAAAAGCGCGCCACATTGGCGAGGGTCTCGTCGAGGTGGCGACCGAAGACCAGCGCGGTGCCATCCTTGTGGGGCTGGCCGAATTCGTAGGGGGGCGTGATGTATTCCACGCGATCTCCAAGGCCCAGATCATGGAACCAGGGCGTCTCGGATATGTGGAAATGATTGATGGAGTGGAGGTTGTGATAAAAGCCCGGCTTCGTCGCCTCCTTGGTGCAGAGTCCGCCGCCGTAATCGAGTCGACGCTCGACCAGAAGAATCTTCAGCCCCGTCCGCGCCAGATAGCTGCCCAGAACGAGCCCATGATGTCCTGCGCCAATGATGATTCCGTCATAATTGCGCTCAAGAGCTGTGGACACGATGTCCTCCCGATTTTGTGAGATGATCCTGAAGCGCCGATCACCTGCGTGTGTTGGGCCTCAACATCCGGGCAGCCCTTGGTTTCGTCAAGCCTTCACGGCGACTTCACGGTCTCGCGAGCGAAACTCACAAACGTATCACATCCAAATGATTGTCACTTGAAGGCGGGTTCCGTGAAGGTGTGTGCCACTTTCGTAGCGTGCGAGTGTTCGTGTGCGCGCTCGAAAGATAGCAGGGATGGGGTGTGGGAAGAGCCCCGTTCCCTTCAAAAAAACAGGGCAGACCCGGAAGGAAACCCTATGGATGTGAGTATGCTCGACGCGGCCGGTAAGGCCTTCGTCTTGATGTTTAACCCTTGGACCATGCTGATGCTGTGCTGCGGCGTCATCATGGGTCTTGTTCTGGGCATTCTGCCCGGCATTGGTGGTCTGGCGGGAACCGCACTGCTTTTGCCCTTCACATTCAGCATGGACCCGATCGCCGCCATGGCGTTGCTGTTGGGTCTTGCCTCAACCACTGCGACAGGCGACCCCATTCCAGCCATTCTGTTCGGCGTACCCGGGGGAGCCGGGTCCGCAGCCACAGTTCTGGATGGCCTGCCCATGGCCAAAAGGGGCGAAGCCAGCCGTGCTTTGTCCGCGGCCTACATGTCCTCCATGATGGGCGGCGTCTTCGGCGCCTTCCTGATGGCCATCTCCATCCCGATCCTGCGGCCGGTGATGCTCTACATAGGATCGCCAGAACTTCTGGCCTTCTCGGTATTGGGCATTTCCTTCGTGGCGACCCTTTCGGGCAAGGCGCCGTTGCGCGGTCTTGGCGCTGCGTCGCTGGGCGTGATGATCGCCATGATCGGATCGGATCCGCAGACGGGAACGCTTCGCTACACGCTCGACACCCTCTACCTCTGGGAGGGCGCGCCGCTTGTGCCGATCGTGCTTGGCCTGTTCGCGCTGCCTGAACTGGCTGACCTCGCCATTGCGCGGACCGCCATTTCCGGCGACATGACCAAGACCGACAAGGAAGGCATGTTGCAGGGCGCTCGCGACTGCTTCGACAACCTGTGGCTCGTGGTCCGCTGCTCCTGGCTGGGTGCGGCGCTGGGCGCCATTCCCGGCATCGGCGGCGCGGTCGTGGACTGGCTGGCCTATGGTCATGCGGTGCGTACCGAAAAGGGCGCGGCGCAGACCTTCGGGCGTGGCGACGTGCGCGGCGTCATCGCTTCCGAAAGCGCCAACAACTCGCGTGAGGGCGGGGCGCTTGTCCCCACCGTCGCCTTCGGCGTGCCCGGCTCCGCCGGCATGGCGATTCTGCTTGGCGCCTTCATGATCCATGGCCTTGTGCCGGGTCCCGACATGCTGTCGAAGAACCTGCACATCACCTATTCCATGGTCTGGTCGGTGGCTCTGGCCAACGTGCTGGGCGCTGGCATGTGCTACGCTTTCTCGACGCAGTTCGCCCGTCTGGCGACCCTGCGCTACACGCTGATCATGCCCAGCGTTCTGGGCATCATCTACATCGGCGCCTTCCAGGGCTCGCGCAACTGGGGCGACTTGTGGACCCTGCTCATCTTCGGCATCTTCGGCTGGACCATGAAGCAGTTGAGGTGGCCGCGCCCGCCGCTGATCCTCGGCCTCGTGCTGGGTGATGTGATCGAGCGTTATATGTTCATCTCCATTCAGCGTTATGGGGTGGAGTGGTTCGCCCGTCCCCTCGTGATCGTGCTCTTCGTCGTCTCGATCTATGGACTGGTTCGCCCCCTGATTTCGGATATCCGCAAGGAAGGTGGCGTGCTGAAGATGATGAGCGGCTACGGCTCGTTCAACTTCCAGAAGCACAACTGGTTCCATGTCTTCGTGATCTGCGTCATCTCGGTGATGCTGTTCGAAGCGTCGCGCTGGAACCGCCATGCCGCGATCGTTCCCCTGATCGTGGGCACGCTCGGACTGATCTTCGTGTGCTTCGCCTTGCTCAACGAGGTGAGCCGCAAGCCTGCGCTGGCGACCGCAGGGGGCGAGGGGAAAGCTGACGAGAAGATCCACATGGATCTGGAGTCCGACACCGGCCATCTGCCGCCGTCGACGGTCGCCTTCCGTGGCGCCATCTTCTACGGCTGGCTGCTGGCCTTCATGGGGTCCATGGCGGTGATCGGCCTCATCCCGACAGTGCCGATCTTCGTGGTGCTCTACATGCGCCTCGAAGGGCCGGAGCCCTGGAAGCTGGTCGTTCCCCAGGCGGCGGGCCTCACGGTCTTCATCTGGGTGGTCTTCGACAAGCTGTTGGCGATCCCGTGGCCGCAGACCTACCTGGGCATCTGGTTCCCGATCCTGAAGGATTACATTCCCTCGCTCTGATCGGGCGCACATTGAAAAAGGAGGGCGGTCCGCCAGCGCGGGCCGCCCTTTTCTTTTGAGATCACCTGACCCGCGGCTTGCGATGTCGCGTCCGTGCTTTTTGCCATGCGCCGCTCTGGGCGGGCTTGAGCTTGACCCCGGTGGGGGAGAGCAGGGCGTCTGCCCCGGGGTGATGGCTGGGAGCGTTGGCGGCGGCGGGTGGATAATATTGTGGCGTGGGCCGGTCGACGGCCGGGCCGCCGGGCCGCAGGCTGTCGATATTGCCATCGAGCGATTGCTGCGGCGTGGGAACGCTGATGCGCGGCGGCGCGCCGGGGCTTGGGCCGCGCAGGGCGTTCAGGTTGTTTTCGAGCGTGTCCTGAGGCGTGGGGACGCCGACGTTCTGGGCGGCGCAGGGAGGGGCGAGACTGACAAGCGCCAGACCGGCCATCAACAGGAGGTTCAGTCGTTTGCGCATGTCTGGTCCTTCCGATGGCGATCCCCGTTGAAACGAGGCAGCGAGGCTCTTGTTCCGCCGTCCGTGCTGGATGGTCCCTGTAAAACTTCAGCTTGACGATGAATGCATTTCAGATTGCAATCTGTCGGCGTCCACAGGCGACGCCACTCCAGCAAACCGGAGGAATGGCCATGAGAAAATTCTCCAGAAGATCGCTCGCCCAGGGAACCCTTGGGCTCGCCGCCGCAGCCGTGGTGACGGCTGATCTGACCGCTGAGGCGAGCGCCGCCTAGCCCAATATGCAGGATGCGCTGCGCGCCCTGAACGCCGCGCTGCGATCCCTCGATAGGGCTGCGCCCAACAAGGGTGGTCACCGGGCACGGGCGATGGCGCTGGTCGAGCAGGCGATCCAGGAGGTGCGGGCCGGCATCGCCTACGCCGCCTGAGGGATCCGGGGGCCGGGCTGCTTCGCCCATGGTCCGGCCCCGACACCGTCGTCCCCACTTTCGCGATAGCCCCTCACCCCCTGGTGGCGGGTGGTTCCATAGTGGCGAGGCCGAAAAGGTCCTGTCCGTCGTCGTGCGCCGGGGCTGTCGACTCTTTGGCGGATTTCTTCTTGCGGGGCTCTTTCGCAGGCGACTCGATCGCCTCCTTCGGACGCGCGTTCGCCTGCTGCACCTCTTCCCAGGCCCGACGTTTCTTTTCCGTTTCGATCAGGGGGCGCAACATGCGGGCGAGTTCGGCGCCGGGCTGGCGGTCGTTTCTGATGGACATGTCGCGAATGAAGTCCGCCACATCCCCGGGAACCCGGAAACAGATCTGCACCATTCCCGGCGCCTTTGGCCGTCCACGCATCGCCATTTTCACATCCACGCAACTGCAATCAACTCAGAATAATTGTTATTCAATTTAATTGAATGCTGCAAACTGGTGATAAATTTATTTGCATGTAAAAACATTTAATTGAATGAGAATAAATTTGGCTGAGTGCAAAAACATGCGCCGGACGCCTGATGCAAGCCGGGATTGTTACTGTCAGGCCGGGGCGCTGGACGCCTGCGCGACCGCCGCATCGCAAATGGCGCCGGGCGTGGTCATCCAGATCTGCCCGGCGTCCCGGGCCGCCGCGATATGGGCGAGGGCGCGGCGCAGATGGCGCAGGCGATAGGGCTGGCCCACGATATAGGGATGCAGGGCTATGCCCATGACCAGGGGCTGCCGTGTGGATTGCTCCAGCATCTCGTCGAAATTGTCGATGATCATCCCGGCGAAATCCTTGCCGTCCATCTGCCGGGCGACGATCATGGGAATGTCGTTCATTTCCTGCGGATAGGGCACGGACCACAGGGTCTTGCCGCTGCGCGTGGCCATGGGCGTCACCTGATCGTCGTGGCACCAGTTGAGCGTATAGGCATAGCCGGTTTCGGCCAGCAGGTCCGGCGTCACGGAGCTTTCCGAGATCCACGGGGAGAGCCAGCCGCGCGCCTCGACGCCGCTTTGCGCATGGATCCGGGCGCGACAGGCCGCCAGCAAGGCGCGTTCGTCCTCCACCGGGAAACTGGCCTGCCGCTCGGCGTTGGTATGGCCGTGGCCGACAAGTTCATCGCCACGCGCCACAAAGGCCTCGATCAGCTCGGGGCAATGGTCATAGAGGGCGGTGTTCAGGATCGCGGCCGTTGGCAGGCCCAGGGCGTCAAACAGCTCCAGGCACCGCCAGGCGCCGACGCGATTGCCATATTCGCGCCAGGAATAATTCAGCACGTCCGGCTGGGGGGAGGCTGGACCTATATTGGCGCCCAGCCCCTCCCCAAAGGCGAAATGCTCGAGATTGAACCCGATATAGACCGCCAGCCCCGCCCCATTTGGCCAGCGCCAGCGGGGGCGCCGGGTGATCGGGCTATAGGCGAAACGCCCATGGGAGGGCAGGGCGCCATGATAGGGGGAAGGGGATGTCATGGCGCGCTCCGTGGAAGCATTGGCGGGCTTATGGCCGGTTTCTAGACCGGCAGCTTCGCCTTGCGCAGATAGGGAAGGATGGTCTTGAAATCACCAAACCTCGCCTTTGCGTCCGCATCGCTGACGGCGGTGGGGATGATGACATCCTCGCCCACGATCCAGTTGGCGGGGGTCGCCACGCCCTTGGCGGCGGTCTGCAGGGCGTCCAGCGCGCGCAGCACCTCCGCGAAGTTGCGGCCCACGCTCATGGGATAGGTCATGGAGAGCTTCAGCTTCTTGTCCGGCCCGATGATGAAGACCGAGCGCACGGTGGCGCTGTCATTGGGGGTGCGTCCATCCGGCAGATAGGCTTCGGCGGGCAGCATGTCGAAGGCCTTGGAGACCACCAGCCCCACATCGGCGATGATCGGGAAGCCCGCCTTGGCGCCGGCCACCTGCTCGATGTCCTTCTTCCAGTTCCGGTGATCCTCGGCGCTGTCGACGGAGACGCCGATGACCTTCGTGCCGCGCTTGGCCCATTCGGCCGAAAGCTGCGCGACGGCGCCGAATTCGGTCGTGCAGACCGGCGTGAAATCCTTGGGGTGGGAAAACAGGATCGCCCAGTGATCGCCGATCCATTCATGCAGGCCAAAAGAGCCCTGGTCGGTTTCGACGGTGAGGTCGGGGATGGTGTCGTTGATGCGAAGGCCCATGGGAAACTCCTGCGGCTTTAGGATGCGCGTGGATCCTACTTAAAGCGCAGCAGCAGCTTGTTCCAGTGCGCAACCATGATTTGGGTAAGGAATCGAATATCCCGGGGCGAAAATGCCGCATCTGACTGGCGACCCCGGCAGGCTCATCTTCGCCGCTCAGGGTTCATCTTGCGTCCAGGGCGGGCTGCGTGGCTGCATCATTCGATTTCTGGCTGGCTTCGACGAGTTTCTTCTCGTCATCCGCCGTGAGCCTGGGCCTATCCACGCTGATGGTGAGCCTGTCCAGCTTGCCCGTGAAGGCGAAGGGTATCTGGTAGTCCTTGTCGTCCACGGGCGTGCCGGTGTCAGAGCCGATGTCGAAGGTCTCGTCCCAAGGCAGCGTCAGGGGCACGGAACGCGCCATGGTCTTGGTGGCGACGACCTTGCCGTCCACTGTCAGCGTCCCCACCCCTGGGCGCCCGAGCCCGCTGACATTGTTGAAGGCGAGCGTCGCGAAGCCGAGGCCCTCATATTTGAAATCATAGCTTATGCGGTGCTTGCCGGGCGCCAGCGGCTGCTCGGCCTCCCAGCGCACGCGCTCGAGGTCGAGCAGGTTCCAGGTGAAGACGGGCTTGCCCTTGATGAGATACAATCCGTAGCCGCCGAACCTGCCGCCGCGCGTGACGATCATGCCCTCCGCGCCGCCTTGGGGGATCTCGATATCGGCGGTGATCGTGTAGGAGGTGTTGAGCAGGTCTGGTCCGGTTCCACGCGGAATACCGGTGACGGGCGCGGTGTAGACAAACTCGTTTCGCTCGCCGATCGAAGGACGCGGCGTCACCATGCGCGTGGCCACCGAGGCGTCGAGCGGCAGGACCTGATGCTTGCCGAATTCGGCGAACATGAGCTTCTGCATGTCCTCCAGCTTGCGGGGATTGGCGGCGGCCAGATCGTTGTTCTGCGTCCAGTCCTTGCTGACCTCATAGAGCTCGAACTTGAAGGCGCTCGCGGGATCGGAAACAGCCGCCCCGAGCAGCTCCCATGGCGCGCGGATCGGAACCGCGCTGAGCATCCATCCGTCACTGTAGAGGCCCTGCAGGCCCATCATCTCGAAATATTGCAGGCGGCGGTGCGACGGCGCCTTTTCGTTCGCCTTGTCGAAGGTGTAGCCCATGCTCACGCCTTCGATCGGCTTCTGTTCGACGCCATCAACGAAATCGGGGGCCCTGACGCCGGTAGCTTCAAGGATCGTCGGCGCGATGTCGATCACATGATGAAACTGATGCCGAATGCCGCCTTTGTCGGTGATGCGCTTTGGCCAGGACATGGCCATGCCCTGCCGCGTGCCGCCGAAGAAGGAGGGAACCTGCTTGGTCCATTTGAACGGCGTGTCGAAGGCCCAGGCCCATGGCACCGCCATGTGATTGTAGGTCATTTGGGAGCCCCAGGCGTCGTACCATTTCATCTGCTGGGCGACCGGAAGTTCGACGCCATTGAACTGGAGCACTTCGCTGGGCGTCCCATTGGGCGATCCTTCAGCCGAGGCGCCGTTGTCGCCGACGATGTAGATGATCAGGGTGTCGTCGAACTTGCCCATGTCCTTCACGGACTGGATGACGCGCCCGATCTCGTGATCGGTATAGGCGAGATAGGCCGCATAGACGTCCGCCTGCCTGATGAAGAGTTTCTTCTCTTCGTCGCTCAGCGTGTCCCAGTTTTTCAGCAGATTGGCGGGCCATGATGTCAGCTGTGCGTCCTGCGGGATGACGCCGAGCCGTTTCTGATTGGCGAAGATCTGGTCGCGCAAATTGTTCCATCCCTTGTCAAAGAGATGCATGCCGCTGATCTTGTCGATCCATTCGGGCGTGGGGTGATGGGGCGCGTGGGTTCCGCCGGGCGTGTAATGCAGGAAGAAGGGCATGGTGGGGTCGATGGCGTTCAGCTGGTTCAGCCAGCCGATGGCCTCGTCCGCCATGGCGGTGGTCAGATTCCAGCCGGGCTTGCCCACATAGGGCGCGATGGGCGAGGTGTTGCGGAAGAGATTCGGCTCCCACTGGCTCGCGTCGCCCCCCACGAAGCCGTAGAAATATTCGAAACCCAGCCCGTTCGGCCACTGGTCAAAAGGTCCGGCCTGGCTTGCGGCCCAGCTGGGCGTGTTATGGTTCTTGCCGAACCAGGATGTGCGATAGCCATTCTCCAGCAGCACGCGCCCGATGGTGGCGTTGTTCTTGCCGATGATGCTGTTGTAGCCGGGAAAGCCCGTCGCGGCCTCCGAGATCACGCCGAACCCTACGGAATGGTGGTTGCGGCCGGTGAGCAAGGCGGCGCGCGTGGGCGAACACAGTGCTGTCGAATGGAAGTTCGTGTAGCGCAGACCCTCCTGCGCGATCAGATCGACATTGGGGGTCGGAATCACGCCGCCAAAGGTCGAGGCTGCGCCAAAGCCTGTGTCGTCCGTCATGATCAGCAGCACGTTTGGCGCGCCCTTGGGGGGCGTGACGCGCGCTGGCCAGGCGGGTTTCGACTGATCGGCGTTGAGACTGATGGAGCCTTCGAAAGGCTGCGGCGTGGGGGGAAGGACATTGCCCTCGATGGTCGTGGTCGCCGTTGGCGAGCCGGGCGTTCCGGCGATCTGCTGGGCGGCGGCAGGAACAGTCAGAAGAGCTGTGGTTCCCACGAGAAGCGAAAGCCATTTGGGGCTCATACCCACCTCACTGCAAATTTCGACAAAAGTATGCTGTCGAAAACTTACAATGAACATTGAGGGCGGCGGTTCCCTCTCGCCACCTTCAATGGAGTATCTGCGGCCTTGATGGCGACCCCGGCAGGGCTCGAACCTGCGACCTGCCGCTTAGAAGGCGGCTGCTCTATGCTACTATCTAACTGCTTATAAGAGATTATATGTTCCTCGTTCTAAATTGAGACACTATAGGAGACGCAAATTATTCAGGTGCTTGGGGCAGTGAAACAGTCGCCTAGGTCCAATTTTATGCCCCATATTTTTCAGCCCGGCACTTCCGTGGAGAGCCCCCGGGGTGGTGGGGGGCGGTTCAGTCCGCGCAGCGGAACACCCACGGGTCCATGGTCACCGACCCCTCCGGTGGTTCCGAGGCACGGGGGGCTTCCTCCACCATCTCTTAATGCTAAGCTCTAGCACGAGTGTGATGGAAGTGCGCGGCCGATTGTGATCGAGTCTACGTCCACTTCCCCGCTCCCCCGGCAGGTGCGGCTACTTCAGATATTACAGCACGCCCCACTCGCTGATAGGCGAATGGATCGTATTAGCGAGCGTCGTGAAATAGGACGGCTGGAGTGTCTCCACATAGGACGAACCAGTCGGCGGAACCCAGCTACCGTTCACATCGCCCTTGATGATCCCGACCAGATTATCCGTGGTGTTGCCCACCACATTGGCGTTGATGGTATGATCCCACGAAGCATTGGAACGGTTCAGCGTAAAGACACCGTTCGCGTCGTCGTAGAAATCACGGGTGTCCTCAACGAACATCCATTCGGGCGTAATGGCTCCCGTAAGATGGACAGCCATCTTCAAGATAGCCAAAGCATCAGCCGACGTAACCCTTCCATCACCATTCACATCAGCCGCCATGAACTGAAATGGCGACACAGCGAGTTGTTGCCCGTTCACTGTGGCGTTTGGATTTACGGCGACAGCTAGTTTCAGAGCCGACAAAGCGTCAGCCGATGTAATCGTGGCACCAAGGTCGGTGATACCTCTGGTAGCGGTGAGGGCGTAATTCCCAGAAGCAACTGACGAAATGGTGAAGCTCCCATCGGCTCCTGTGGTTGAGTGAGCCATATCGTAGGCGAAAGCCGTCGCCTTCGTCGCGACGTCGTTGAATGAAACATCTGATCCGCCATTCACGCCGATATGAGCCTGAGAGGCTGAACCGACATCGAAGGCGAGCGAACCCAGCTTCACATCGCCAGAACCCGTCGCTGTCAGAGAATAGCCAGAAATGAGGAGCGACGAAGCCGATGAGCTGTTGAGCAAAGTCCAAGTTGAACCTATCGCCGATGTGAACGCTCCGTTCGTTCCGTTTCCAAAATCCAGATTTAGGTCAAACGAGTCCATTCCCGTTGTGATATGGGCATAGACATCAGCCGTAACGTGACCAGCAGCGTCCCAGGCAATGTTTTTGACCTGGATGGGAGCATTAGCGCCTTCAACAGGTCCAGCGCCGCCATTGGCGTTCACAGATACACCGGACAACAGAGCGTGCTTGCCCGTAGCATCTGGCTTCCAGAAGTAGGTCATTCCGTGGAGGCTTGATGTGGAGGATTCTGGGACATCAGTCACTGTGATCGCTACAGACTTTGTAGCGGTAAGTGAACCATCGGATGCTTGGACAACGATATCGTAGACGTTGTTAGCGCCCACATCCTTCGGCGCTTCATAGTTCGGTGACGCCTTGAAGGTCACCGCGCCCGTCGATGAGTTGATGTTGAACAGGGCAGCGTCAGCTCCGCCGGAGATTGAATACGAAAGGGTTGTGTTAGCGTCAGGATCCGTAGCGGTCGCTGTATAAACCGCTGTAGAGGTGGTGAGGTTTTCTGGAATTGAGGAAGCGGTGGAAG